>CAMDEU010000005.1 GCA_945897085.1 Spirosoma fluviale | reverse complement strand
ACGCTCTCGCAGTTCCTCCACAAGTCGGTGAGTATATCCTATCGATCCCAGCCCCAGCAAAAGAGAGATTAAAAAAATCAGCCATTTCACTAACTTTTTGTTTTGATAGAAGTCAATTGAGGCTATATCCTGAAAACGGTTTTTCATTCGCAAGGCTGGTGTATCATACTAGTAACTAAAGAATGAAAATAAAAGTATCTCTAGCTCAGGAAAAATAAGGCTTTCTTGGAGAACCAACTACTTCCCTTCGGAATAATTCTAACATACACCCTAAGGGTGCAATATCAATTAGTACTCTTGACCCATTTCCAAATAGTCTTGTAAGAAGGCTTGGTTCCATGCATCAAAATGCCAATTCGATAAATTTTTGCTGCTAGCCAAGTAGTCCCGAAAAAGCCGAGCACCAGCAAGCCCATCGATAAGGCTAATTCCCAAAACGGAACACCATAGCTAATCCTACCCATCATCGCAATCGGTGAGGTAAGCGGAATAATCGAAAGCCAGAACGAAGTGCTGCTACTTGGATCTTGGAGTACAAAAACAAACAGGCCCATGTACCCAATCAATAAAGGAATAGTAATAGGAAGCATAAATTGCTGGGCATCTGAAGGCGAATCTACTGCAGCGCCTACTGCTGCAAATAGGGCCCCATATAACAAATACCCGCCCAAAAAATAAAACACAAAGGCAGCCACCAAAGACACAAAATCAATCCCGTCGATAACCTGAAGTATCGCCCCCAATTCCCCTGTATCAGGTGTTGCTGCCATCAGTTCCGGATTTGCCATCTCCATAGCCTGCTGCTGAGGCATTTGCATGCCCAACACACCCATCACGAGGGAAGAAAGTGTACCAACAAGAAGCACCCAAATTAAAAACTGGGTTAGACCCACCGCTCCAATACCCACTATTTTTCCCATCATGAGTTGAAATGGCCGCAGTGAAGAAACCAAAATCTCTACAATCCGTGTGGATTTCTCCTCTATAACCCCCTGCATAATCTGGTTGCCATAGATAAAAATAAAGAGGTAAATCAAGATCCCAGACAAAAATCCAAGCGCATAATTCACGGTTGCATCTGTCACTTTTTCTTCCCCAGCATCCCCAAGCGTAAGCGCCTGAACGGTTACTTCAGTCCGAATCTCCTTCAATACCTTAGGATCTATTCCCTTAGTATATAGTTTCTGATCCTCAATTTTCCGTTTGAGTGAAACTTCCAAATAGCCAACCAATGCAGTGCTTGGATTTTCTAAACCATAAAATTGAATGCCCTCCGGAGCCGACAGCTCCATCTTGGGAATATACAAAGCTCCATAACGCTCCCCCTTATTGACCAAGGCTTTTGCCTCTTCCAAATTCTTTACCGAGGTGCTAAAAGCATATTGATTTGAACTTTCCATAAAAAATAGCCCAGTTTCGTCCACAACTTCAATCACTCGTAGGGATTGGTTTTCTTTTTCCTCCACCGCTATCCATACAAAAATCGCCATGATCGCAGGAAAAATCAGTGGTGTGAGTAAGGTGGCAACTAGAAAGGATTTTTTCTTGACCCTCGCCAAATACTCTCTTTGGATCACTAGGAAAACCTTATGCATGAGCACTGGCATTTACCTGTTGGATAAAAATTTCTTCCATACTCGGAAAACGCTCCTGAAAAGAAATCACCTCCCCAAAAGCCATCAATTCGTGAAGCAATTGATTTGGAGATTGGCCGTTTAGCGGAATCAAAAGATCTACTTTCCCGTCCTCCGAAGCCTCAATTTTCCAGGTAGGTGGTAGCTCTTGGTTGAGGTGCTGAAGACTAGCGCGGATTTCCATGGGCCTAAACCTGGATTTTATCTCTCGGATGCTCCCATCCAAAATTTTCTTTGATTTATGGATCATCGCTACTTGATCACAAAGTAGCTCTACAGACTCCATTCGGTGGGTGCTTAGCAAAATGGTAGTGCCTCCTTGCTTTAGTTCTAGGATTTCATTTTTTAGAATCGCGGCATTCACTGGGTCAAAACCGGAAAATGGTTCATCCAAAATCAATACTCGAGGGGAATGAATGACTGTCGCAATAAATTGAATTTTCTGAGCCATACCCTTGGACAGGTCTTCAATTTTCTTGTTTTTCCAGGAAGAGATTTCAAATTTCTCCAGCCAATAATTCACCCGCAGCTTTGCTTCTGCTGCATTCAGCCCTTTAATCCTAGAAAAATAAATCAGCTGATCCCAAACCCCCATTTTTTTATATAGGCCTCGCTCCTCTGGGAGATATCCAATTTTGCGAATGGCCTCGCCCGACAACTGTTGCCCATCCAAGATCACTTCCCCGCTATCCTGCTCAATGATCTGATTGATGATTCGAATAAGCGTAGTCTTACCTGCGCCATTGGGCCCGAGTAAACCAAAAATTTCCGCTTCTGGAACCACTAAGTCTAGGTCCGTTAGTGCCCTGTGGCTCCCATAATTTTTGTTGAGTTGGCGGATTTCTAACATATTACTCTACGGTAATAGAGCCTACCCCTACATCCAAAACAAACTCCAGGAGCCTAGGATCTGAGGCGGAATAGCCTTTGGTTACAAAAGTATCTTCCCCAATAGCTCTTAAATAATCCGGTAAAAAAGTTCGACAAAGCGGAGTGGTCTTCATTCGGATCTTGACAGGACTAGATTCAGGAGGAAGCTTTAAGTAAATGGTCCCACCGCCAACTGCTGCGATCACTTGCCCTTTAATGGACTGAGGCAGCCCATAATTCAAATTTATCTGTCCATAATTTACTTCGATGATCACCTTTTTTGCTTGTGTCAACTGGGCTTGATGTAGGTCAACAGCTCCCATGTTGAGGGTAACCAACAAGGTGTCCATTACGACAGCGTTTGGTGTGTTTGTGCTGTAATGGATGAACACATCCGTACTCGCACTTTTGATTTTTAGCGCTGTGACTGCCAGCTGCGCAAGATCAAAATCTGCAGTACCCATCCCGAGATTAAAATCAAGGTCGTAGACATAGCTACTGGTGAGTCCTACATCCCAACTGTGATCAAAACCCGTGGAAGTGGAGAATAATTTGGAAGTGATGCTTTTGCCAAGGTTATCCGATTCAATATTCTTATGAACCAAGCTCGCTATTACGCTATTATTTGAAGTCGAGGATCGGAAATCGGGGAGAATATTTGCTTGCAAAAGGTGTCCATGTATCAGTAGAGGATCCATCCCAACACTCCGCTTCACTTGAGTTTCACTTTTGTAGGAACTGAAATTCAAACTCACCTCTTCAATTCCAACCTTTTCGGCCACCCGGTATTCCTTTACAAATTGTGCACATACCCAACCCCCTGTAGTGGGTATAAGGAAAAGAAAAAGGCACAATTTTTTAAGCATAGCATTAGGGTACGGAGCAGACCATAAAAGGTTTTTTAAAAATATAAAAAAAGCCAGAGCTTAACTCTGGCTTTTCATTTTTTTAAAAAAACTCTTTCATCCGATCAAAGAAGGATTTATCCTGCTTTCCAGGATCGGGCTTGAAATTTTCGGACTGCTTCAATCCTTCCAAAACAGTTCTTTCCTCTTTTGAAAGTGAGGTCGGCGTCCAAATATTGACCATAATCAATTGGTCACCTCTCCCATATCCATTGATGTCTTTAATTCCCTTGCCCTTGAGGCGAAGCATTTTTCCACTTTGGGTACCTGGGTCAATTTTGATTTTTACTTTTCCATCGAGGGTAGGCACTTCTACCGAATCGCCCAAGACAGCTTCAATAAAAGAAATATGTAAGTCATAGATGACATTGTTGCCTTCCCTTTGGAAAATCCCATCCTCAGCCTCTTCGATGACAATCAATAAATCTCCCGGTATCCCTCCAGGCATTTCGTTTCCTTTGCTGGACATGCTGAGTTGCATGCCTTCACCCACTCCGCCTGGAATAGTGATGGAAATTACTTCTTCTTTCAGTAGAAGGCCTCGTGAATCTGCATCTTCAGGTTTTTTGTCTACCAGCTGCCCTGATCCTCCACATACCCCACAGGTACTAGCAGAGACCATTTGGCCCAACATGGTATTGACAACTTTCTTTACTTGACCATTTCCTTGACAGGCAGAACAGGTTTTAAAGGTCACTCCCGGGGCAACCACCTGCCTTTTAACTTTAATTTTCTTTTCTACACCGTTCGCAATTTCGCTAAGGGTAAGCTTCAACTTCACTCGTAGGTTCGTTCCTTTTTTGGTACGTCTACCGCCGCCGCCGCCGCCAAAGAAAGAACCAAAGCCGCCGCCACCACCGCCGAAGATGTCACCAAACTGGGAGAATATATCCTCCATATTCATCCCACCGCCGCCATAGCCGCCGTTTCCTCCCATGCCTTGATGGCCAAATTGGTCGTAACGCTGCTTCTTTTCCGGATTGCTCAACACCTCATACGCTTCGGCTGCTTCCTTAAACTTATCTTCAGCCTCAGGATTATCTGGGTTTTTGTCAGGGTGGTACTGAATCGCAAGCTTGCGATAGGCTTTCTTGATCTCGTCTGCACTAGCAGATTTAGAAACTCCAAGTACCTCGTAATAGTCTCTTTTTGCCATAATTCTGTTATGCTCCAATTACTACTTTGGCGAATCGAACAACCTTTTCGCCCAAGAAGTAGCCTTTTTCAACCACGTCTACCACTGCTCCTTTAAACTCTGGGCTTGGTGACGGAATTTGAGTAATCGCCTCCTGAGTGTCAGGATTAAACGGCTGTCCAATCAATTCTTCCATGGGTTTCAAACCCTTGGATTCAAGAATTTTCACCAGTTTATGGAAAATTAGCTGGTTTCCTTCTTGAATTTTTAGTGTATCTACTTCCTTTTCAGCTGCTTTAGTCGCACGCTCAAAATCATCTACCACTGGAATAAGATCTTTCAAAACCTCTTCTGAGGCTGTTTTAATCAAATCAATTCGCTCTTTAGCCGTTCTTTTTCTAAAATTTTCAAAATCAGAATAGAGCCGAAGGTACTTCTCCTTTAGTTCAGCTACTTCAGCAATTAGTTTTTCTTCCTGACTTTGGTCATTTTCTTCAGCAGAATCTCCTACTTCTTCGCTATTCTCCTCCAATTGCGTTTCATCGAGCTTCAATTCCGCTTCTTGTTGTTCTTGATTTTTATTTTCCATAGGTATATCGATCATAGTTGGCTTTTTTTGAACTAACAAGGATTTTGCCAGACCATCAATGCTGACAAAGTGACGGATTTAGGAGTGAATGGCCTGCCAAATTAAATCCTTGAGTTTTTCCAAGTTGTATTGGCTGATGGAGGAAATAAACACATACGGAAGATCCTTAGGGATCTCTCTTTCCATTTCTTTCATCAGGCCCTCATCCAGCATATCTACCTTAGAAATAGCAAGCAAGCGCTTTTTATCCAAAAGTTCGGGATTGTATTTACGTAGCTCTCCCAACAGAATTCGATACTGATCTCCGATATCCTTCGCATCGGCGGGAATTAAAAATAGTAGGATGGAATTGCGCTCGATATGTCTCAAAAATCGAATTCCTAAACCCTTTCCTTCAGCTGCTCCTTCAATAATTCCAGGAATATCTGCCATCACAAAAGATTTGTCATCTCGATAGCTTACAACCCCCAAATTTGGTACAAGGGTCGTAAATGGATAGTCTCCAATTTCAGGCTTAGCTGCAGAAATCGAAGAGAGCAGTGTGGATTTACCTGCATTTGGGAAGCCTACCAAACCTACATCAGCAAGCAATTTCAATTCGAGAATGATCCATTCCTCAATACCTTCTTCCCCAGGTTGCGCATAATGCGGCGCCTGATTGGTGGAAGATTTGAAATGGTCGTTTCCTAATCCTCCACGCCCTCCTTTGGTAAGAATTATTTCCTGCCCATCAGCGGTGATTTCAAATCTCTTTTCTCCTGTTTCTGCATCCTTAGCCACAGTACCAAGAGGAACCTCCAAGATCATATCATTCCCATCTGCCCCTGTTCTACGGCCACCATCTCCTCCTTTTCCAGGTTCTGCAATCACGTGCTTTTTGTATTTGAGGTGAAGGAGAGTCCAAACTTGTGTGGTCCCCCTCAATATTATATGTCCTCCACGACCGCCATCTCCGCCATCAGGTCCCCCTTTAGGCACATGCTTTTCCCTCCGGAAATGCATGGCGCCAGCACCACCTGCTCCAGATCTGGAACAAAATTTTACGTAGTCGATGAAATTAGAGTCAGCCATAGATAGAAAAAGAAAAAAAGGCTAAGCCCTAGAGCCTAGCCAAGTCTTGGAAATACAAATTTAATAAATGCTAGAGATCAGTACCCATCAATTACGGCAGTAATCTGGTTAAAGATTTCTTCAATCTTTCCTACGCCATTGATTTGATGGAATTTTCCCTGTTTTTCGTAGTAGGCCGCTACTGGTAAGGTTTCGTCTAAGTAAACCTGAATTCGGGTATTTATTTTCGTTTCTTCCTGATCGTCCACTCGGCCTGAAGTTTTTCCTCTTTCAAGAACTCGCGCCATTAAAATTGCTTTAGGGACGTCTAGGGCAATCATTCCTGAAATATGCATCCCATTTTTATGTAGCATCGCATCCAAAGCCTCTGCCTGGGCAGTCGTCCTGGGGAAGCCATCAAAAATAAAACCTTGGCTATCTTGGTTACTTTCAATCTTTTGTTCCACCATTTGAATGACTACCTCATCTGGAACCAAATGACCTTGATCCATATACCCTTTTGCTAATGTCCCAAGTGCTGTTCCTTCGCCAAGATGCTTTCGAAATAAATCCCCTGTAGATAGGTGAGTCAATCCATAGGCATCAATAATTTTTTCACTCTGAGTACCTTTGCCAGCACCTGGAGGTCCAAACAAAACAAGATTAAGCATAGGGGAACTAGTTTAGGGGATACTTAGCTGATAAATATCTGGAAAGTTACGACCCTCACCGTCGTAATCGAGACCAAATCCAACCACAAATTTATTCGGAATTTCAAAACCAACATAATCTAAAGGATAATTAAACAAAAAAGCCTCTTTTTTGAAGAGCAAGGTAACAATTGCAATGCGCTTTGGCTCATATGCCGCTAACTGCTTCATGAGATAGGCCATGCTGTTGCCCGTATCGACAATATCCTCTACAACTAGCACATTTTTCGAAGCAATTGAAGGTGGGATTCCAATTACTTCCATCACCTTACCCGTTGATTCCATGCCAGAATAGGATGAAATTTTAATAAACTCACAGGTAAGCGGTATAGGGATTGCTCTAACTAAGTCTGCCATGACCACAAAGGAGCCATTGAGGACACCTAAAAGCACCAGCTCTTCTCCTTTAAAATCAGCTCCTATTTGAACCCCTAATTCTTTGATTCGCTGTTTAATTTGAGCTTCCGTGAGGTAGGTTTCAAAGGTTTTATCCTTTATCTGAATCTTCTTCATGATTTAGTTTAAAGTTCTTTCAACAGGTATCGATATACTTTCACCATTGACTCCAAATCTCGGAGCGAAACTTTTTCATCCGGACTATGTACCAAATCTTCGGGCGCACCAATAAAACACCAATCGATGGTATAGGGGGAAAATTGAATTTCCCTGCCATCACTTCCCCCGTACGCTTCAACTTCCAATTGAAATGGTATTCCGCTTTGCTGCACCAGCTGAATAATTCGATCAATGAATTTTTTTCGGGGAATGAATTTATCTCGGATAGAAATCACGACTCCTTCGTGGTGGTGAACGCCATCCGTAATCCAGGTGATATCGGAGATCAGCGCTTGCTTGACTGGGGCTGTAACTTGGATAAATTGAAGTAAAAAAGGCATACTCCCTCCTCCATGCTCCTCGTAAGTAGTAAAGACCACCCATCCGTCTTCTAGCGTTTCACAGAGCTGCAAGGCGGAAAATACACCCAGCCGATTATCCAAGTATGCTGCTTGAATAAATTCCGAATCAATTCGAATCTCCTGAGCAAATGAAAGTCGAGTTCCTCGATCTATTTTTCTAGGAAAATCATGAAAAAGGGCTTCCCCTTCCACCACCAAATTGCAAGAAATCTCCCCATAACTATCCCTTCCAACCAGCCGAGTACCTGGAATAAGCTCAGGACCCCCCACAGGAATCAATTGATTGGCATAGCGAACCATAAAGCCTGTTGTGTCTACATGAGCAAAAACAGCAGTACGCGGTGTCCCAAATCGCAAGAGAATGCAATCATGAAATTCGTCCCCATGAAAAATCTCAGGAACAGCCTTCCATTTACTTTTACGTTGATTTATACAGTTCAAAAGACTTAATGCTACCTCAGATTCATCCCCAGAAACGGAGGGAATCAAAAGCAATTCTTTTAGAAAATCATTAATTGGCATAGAATATGATAAAAGAAACACGAAATAAGGCCATAATTAATAGGAAACAAATTTGTTAATGCCTTGTTATTTAAATAAATCGTTTAATTTTGCAGTAAATAAAAAGCGTATATCTTTGTTATCAGATTCACCAAACCTCAACATTCGCAACAAAAATTTTTTGTCATGAAAAAACTTATATTATCTGTCCTTTTATCCGGTTCAATGGCCATCGCCGCCAATGCACAGGAGTTTAACAAGTGGTCTCTAGAAGCCACTGCCGGCTTCAATAAGCCAATGGCCCCTCTAACTGCGGGTTTTCTTTCTCCAACACTCAATCTAGGACATGCTGACCTTGGGGTACGCTACATGTTCAATGAGAAGTTTGGAGCAAAGCTAGACTATGGTTTTGGTTCCTTCCAAGAAGTTGAGGGAACTATCGGGAAGTTCGACACCAAGTACTTCCGATTGAACCTTCAAGGTGTAGCCAATGTTGGCCGCATCATGAATTTTGAGTCTTTCTCCAACAAACTTGGGTTGTTACTCCATATGGGTGGAGGTATTGGTGTAGTGAATCCTGAAATGAATACCTACAACTATTTCAATGACCGTGTTTACAATATGATTTTTGGTTTTACTCCTCAAATCAAACTTACAGAGAAGGTTGCTCTGGTAGGAGATATTTCTACAATTTTGAATGGTCGCCAAACAATAACATTCGACGGCAAAACAGCAATTCTGGCTGCAACAATGGCTAATCCATCTACAAATAATGGCTATTACGGCACTAATGGTACTTGGTGGACTGGTACTTTAGGAGTTAACATCTATCTCGGTAAGCAGACACAACATGCAGACTGGTTCATTGCAGCAAACAAATATGCTACTAAAGAAGAGTTGGCTACTCAAATCAGCGGTATCAAAGACATGCTTAAAGATTCTGATGCAGACGGCGTTCCTGATTACCTCGACAAAGAGCCTAATACTCCTGCTGGAGCGAGAGTAGGTTCTTCTGGATCAACTCTTGACTCTGATGGTGATGGTACACCTGATCACTTGGATAAGTGTCCATTTCAGCCAGGAGCTGCAGCAACTAATGGTTGCCCAACTGAAGTAACAAGAGACGAAATAGATTACACTAGAAAAGCAATAAATGAAGGTTATGTGAACGTTTATTTCGCATTCGACAGCGACAAGCCATTGGCTTATTCAGTAAGCGCAGCTCAATACATCTCCAACTTCTTGAAGAGAAATCCAGGTGTGAAAATTGAAGTTAAAGGTTACGCGGATGAGTTAGGCCCAGAAGACTACAACATGAAACTTGCTGAGCGTAGAGCAAAATCAAGTTACGAATTGCTAATATCCTCTGGAGTAGATGCTTCAAGAATAACTTACAAAGGTTATGGCGAAGATACCTCAGTTGACAAGGCTTCAGCAGATGCAAGACAACTATCAAGAAGAGCAAGCTTCGAATTGAAGTAATTAACTCTTCTAACAGATATAAGAAGGCTGGATTTTATCCAGCCTTTTTTTGTCAGATAGATCCAAGATTTTCTGTTTTCCCTTTTCATCTTCTGGCACTCCTTTTTAAAAATATACTGCCTCCAAAGTACGTTGTACCTACTCTTTCAATCTTTTTAGGTAGATTGAGTCATGTTTATTCTTTCAGAACATCCTTCCATCGCTACCCAGTTTTTGGCAGAACTACGAGACGTCCATATTCAAAAGGATCGGATGCGGTTTCGGAAAAATTTGGAGCGCTTGGGTCAATTGCTCGCGTACGAGGTGTCAAAAACCTTAGCCTACCAAAGCATCATAGTAAAGACCCCTTTGGAAAGCACCCAGACGTCGGTTCCTGCAGATCAGGTGGTATTGGTCGCTGTCTTACGTGCCGCACTGCCTTTTCACCAAGGATTTTTAACTTTTTTTGACCAGGCAGAAAGTGGATTTATTGGTGTATTCCGCGAGGAGAGTGATGAGAAAATAGAAGTACAGCTGGGTTACCATGCCAGCCCAAATCTAGACAACAAAGTATTGATTCTCGTAGATCCCATGCTCGCCACTGGGCAGTCCTGCGTAGCAGCTTTGGAGACCCTTTTGCAATACGGAACGCCAAAAGCCATCCACTTGGCAGCAGCATTTGCAGCACCCGAAGGGGTACAACACCTGGCTAACCACCTTAAGGTTCCCTATTCGTTGTGGCTAGGAACCCTTGATGAGAAACTCAATGCGAAGTCCTACATCGTACCTGGCCTTGGAGATGCAGGAGATCTAGCCTTTGGCGAGAAGCTATAATTACTAATTCATAATTGCTATCGACACTTGAATTGTTTGCCAATTGCCCGTAATTAGAAAGCTTTTCCCGCACGGAAAAGAAACAAAGTGAAATCTATTCCCCTTACCTTTAAGCCTTGTTTTGCAATAATCCGTAGCAAAGAAACTCCGAACATTCACTCTATACAAATTACTTTTACAAGATGAGCGAAGCCTTTTTTACCTTTTTTGGAATTTACTTGCTTTGCCTAATCAAGTTTTTTGCTGGCCCCATACTGGGCGCTGCAGCAGGTTATAGTCCCTGGGAGATTATTGGAGTCAGCGTTTTGGGGATGATGACAAGTGTCACCTTTTTTACCTTTCTAGGCACACGCGTCAAGCAGTACCTTCAAGCGCGAAGTAGCAAGAAAAAGAAAGTGTTTACCAAAAAAAATCGACGAATTGTTCGAATCTGGAGTTCCTATGGGGAAATAGGGATTGCTGCACTGACACCTATTTTACTCACCCCTATTGGAGGCACCTTAATCCTGGTGTCCTTCGGATCAGACAAAAAGAAAATCTTAGGCTACATGCTACTAAGTGGGCTCATCTGGGGGGTAATCTTCAGTTTCTCCATCGAATGGTTATTGCTATTTCCCCCAATTAGCGCCTTACTTCGGTAATTCCTCATCCGGAAGCATCTCAATATCTTGAATCAACACGCGTTTGGCTATTTCTTGGCCGGTCAAGGTTGCTGCAAGCCCTCCCATAGCCGTTTCTTTGTAGCGGCTTTCCATTGATGCGCCGACCTCTCCCATTGCTTCTATGCATTCATCAACAGGAATCACGGCACTTACATTGGCTAACGCTATTTGTGCCGAACTAAACGCAATCGCTGCAGCACTGGCATTTCGAACAACACAAGGAACTTCCACCAAGCCTGCTACAGGATCACATACAAGTCCCAACATGCACTGAATCGTGATCGCTACTGCATTAAAAAGTTGGTCCGTCGTACCTTCCAAACAATAGACTATTGCTCCTGCAGCCATCGCAGCGGCCGAACCAGTTTCTGCTTGGCAACCACCGACTGCGCCGGCCAAACTTGCTTTTTGTTCAATAATTAAGGCTATCCCAGCACCAATTAGTAAGCCTTCACAAATCTTGGCATCTGAAAGGCCATGAATTTCTTGTAAGGTCACCAAAGTGCCCGGCAGGATTCCCGAAGCCCCCGCAGTGGGAGCAGCCACTACCCTACCCATACAGGAATTAACCTCCTTGGCTGCCAAAGCTCTGGAAATCAAACGCTGAAATTCTGGTGAAAGGACAGTTAAGGGATGATTATACACTTTCTTGGCGCCACTCCTAATCATACCTGAGCGAGAATTCATCTCCTCCTCCAAACCTGTCTTTACAGCATCTTTCATTACCTGATAGGCCTTTTGGAGCCCCTGCCGAACCTGTTCTGAAGTTGCCCCTTTTTGGGTAACCTCGTATTCGAGCACCACATCAACTAAGGACAAAGACTGCTCCTCGCAGTATTTTTTCCATCCACTAAAGCTTTCAAATAAAAAAGACATAATTTTTTGGGTTTATTTCTTTCGAAGAATGTGTTAAAAACGCGCTATGAGTTTAAAAGTCAAAGGTGATCGTTTGGATTATTGATGGGTCCAGGCTCAAGGCAACAGGACAAGTGCGGGCAGCATTTTTTAATTTTTGACTCAATGCAGGAGTGAAAGTGGGACCAGACCAAGAAAAATTCACTTGGATCTCTTGAATTTTTCTTGGTTCGCTTTGCATGATCTTTGTGATTTCCCAAGAAAGGCTCTCCAAGGAAACTCCTTCCCGCTCCGCAATTATGGCCATAATAGTCACCATACAGCTTCCCAAGGCAGCAGCAACCAAATCCGTAGGCGAAAAAGCTTCGCCTTTTCCATTGTTATCTAAGGGTGCATCTGTCAACAGTGCATTTCCCGAAAGAACATGTGTCGCTTGGGTTCTCAAGTTCCCTAGGTACGAACTTTTTATAGTGGGCATAAACTCTTACTTTTAAAATTCAGTTATATAGATATCAAACCAAAATTGGACATTATTTTCGACCAATGCGAATGAGCAAGCTGAATTTCCTGATTCCGTTATTTTTCTTCCTCCTGGCTATTCCTGCATTAGCACAGCGAGAAGATGTGGGCAATTACGAATACGATAGAGAATACCTATTGGGAATTAATAAGAATACCAATGGAGGGATGATCGGTGGTTTTGCCCTGAAGGTAGGAAGCCGGATCGACGATTCACAGTTTGCCTACTTTGGGCTTGAGCTCGCCAATGTAAAGCATCCCAAAGAAGTACGGTATACTACCGTTACAGGAAACAATTACATCTTTGGAAAATCTAATTACCTCTATGCCATACGCCCTCACTACGGAAGGGAAATAATTCTTTTTAAGAAAGCTCCTAATCAGGGGGTTCAGGTTTCAGCTCTAGCGGCTGTAGGCCCTTCAATTGGTCTTATTGCACCTTACTTTATTGAGTATGCATTGAATCGAGTAGAAACGGTGGTGGAACCTTATGATCCCGCCATTCATCAAAGCAGGTTTAATATCCTAGGAACGGGCCAGCTTTTGGAAGGCGTAGGACAGTCCAAACTAGCAATTGGTGGAATGGCAAAAGCAGCACTCCATTTTGAATTTGGGGTTTTTAAAAGCAATGCCACTGGCCTAGAAGTAGGCTACCAGCTGGAAGGATTTCAGAAAAAAATTCCGCTTATCCAGACTGCTGAAAACAAACAACTTTTTCAGTCCGCCTACTTTACTTTATTCTTTGGCTTTAGAAAGTAATTCAAAAAAGCGAGTTTTTGTCAGTCCTAAATTACCTTTGCAACAAATTTTAATCCCATGATTGAATTACCAGTTATCTCTGAAGAAGCCACCAGACGTAAAAAACCCGATTGGCTTCGAGTAAAGCTACCCGTAGGGACCGAATATGCTAAAGTTAGAAAACTGGTAGATCAGCATAAATTACATACCATCTGCGAAAGCGGCAATTGCCCCAACATGGGCGAATGCTGGGGTGCAGGCACGGCAACATTCATGATCTTGGGAAATGTTTGTACCCGATCTTGTTCTTTTTGTGCGGTAGCTACAGGAAAGCCAAACGAGTACGATACCGACGAACCAAGACGTGTGGCTGAAGCAATTCAATTGATGGGCGTAAAACATGCGGTCATCACTTCAGTGAATAGAGATGAGCTCAAAGATCGAGGTGCAGAAATTTGGTATCAAACGGTAATCCAGACAAAAGAACTCTCTCCATCCACCACCATTGAAACACTCATTCCAGATGTAAAAAGCAATTGGGATGCACTCCATCGAATGATTGAAGGTGGTCAAGAAGTAGTGTCACACAACATGGAGACTGTGGGCAGGCTTTATAGAATGGTGCGCCCACAAGCAAAATACGAGCGCTCCTTAGAACAAATTAAGCGAATCAAAGAAGCAGGTAAACGAACAAAAACTGGAATCATGCTAGGCCTTGGAGAAACCATGGAGGAGGTATACCAAGCGATAGATGACTTGGCAACAAATGGCTGTGATATCCTAACGCTAGGCCAATACCTGCAACCCACAAAAATGCACATCGAAGTAGCGGAATTTATCCATCCCGACACCTTTGCCATGTACAAGGAAGAAGGACTGCGAAGAGGACTTAAATACGTGGAATCAGGACCCCTTGTCCGATCCTCCTACCATGCAGAACGACATGTTCATGTTTGAATAGAAACAGAAAAGGCCCCGTACACGCGGGGCCTTTTCTGTTTCATTTAGCTAATGAATTAGCTTGCATATTCCTCTACAGGAATACAGCTACAGATCAAATTACGATCTCCATAAGCCGAATCAATTCTTCGTACTGAAGGCCAGAATTTGTTCTCTTTGACGAAAGGAGCAGGGAATACTGCCTTCTCTCTTGAATATGGCATCTCCCAAGTTCCAGTCAAGACCATTGTGGCAGTATGCGGTGCATTTTTAAGCACGTTTTCTACCTTATCGGCTCTTCCATCTTCGATTTCTCTAATTTCTTCACGAATGGCAAGCATCGCATCGCAGAATTTATCCAACTCCGCTTTCGTCTCTGATTCGGTAGGCTCAATCATCAAGGTACCTGCCACAGGGAAGGATACCGTAGGCGCATGGAATCCATAATCCATCAAGCGCTTGGCGATATCTTCTACTTCTACTCCTACTTCTTTGAAGGAACGGCAATCCACAATCATTTCGTGAGCTGCCCGACCCTTTGAACCCGTGTAGAGCAATGGGTAATTTCCACTCAACCGCTCTTTAATGTAGTTTGCATTCAAGATAGCAATCTGTGTAGCCCGAGTAAGTCCATCGCCTCCCATCATGGAGATGTAGGCATAAGAGATCGGAAGAATACTTGCACTGCCGTAAGGAGCGGAAGAAATCGAAGTTATTGCATGCTCACCCCCGGTTTTTACCAAAGGGTTACTTGGAAGAAATGGAGCCAGGTGTGCAGCTACGCAAATCGGACCCATGCCAGGACCTCCTCCACCGTGAGGAATACAGAAAGTCTTGTGTAAGTTGAGATGACAAACATCCGCACCAATTCGCCCTGGAGAAGTTACCCCAACCTGAGCATTCATGTTGGCACCATCCATATACACTTGACCACCATAAGAATGGATGGTCGCACATATTTCTTGAATTGCCTCTTCAAATACGCCATGGGTTGAAGGATAAGTCACCATCAAGCAGGAAAGTTCGCCTGCATGCTCTTCAGCTCTAGCTTTTAGATCTTCTACATCAATGTTCCCCTTGTCATCGCAATTGACCAATACCACTTTCATGCCTGCCATCACAGCAGATGCTGGGTTGGTACCATGCGCTGAGGTTGGAATCAATGCTATATTTCGATGTCCTTCTCCTCTGTTGAGGTGATAGGCACGAATCACCATTAATCCTGCATACTCGCCTTGCGCTCCAGAATTCGGTTGCAAGGAGGTATCTGCAAAACCAGTGATCTCGGTTAACCAAGTTCTTAGGTTGGTAAACAACTCCTGATAACCTTCTGTCTGATCAATTGGCGCAAAAGGGTGGATTTGGCCAAATTCTGGCCAGGTTACCGGGATCATTTCGGCAGTAGCATTCAACTTCATGGTGCAGGAACCCAAGGCAATCATGGAATGCACCAAGGAAAGATCTTTAGATTCTAGCTTTTTGATGTAGCGTAGCATTTCGTGCTCGCTGTGGTAACTATTAAATACCGGATGAGTCAAATAAGCAGAAGTTCGCACTAGCGCGGCTGCCCATTCCAATTGAAGGGAATCTGCCATCTCGGGGTTGAAAGGAGAGCTTAGCCCCTTGGCACCTGCAAAAATTGCGATTACTTGTTGGGCATCTGCGATGGTTTTGGCCTCGTCAAATGCAATGAAAACTGCACCTTCCTGATATCTAAAGTTCACTTGAGCCGCTGTTGCTAGTGCTTTCAACTTAAATTGCGTCGCTGCATCTACCTGCACCATCAAGGTATCAAAATAGGATTTTGAACCTAAAGTAAAGCCCAGCTTCTCTAATCCTTTAGCAGTCAATTTGGCAAGGCCATGCGTACGAAGCGCTATATTTTTTAGACCTGTTGGTCCGTGATAGACCGCATAAAAGCTTGACATCACTGCAAGCAATACCTGTGCAGTACAAATATTGGAAGTTGCCTTTTCACGTTTGATGTGCTGCTCACGAGTTTGGAGAGCCATACGGTAGGCCTTATTTCCAGCTCGATCAATGGAAACACCAATGATACGACCAGGAATCTGTCGCTTGAATTCTTCTTTGGTTGCAAAAAATGCAGAATGTGGCCCACCATAGCCCATAGGAACGCCAAAACGCTGGGCGGAACCCACCACCACGTCTGCTCCCATTTCACCTGGAGGAGTCAAAAGCGTTAAGGCCAATAGGTCAGAAGCGAAGGCTGTCAATACCTTATTTTCTTTCGCTGCTGCCACCAAGGCCGTGTAGTCCAATACTTCACCATCCACATTTGGATACTGAAACATGGCTCCATACAATTCCGGATCCGTAAGGTCAAGAGAGGACAAAGGACCAAATACCAAGTTGATTCCTACAGGCTCCGCTCGTGTAACTAGCAGAGCCTTAGTTTGTGGAAATACCTTTTCATCTACAAAATAGGTGTTCGCATTTTTCTTCTCCCGAGGCTTCACAGCATGAAGCATGGTCATAGCTTCCGCGGCAGCAGTTCCCTCGTCAAGTAAGGATGCATTAGATAGTTCCATGCCTGTCAACTCAATCACTACAGTCTGGAAGTTGATCAAGGCCTCTGATCTTCCCTGTGCAATTTCAGCTTGATAAGGGGTGTAGGCAGTATACCATCCTGGATTTTCCAATACATTGCGAAGGACTACTCCTGGTACTAGTGTATCGTAATACCCTAAACCAATAAAAGAAGAAAATACCTTATTCTTGGAAGCCAATTTTTTGAAACTCTTTAAAAAATCAGACTCTAGCTGGGCTGCTGGAAGCTGAAGTGGCCGCTCCAATTGAATGGATTGGGGTACAGTTTGGTTGATGAGTTCGGTCAAGCTTGAGGCTCCGATTTTTTCCAACATCGCTGCAACTTCTGCCTCTGTCGGGCCATTGTGTCTGCTTTCAAATTTGACAGCAGTGTTAAGATTGATCTGCATAAGTAAGGGTTGAACGTATGAACTATTTGGGTGTGAATTCTTTCCGATTTTACGTGTACAAAGGTATACTTTCCGTAAGAAATTGCCGAGGCACAAGTTTAAAATTTATCCTATAACACGCAGAAATGATAAGTGGTTTTTTTGAGGGCAAAAAAATTAGCTAGCTTAGGGTCTTAAATGAAAAAAAATGAAAAATAAATACCTATTGAGTGTTGTGTTAGGGTTTGCAACCCTCACGACAGCCTGGGCTCAAAACCCTGTTCAAGTAAAATATGCCAACACCATTACGGTAGAGGATCTTACCAAGCACCTAACCTATCTGGCATCAGATGAGATGAAAGGCCGTGATACAGGTTCTCCAGAAGGAAAAATTGCTGCCAACTACCTTGCTGATTTTTACAAAGGCCTAGGCTTAACTGCTCCTAATGGAGGCAGCTACTTTCAAAACGTTCCTTTGGTAAGTTCCCTCTTCACACAAGTGAGTCTTCAAATCGGAAAAACCAAGTTGGTGGAAAACACAGACTTTGTATTTACTGGAGACGGCAATCTATCGAAAGCAGTGAAAACAGACCTAGTGTTCTTAGGCCTGGTGAGCGATGAAAACCTTGCCAAAGTGGATGTAAAGGGCAAACTCGTAGGGCTGTGGGCTGTGGGAGTAAGAAGCAATGACTTGGTCGCAAAAGTGATGGATGCTGGAGCTGCTGGAATCGTGATTGTTACCATGGAAGGACAAGCTAATTTTGACCGCATCGCCAATCGCTACAAGTCCATGGCTGGCACTGGCCGAATTGGCTTTGATCAGGAAATCAAGCAACGTCCGGTGTTTATGGTGAGTTCAGACAAGATGGCGCAATTGTTTGGTGCATCTGTAGAGACATTGAAGGAAGCAGCAAAAACCAATCCTGAAACCATTGCATCGCAAAAAGCAAGCTACCAGATCGTAAAGACTAAAACTCCAGTGGATGCGGTCAATGTAATGGGCTTTTTGGAAGGAACGGATAAGAAAGAAGAAGTATTAGTGATCTCCTCACACTACGACCACGTGGGTGTGAGCTCCACTGGCGATGCTTTCAATGGTGCCGATGATGATGGTTCAGGAACTGTATCTGTCATGGAAATTGCGGAAGCTTTTGCAAAAGCAGCCAAAGAAGGAGTGAAGCCTAGAAGAAGCCTTTTATTTCTGAATGTTACAGGCGAAGAAAAAGGTCTTTTAGGATCTGAATACTATGCGGAAAACCCTGTATTCCCAATTGCCAACACGGTCAATAACATCAACATTGACATGGTGGGTAGAATTGACTACGAATACCAGAAAGAAGCGAACAAGGACTATGTGTATGTCATTGGCTCGGAGATGCTTTCCACTCAATTGAAAAAAATCAATGAGTACAACAACATTACTTACACCAACCTTATCCTAGATTACAGATACGATGCAGCGGACGATCCAAATCGTTTTTACTACCGTTCTGACCATTACAATTTTGCCAAGTTCAATATCCCAGTGATCTTTTTCTTCAACGGGGTACATGACGACTACCATCAGGTAACCGATACGGTGGACAAAATTGAATTTCCTTTGATGACCAAGCGCGCTCAATTGATCTTCCATACCGCCTGGGACCTTGCCAATAGAGAGCAGCGGACTCCTGTGGATGGAACCAATACCAGAACAGACCGATAACAGAGAAGGGGCCAATTGGCCCCTTCTTTTTTTACCTACTTTGATCTACAAAGGTGTTGCTCGCATTCTTGTTGAGAGCAACCCATAAGTTCAAGGAATTACCCCTCTCCGTGTTTTCCTCTATTTTTTTGGTTTTTCGTTTTTAGCTGATTTCGGTTTGGCTTTTTCTGCTTCTTCTTAGCCTTTACTTTTGCACCCTTACCAATGTTTTCTTTGGGGCGCTCCTTCTTTTCATGGAAAGCTCCTTTGTAGTCGGGGTTGTCCCGCTGCTTGAGCCGGTCCAACTCCCTTTCATAGCCTTGCTTTTCTTCAAAAGGCGTAGCAGGTACATCTACCTCATCCGGAATGGGCAACTCATCAACCTTCATGCGGATAAGGCCTTCGATTTTTTCGAAATGGTAGGACTCAGCTGGGTTGACAAAAGTGATGGCTTTTCCTTCATTCTCAGCTCTACCCGTTCGACCGATACGATGCACATAATCTTCATAGATCAAGGGAACATCAAAATTGATCACATGCGATACCAAGGTCACATCCAATCCTCGAGAGGCTACATCCGTAGCTACCAAGATTCGAACATCGCCTGCCTTAAAGTCTTCCATAGAGTTGATCCGCGTGTTTTGCCCTTTGTTGGCATGGATTACTCGAATCTCTCCAAAATGCTTGCGATCCAAAAAGGAATAAACCGACTCCGCATTTTTTCTGCTTCGCGTAAAAATCATGGCCCGGTTGATTTCTTCATTCTCGAGCAAATGGGCAAGCAAGTTGATCTTGGTTTTAATATTGGGAACGTTGTAGATAACTTGGGCGATCGTCTCTGCCGTAGTGGCAGAAGGAGCTACTTCAACGCGCTCAGGGAACTCCAAAAATTCCGCTGCCAAGTGGTCTATCCTTCCGGAAAAGGTAGCGGAGAAGAGCAAGTTTTGGCGCTTGGATGGAATTACCTCTAGAATCGCTCGGATTTGAGGCATAAATCCCATGTCCATCATTTTATCAGCCTCATCCAATACCATGGTTTTTAAGTCTTTGGTATAAATAGCTCCTTTTCTGTAGAGGTCCATAAACCTTCCTGGCGTGGAGATGAGGAGGTCAACTCCTGCTGCTACGCGCTCAATTTGCGTTTTGGGGCCAAGGCCTCCATAAAGACTAGCGATTCGAAGACCTGTGTATTTTGCCAAGTGCTGGGCCACTTCTTCAATTTGCATGACCAGTTCTCGCGTAGGTGCCAACACCACCCCCCTTGGGTGCATGCCCTGTGCATACTTTATTTTCATGAGCAAGGGCAATAGGTAGGCAGCAGTTTTACCTGTACCTGTCTGTGCTATTCCCAAAACATCATGCCCCGCAAGAGCAAGTGGAATAGTTTGTTCTTGGATTGGAGTAGGAACGGTATAACCAGATTCGGCTACAGCATCGAGCAATTGTTTGTTTAGCTTGAAGGCATCAAATCCTATCGGTTCGTTGCTCATTAGGTAGCGAGGGAATAGTTAGAAAATAGGAACCTAGATTGGTTCAGAAACACAAATATAGGCAATCAAGCGCGGAATACTTCGTGAAAAGGCGGGAGGCTCTGCCCTGCTTCGCTGCCCTCAGGTGCAGAAATGAGTTGAACCAGCTAGAAGCAGATTAAAAATTAGGATTATCCGCAATCATACCATGGTCAACAGCTCACTTAATTGAACTCCAAATCTTACTTTCTTTAGTTGCCAGTAAAAAAGAGAATAATCAGATTAAAATTACTAGCCTTATAAATTAGGCCCATGTGTATTTTTCAAACAAATAAATTGCCTCTGTCTTGCTCCAAAGGAAGACAGTCCTTACTTTTGCAAACCAATTCAAGGTAAGCTGAGAGTTGGAATCCCACATGGTGATTGTAGCTCAGTTGGTTAGAGCGCTGGTTTGTGGATCCAGAGGTCGCCGGTTCGAGCCCGGTCTTTCACCCAAAGCCCCTCCCAAGAGGGGTTTTTTGTTATCAATCTCTTCATTTTGGCACAACATTTGCAAACTAAAATGAAAACTAAACCAACAGTTATGTTTACTCTGTTTAAATCATCTCCGAAATTTCCGGTAGTGAAACCAGTAAATATCCTGCAGATTAAAAACTACCTCAGCAAGTTTGAAGAGTCCATCAAAACCTGCGAGGAACTGCAAAAGGAAGCGGTTCATTCCTGAAACACAAGAATAGCTAAAGGTTATGTCTCCATAACCTTTATTTTTTGAACTTTAATTTTTCTTATCCCTGCAATAGCTTATTTTTAGTTGAATTCAATTTTCCCCGATGAGTAGCTATATCCATTTTGATAAATCCCAACTAATCAATCTAAATTATTCCCTAGAGCGGGAAATCATTCGTACCAATCGATCTGGAGCCTACACAAGCACCACCATTATTGGCTGCAATACTAGGAAATATCATGGCCTACTAGTGGTGCCGCAACCCCAAATCGATTCACAAAATCACGTGTTACTCTCAACCTTACATGAGACGGTCATTCAGCATGGGGCGAACTTCAACTTAGGCATTGCCAAATTTCCTGGAAATTATTCCCCTAGAGGGCATAAGTATTTGGAGGATTTCGATTCGGAACCTATTCCAAAGTTGACCTACCGTGTAGGGGGTGTTCTTCTTCAGAAGGAGCTGATCCTAGACTCCAACCGAGACCGAGTTATGATTCGATACACCTTACTGGAGGCCCATTCACCCACCACGTTACGCATCCAGCCTTTTCTCGCTTTTCGTGGCTACCACCAGCTCATGAAAGCCAACGATAGCCTCAATCGAGACTACGAGTTAGTTGCAAATGGAGTAAAGTTTCAATTGTATCCCAACTACGATCCGCTTTACCTTCAACTGTCCAAGGAGGCAACTTTCCATTCCCAACCGGACTGGTACCACAACCTGGAGTATATTCAAGAACGGGAGCGAGGCTACGACTACCAAGAAGACTTGTTTGTACCGGGATACCTTGAATTTGAAATCAGTAAAGGCGAGTCAGTCATTTTTTCTGCAGGCCTAACCGATGCAGATCCAGAAACCCGAACAAATGCATTTAGCAAAGAAATCGCACGTCGAATCCCGAGAAACAACTTTGAAAATTGCTTAAAAAATTCTGCTGGACAGTTTATCCGAAAGCGAGATGGGGAAGTGCGCGTCATCGCAGGCTACCCTTGGTTTGGATGGTGGGGCAGAGACACCTTCATCGCTGCTCCGGGTTTAACATTGGCAACAGGTGAACCTGAAACCTTTTTAGAGATAATGGACACGATGTCCAAAGATCTGAAAGGAGCCCTTTTTCCCAATATTGGGAGTGGAGATTACACCAACATGACCTCCATAGACGCTCCGCTCTGGTTTTTTTGGTCTTTACAAAACTACATTCAGTACACTGGAGATAAAAAGACTGTGAAGGATCGTTACCTAGCCAAACTCCGTGGAATAATCGAAGGATTCAAGGAAGGCACAGACTATCACATCCACATGCTCCCTTCAGGCCTACTCTGGGGAGGGCAGGAGGGCATTGCGCTCACCTGGATGGATGCTATCACTCCAGATGGTCCCGTTACGCCGAGAATAGGCTGCCCTGTTGAAGTTCAAGCCCTATGGTACAATGCCTTGTGCTTCTACCATGAACTTAGTGGGGAAGAAGAATACCTTAGCTTGGCTGCGAAAGTGAAAGAATCTTTTGATCGGGAATTCTGGTCCTGGGACTATGGCTACCTAGCGGATGTAGTCGATGAAGAAGAAAAAGATTGGTCTATTCGGCCCAACATGGTGCTTGCAACTTCCCTGCCCTATCGGATTTTGGAAGAAGAAAAATGCGATAAAGTATTGGAAATTGTCAAATCCAAACTACTCACCCCAAGAGGACTTCGTTCGCTATCCCCAGATGATCCGGGATACAAAGGCTACTATTTTGGAAATCAAATCAGTAGAGACCTAGCCTACCACAACGGAACGGTCTGGGCCTGGCTTTTGGGACATTTTGCGGAGGGCTATCTCCGCTTACATGGAAAAGCGGCCAAAATTTTTGTGGAAAAAATCATCAAAGGCTTTGATGGGGTCATGACTCAATATGGAGTAGGAACGGTGGCTGAGATATACGATGGGGATGCCCCACACCGTCCCAAGGGGGCTGTATCGCAAGCATGGAGCATTGCAGAGCTTCTCCGCATGATGGACTTAGTCAAACAGGTTTAATGGATTCCCTATGAAAGTACTCATGTTTGGGTGGGAATTTCCACCACATATCTCTGGAGGACTAGGCACGGCTTGCTATGGATTGATTCAAGGAATGAATATCCACAAGCAAGAAGTGATTTTTGTGGTTCCCAAACTCTGGGGAGATGAGGAGCCTGTGGCAGACTTTGTCAATGCCAGCGGAGTGACGGTTGATTACCGGGAGCGCCGATTTAAAAAGCTCTGGAAAAACCTGACTTACCTCGAAGTCAATAGCTTTTTGGTACCCTATTTGGGTCCCAAAGCATTCAAAAAATATACGGATTATGCCATTCACGACCGGACCGATGTGGATGAGAGTGTATTTTCCACCAACTACCAGTTTAGCGGCAAATATGGTAAAAACCTCATGGAGGAAGTATCTCGCTATGCCCTGGTCGGAGCACAGATCGCCCGCGACCGAAGTGATTTTGACATCATCCATGCCCACGATTGGCTTGCCTACCCTGCGGGAATTGCTGCCAAGGAAATGAGCGGCAAGCCCCTAGTCGTCCATGTACATGCCACCGAGTACGATCGATCTGGGGAGTCGGTCAATTTTCCTGTATTTGAGATTGAACGTGCTGGCATGCATGCCGCAGATCATGTGGTAGCGGTAAGTCAGCTCACCAAAAACATTTGCGTGCGGAAATACGGCATCCCTCCCGAAAAAGTAACTGTGCTGCACAACGCTGTACTGGATGCAAGCATCATTACCTCAACCTATCAGAAAAAGGTGCCGGAGAAAATCGTAACCTTCCTCGGTCGAATTACCTACCAAAAGGGTCCTGAATACTTTGTGGAAGCTGCCAAAAAAGTAATTGATCGAGACCCAAATGTGCGGTTTGTCATGGCAGGATCGGGGGATTTGCTCAATAAAATGGTGGATCGTGTGGCAGAACTTCGAATGGGTACCAAGTTTCACTTCACTGGATTCTTGAAAGGAGACGATGTAGATCACATGTATGCCATCAGCGATGTATACGTGATGCCATCTGTATCTGAACCCTTCGGAATCGCCCCCCTAGAAGCGGTACGGCATAATACCCCTGTCATCATCTCCAAGCAATCTGGAGTAGCTGAGGTGCTGAACAATGCCATCAAAATTGATTTTTGGGATGTGGATGCCATGGCAGATGCCATTTTTGGACTTTTACACTACCAAGGCATCGCTCGAATGTTTACCGAATTAGGAGCAGATGAATTGAAAAAATTGAAGTGGGAGCATGTTGCTGCCAAACTAGTGACTGTTTACGAAAAAACTTTAGCTCAACGCGCATGAGAACTGTCTGCTTTTATTTTCAAGTCCATCAACCCTATAGGCTGAAGCCCTACCGATTTTTTGATATTGGGGAAGATCACTACTATTGGAATGACTACCTCAACCGGAATGTCATTCAAAAAGCAGCGCAGAAATGCTACCTCCCGATGAACTCCCTTTTGTTGGAGCTTATTCAACGCTACCAGGGTAGATTCAAAGTGGCATTTTCTATTTCAGGTACCTTCTTGGACCAGATGGAAGCTTATGCTCCTGATGTGCTGGAAAGCTTTCAACGATTGGTGGCTACAGGCCATGTGGAGCTACTGAATGAAACCTACTCCCACTCCCTAGCGGCGCTCAAAAGCAAGGATGAATTTTTTGCCTTGGTTCACAAACACCAGGACAGAATCAAGGAGCTTTTCAACGGATATAGCCCAAGAGTATTCCGAAATACCGAATTGATCTACTCAGATGATATTGGAGCAATGGTAGCTGAGCTAGGTTACCAAGGGATGCTTACCGAAGGTGCAAAACATATTCTGGGATGGAAAAGCCCCAATTATGTCTATTCCAATGCGAAGAACCCAAAACTCAAAATACTACTCAAAAATTTCCGCCTTTCGGATGACATTGCCTTCCGATTTGGAGACAATACTTGGGGAGATTATCCACTGACCACAGACAAGTTTGTGAATTGGCTCAATGCATTACCTAAAGAAGAGCCAGTGGTCAACTTATTTATGGACTACGAAACATTCGGTGAACACCAGTGGGCAGAAACTGGGATTTTTGACTTCATGCGCCACCTTCCAGAGGCGATTTTTACGCAGTCAAACTTTACCTTCTCTACCCCTTTGGAGGTGGTAGCAGCCCTTTCTCCCGTGAGCAACATTCATGTACCTACTCCGATTTCCTGGGCCGATGAGGAACGCGATCTTACCGCATGGCTTGGTAACGACATGCAGGACGAAGCTTTTGATCGCTTGTATGAACTGGAAAAGAAAATAAGGAAAATTAAAGACCCTGCTTTGCTCCGCGATTGGGAATACCTGCAGACTTCCGATCACTTTTATTACATCTGCACTAAATTCTTCTCAGATGGATCGGTGCACGAGTATTTCAGCCCCTATGATACCCCATACGATGCTTTCATCAACTACATGAATGTCTTGAGTGACTTCATTTTGCGAGTGGAAGCTGCTCCCTCCAAGTAAAAAATAGGAGGGGCTTAGTATGCCTGTTTAGCTCCAAAAAGCAATCCAGGAAACCAGAAATAACTCAGTAGCTCTCTGAAGAATTGGGGAAATCCTTCGTTTTTACATCCGAAATGTATTGCTGGAATGCTTGGGTCATGATTTGATTGAGGTCGGCATAAGCCCGCAAAAATCGTGGCTTAAACTCCTGGGTAATACCAAGCATGTCGTGCATCACCAATACCTGACCATCTACTTCTCCACCTGCTCCTATTCCAATCACAGGAATGGTAAGGGCTTCAGCTACTCGCTTTGCCAAAGCTGCAGGAATTTTTTCCAAAACTAGCGCAAAGCATCCGCAAGCTTCCAATAGCTTGGCATCCTCTACCAGCTTTTCGGCTTCCTCCTCCTCCTTGGCTCGTACGGCATAGGTTCCAAACTTGTAAATAGACTGCGGGGTCAATCCTAGATGCCCCATGACCGGTACTCCCGCACTTAAAATTCGCGCAACAGATTCCTTGATTTCAGCACCCCCCTCCACCTTGACGGCATGAGCTCCAGACTCCTTCATGATGCGAATGGCTGAGCGAAGTGCCTCCGAACTATTGCCTTGGTAGTTACCAAAGGGAATATCCACCACCACAAAGGATCTCTTCACTGCCCGCACAACTGCCGAGGCATGGTAGATCATTTGATCTAGCGTAATAGGAAGGGTTGTTTCGTGACCGGCCATGACATTGGAAGCCGAATCCCCCACAAGAATGATGTCCATTCCTGCTGCATCCACAATCTTGGCCATTGAAAAATCATAGGCAGTCAACATGGATATTTTTTCGCCTCGAAGCTTCATTTCTTGAAGCGTGTGCGTGGTGATGCGCTTCACAGAAGCAGAAGAATGAATAGACATGCAAACTTAGAGAAGGTGAACAGAATAGTTGTTACCAGAAAAATCAACTCGGATATGCTCATTAAAGGTAGTGGCCAACTCAAAACCCGTGTAATCTGGCTTGACTGGAAATAAACCATGACTTCTATTGACGAGCACTGCTATTTCTATTTTTTCGACTTCATGCTCTAAAAATGGTTTCAAGGCATAAACGAGAGTTTTGCCCGTGTTGAGCACGTCATCGACTAGAATTATCGTTTTTCCTTTTAAAGCAGTAGGGCTAGAAAGCTGTACCTCGGTAGCTGTTACTGCCTGCTTATCCAATAGTACCTCCACTTCCTCCACTTGAAGAGGAGAGATTCTCCGTAGCTCCGTAGCCAGAAGGTGGCCTAAAATAGTACCCATACCGGTAATCCCTGCGACTACCATTCCGCCAGAAGCGTGGAGATTCCGCTCATAAATTTCAAAAGCCATTCGGGTGATCTTTTGCCCTACTTGCTTATGGTTCAATACTTCGGTCATGGGATGATTTTTAGAAAGTGAAAATTAGACCAATTTGCCCTAGATTCAAAACACTTTATCGATGACTATCCTCCTCATTTAGGATATTCAAGTAACTCTGGTACCTATACGGGTGGATATACCCCTCGTTTAATTTATGGAGTACCATACATCCAGGCTCATTCACATGGGTGCAATTGTTGTATTTGCACTGCCCAAGGTACTTTCGCATTTCTGGAAAAAAATGCGAAAGTTCCTCCTCGGCCACATCCAAAATACCAAATTCTTTGATGCCTGGTGTATCAATAAGATCTCCTGATCCTGGCAAGAAAAATAGCTCTGCAAAGGTAGTTGTGTGGACTCCTTTTGCGCTATAATCAGATATTGCTTTGGTTTCCTGCCTTGCATCAGGCAAAAGCGCATTGAGCAAGGTACTTTTTCCTACTCCAGAATGCCCAGAAATCAAGTTAGATTTTCCTTGAATTTTGGGTAGAAGTTTGGTTTCAAGATCCGTATCCTTCAGTGCAGACACTTCTACTACCGCATAGCCGAGGGGCACATAGATCTCATGAATATCCTGAAGCCAATCTCGTTCATCCTCCCCTTCCAGTTGATCCATCTTGTTTACAACCAATAATGTAGGAATTCCATAGCTTTCTGTAGCTACTAAGAAGCGATCAATGAAGCCTAGAGAGGTTCGTGGCTTTTTCATGGTAATCACCAAGATTGCTTGGTCCACATTACTGGCGATCATGTGTGAAAAGTGCTGCTTCCGCGTAGACTTACGGATGACATAGTTGTCCCTTGGAAAAATCTCGTGAATAATCGCCGAATCCTGTCCCTCCTCCTTTTCCAATGCTACCCAATCGCCTACTGCAATGGGGTTGGTGAGTTTGAGTTCATCTTGCTTAAACTTCCCCTTCAATCGCGCAGAAAGAATCCCTTGGTCTGTGTGGACTAGGTACCAACTCCCAGTAGACTTGATGACTCTTCCTTTCATTTCGTTGGAATTAAAGTAGTTAGATGAGCTAGAATGCGGTCTGCTGCACCCAAGTTTGCTTTCACCCATCGTTTGGCAGAAGCTACGGAGATTGCATAAAATCCAGCTTGCGTCAACTTATCCACCCATTCCTGAAGTTCAGCGTAGTCTGTCACTGCAAAACCACAGCCTTCAACCTGACTTTGTGCAGCCTCTGGGAACTTGGATGCAGACCTTGGATTCCCAAAGATTACAGGAATTCCAAAACCTAGCGGCTCTAAAATATTGTGCAGCCCCTTGCCAAATCCCCCACCAACATAGGCAAAATGCGCAAATTGGTACAGGGAAGATAGCATACCAATGTTGTCGATCAATAAGATTTGAGGGTCTTGCCCTTCCTTCCACTGGGAATATTTTTGGGTTGGAACCCCTAGCGCCGATGCCCATCGGTCCATCG
Source organism: Spirosoma fluviale (assembly GCA_945897085.1). Taxonomy (GTDB): domain Bacteria; phylum Bacteroidota; class Bacteroidia; order Cytophagales; family Cyclobacteriaceae; genus Algoriphagus. The sequence goes on along the minus strand of CAMDEU010000005.1, from coordinate 22,850 downwards.
CTAGCGAATCAAGGGCATGGGGGGCAATGATCCATAAATAATCCGATTTGGATTGAATCAAGGGAATGAGTAGTCGCATGTCTTCCTCCCAAGCAGATCCGATCACCACGGTAGGTCGACCCTTGATCCAGTTACGAATCGCTGGAAAGTCCATCGGCTGCGCTGCCGTCCCCGCTACTCGATCAAATCTAGTGTCTCCAGAATGAATTGCATTCGTAATTTTTAGGGAAGCTAAAAGCTGAATGCTTGCTTCGTTTTGGGTAAAGATCCAATCCATTTGCAAAAGCATCCTGCAAAAAAAGCTCCCATACCAAGAGAAATAGGATTGATCGGGGCGAAAGGAGGCTGCGATGAGGTAGGTGGGAATATGGTTTCTCTTTAAAGCTTGCAGGTGGTGGTGCCAGAGGTCGTACTTCACAAAAATGCTTCGGGTGGGTTGAAGGATTTCCACAAATCGTTCCGCCCAAGCCTTGCGGTCAAGCGGCAGATAGGTAATCAAATCCACCCCTGGCTGCGGCTTCTTTGAGGCAGGCTCATAGCCGGAGGGACTAAAAAAGCTAACCGCAATCCAGGTTTGAGGTTCCTTGGCTTTAAGTGCAGCAATGACCGGTTTTGCCTGTTCGTACTCTCCTAGGGAGGCTACATGAAACCAGGTCAAAGGCCCTGGGTGGGTAGTTCGAAATTCGGTAAGCGTTGAAAACAATCCAGTTCTTTGATCCAGAAAATGCCTGATTTTTGGCACAAAAATTCCGAGGACTGGCAAAATCCTCGTGCTTAACTCCAGAAGTAGCCAGTACACGACATTCATCTATCAAAAGTAGGCAATCCAATAGATTTCTATATTTTTTTTAGCTTTTGCTTGGATGAAAAAGTTTAGCTTACTTTTTTTATACTGTAATCCCTTGATAAGGACTAGTTTGTGATTGATTTTTATGAAAATCAAATGATTAAAGTTTTGTTTGTGTGTTTGGGCAATATTTGTCGGTCTCCCATGGCCGAGGGTATTTTCAATGCCAAAATCAAGGACTTAGGATTAGAAAAGGCCATTCAATCGGATAGTGCGGGAACTTCTGACTACCATATTGGGGAGCTCCCTGATGAGCGTACTCTAAGCTGTGCTCAAAGACATGGGGTGGAAATCAAGCACCGCGGGCGACAGTTGCAGCTGTCAGATTTTAGGGATTTTGCCTATATCATTGCCATGGATAGCAACAACCTAGAAAATTTACAGCAACTCAAACTTCAGTCTCGCTTTCCAAACAAAGAAATTTTTTTGATGCGAAACTTTGCTGCAGGAGAAACAGGCCTTGCTGTCCCCGATCCTTACTATGGAGGGGAAGAAGACTTCGAGGAGGTGTACCAAATTTTGGATGCTGCGCTAGATGAATTCCTAAACCAACTTAAGGAAGCCCATCCCCTTGTTTTTCAAAATTAGGAGATTTTAAATATGATTATCCGCAATTATGCCAGTGCCTCAATAGAGATGTTTACCTCTGCGGATAATCATCGTTCACAGACCATAGGCCACGGCCTACAAGGCTTTCAACAGTCCACAGGTCACTTAATTGAACCTCAAACCTAATTTTCTTTGGTTTGTGGTGGAAAAGCGGATAATCATATTTTTTAATTACTCCTTTCCCCTAATCAGCACATTCCGAAGGTCTGCAACAGGGATTAGAGATTGAGTTTTATAGGTTGAAAGCTCGCCAATTAGCTAGTTGGGTTCAAACTTAAAATCACCTTTTTGAGATCGTAAATATCGTCCAATATATAGTCTGGATTTGCGGTCAGTAGTTCGGCCTTGGTGTGTGCTCCGGTGGTGACGCCTATGGTGAATAAACAACCCGCATTTTTTCCTTCTTCTATATCAACTGTAGAATCCCCAACCTTGACCACTGTAAATGCATCTTGAATAGCAAATTGATCCATTGCATACAAAATCATATCTGGCTTTGGGCGATTATTTTTTACATCCGATGCGGTCACAAGCAAATCATAATGAACCCCCTGTTCCCAATTTAATTTTTGGATCAGTGAAGTAGCGGTAACTCTATTGTACCCGGTATTTAAAACCACTAAAATATCTAATTCTCGAAGCTCCTTAACTAATTTCTCGGTGTTTTTAGTCGGAGTTACAACCAACTCCTTGTAGGCAAGGTCAAGGCTTTCTAGAAAATCCTGGAAAATGGAATCTACTTCTTCCTTGGTCAATACAGTAGCCCTATCCAGCAAGGTATCGCGGATAGCTTGTAGTTTTTCCTTTCCCGCACCTGACTTCAATACATCTTCAAAGCGAATATGAGGCGCTTTTTTTTCAATTGCCTGGTGCAAGGTTCGGTACACCACATTCCCCTCATCGACCGTGGTACCGGCCATATCGAACACAACCATTTTTACTTTCATATACTTACTTTAATGCTAATTCAATTGAAGGGACAAAAATAGAAATCGGAGGGCTCACCAAGTTTGGATCTTTTGCTAGATCATCCCATCTCCTCAGAGCTACAGCTTCTTTATAAAATTCATTTTTTTCAAATAATTCCATTTCTGAAGGAGACATGATTCCTCCTTGGAACTCTAAACTTACTTTTGAAGAATTCGATAAGGCCTCATAATACCCCTCTTCAGTAGCGCACAAGTATCGTTTTGCTTGAACATGCAATTTGACCGGCTGAACAGCTGCTAATTTAAAATACTGTACCAAAAACTTCTCTCCCAAAAGTTCATGCAAATCATCAATGCCTTTGTCACTCGCATCGTCAGGCAAATCATGAAGTAAATGTCCTACATCATGCAATAAGGAAGCGGTGATCAATTCATCTGAAGCACCATTCTTTCGAGCCAATTCAGCGCATTGCAAGGCATGCTCCAATTGGGTAACCGCTTCACCTCCATACATGGAGGAACCATTTTGATCAAATAGATTTAAAATCTGTTGGGTAATGGGATTTAACATAACCAAGGAATTAAAGGGTATCAATAATCTCTTCTGCAAAACCAAAGGACATGGTCATTCCATGCCCACCAATTCCATTTAAAATGTGGATGCCTGGTTCAGGATTTAAATACAAATCACTAGCACCATTCATCATAATGGGATAAACACCGTTCCAAGATTGAATCATTTCCCATTGGTCGATGTGCATGAATTTCTTTAAGTAGTCCAAAATCAAGGTATTAATTTCCATTCTGTCAAATGGATCAAAATCAAGTCCGTATTCATGGGAATCTCCAACGGTAAGCTCTCCCGCGTTGTTCTGAGATACCATGACATGAATGCCATTTTTCAAGTACTCAGGCAGTTCAGCCTCTACCTTTATCCTCAACTTTTCTTGTGCCGTAGATGCAGCAAAACTTTTGTAGTGAAGCAAAGACAAACCTCCACAAACAGACGCGTTGATCTGAAAACTAGGATCTTTATGTCTGAATCGCATCATTTGCAGCTTGGTTTTTTGGATCGGTTGCTGCTTAAATAGCGCTGGATATAAGGTTTCAAAATCAGCTCCTGAACAGATGCAAATGAGGTCCGCTGAGTAGGAAGTTGAACCTGCGTAAGCGACAGTTGGTTCTACTCGTGTGATGGCTTTACCCCAAATGAAGTTGATTTGGAATCTTTCGGTGAGAAATTGGGGAAGGTTTTTGATGGCCTCTCTTGGATCAATAATTACCTCATCTTCACTTCTTAGTGCGCCCAATAAGCCTTCTGAATTGATCCCATTGTATTTTTCTAGGACCGAATCTTTTGAAATCACAGACACCGGTCTTTTGTTGGCATGGAAAAGTTCGCCAATTTCTTCCACTACATCCATTTCCTCTTTGGAATAGGCCAAGTGTAGGCTTCCACAAGCATTGTAGGGGGTTTTGGAGGCGGTTAGGTAGTCCAACCAAATTTCCTTGGTTCGTAAAGCCCTGTTGTACAATTTTCCCTCGGGCTGACCTACAGGCCAAAGCATGCCAAAATTTCGCACACTTGCGCCAAGGGAAAATTGACTTTTTTCAATGACTGTGACTGCGTACCCTTTGGCTGCCAATGCTCGCGCTGTGGCAAGTCCTAAAATTCCCGCTCCTACAACGATGGCTGATTTGTTTTTCATGTTAGGATCAATTTATCTTGATTTTTGAAATAGAAATAATTTGCAATAGTGAGTAGGATGATCAGTATGGAGGTGACAAATGCCGTCACAATAAAAAAAGCTACCCAACTGTAATCCACATTGCTGAAGTTTTTGAATAATAGTACCAGCGTACTTCCGAGGTAGCCGGCAGCATCCACGATATACATTAAATACCCAATGTTACTTTTTATCTTAAAATAGGCAATCCACCGTTCGAAAAATAGGGCATGAAAGGCGATGTAGGGCAAATACATCGAAAACCCGACGAGGATCATCCAAACGGTGGGAGAAAGTAGGTCATTGGAAAACAAAATCGTGGAGAGTAGGAGTAAAACTCCTCCAAAAAGTAGAATATAGAAATTGAAAAAAAATGCCTGCTTATTATTCTTTATAAATATCATCGAACCAATGATCAGAATGACGAATAAGGCAATGGGTAGTTCAGACAATACCAATAGGCTAGGTATATTTTCAATCCCAAAACTTTTCCAAAACTCGACCGCAAAATTGTCTCTCAAGTCTCTAAATATGGTGAGGCACACATAAATGATAATTGAGAAAATGATTCCAGGGGCGAAACGTTTAAAAAAAGCTTTTCGCTCTGCCGCATCCATTGGCTTCCGCTCTGTCCTAGCGAGCACATCGCCTTCGTCTGGATTGCCCAAGGAGTGCAAAAGATAAATGCCTAAAAATAAAATCGGTAAAAACAGTAGCCCCGTAAAAAACGGCATCCACATTTCTGAAACTTGTAGATTAATAAGCAGGTAACTTCCTACTCCCTTGACAATGCCGGAGGAAATAATAAAACTTGAGGCCATCGCTACCCCTAAAAGCTCTGTATGCCTACGGCCTTCGATGTAACTAAACACCACCCCCCAAATCATCCCCAAAGGCAAGCCATTCAAAAACATAAAAGGTAAATTATAAGGGGCGGGAACAATACCAAAAAATAGCAAGGCAAGCCAGGAGAATGCCATTAGAAAAATTAAGGTAATGGTACGCTTGCTCGCCGAAAGTTCAGAGATGATTTTTATACCAAAATATTTGGAAAGCGTATAGCCTACTAATTGCGCAATGATTAAGATGATCTTGTAGTCAATCCCCCACAGGATGTAATCCGCATATTGGGCTGAAGTAAATGGCTTCCGGAAGGCGTACATACTCAGGTAGGTAATAAATACTGCCGCTGCAGCTTTTATCACGAATGAAGCCTCTGAATTAGATTTGATAAATTTCATTTATTCCAATTGTAAAGATACTCGATAAGGATTTTGTTGAATAGCGAAAAGAAAAGCCGCATCCACCTCGTCTAATAAAAACCCACCGATAATAAGGGGAAGAAAATCAAAATTCTTGTACTCATTTTCTATGAAATTAACTGCATTGGCAAAGTCCTCCACATTGTAATTGTGGAGCCCCTTAATGGTTAGCATGTTTCTTAGTAGGTACTCACCGTTAAGCTGAACATCTTCCTGTTTGAATACAGCACCTACCCAAACTGTGACACCTCCGATATCCAATAACCTTACCGAATGCTCCATGGCTTTAGCGGCACCAGTAAACTCAAAGACTACCTCAAATTTTTCTTGGATAAGGTCATCTGGTAAAAAATACTGCGCAGCACCAAAATTTTTGGAAGTCTCTCCTCTTTCGCTATTCAAATCAATTGTTACAACCTTCTTTGCTCCAAAGCTAGTAGCCATAGCACAGGCGACTACCCCTAGCATTCCTGCTCCATAAATTGCCACTGATTTATTCTTCACTCCCCCGGCTAATCGAACTGCTCCAGAGACTGTAGCTACCGTACAATTAATAAGCGAGGCAATATGATTCGGTAGCTCCTGACTTAAAATTGCAATGGGCGTGTCTTTTCGTAACACAGTGTACTCACTAAGACCCCCATGAAAATGATGTCCGTCTTCAATTTTTTCATGCCCATATTTAAAAAGGTTGACCGCCTTCTGGGGGATTCCTTGTTGAGAATACCGATCGAGAGGAGGGCTTGCAAAAATCGCCCAAGTTACTTTATCTCCAATCTGAACATTTTTCCCGTGGACATCTAGCATTACTCCTGTTGACCCAAGCGACTCCACTCTACCCACGACTTCGTGTCCCAACAAAACGGGTGATTTTTCGGTCCTTTTCCCGGTATAGGTATGGATATCACTTCTACAGATAGAGACCGCTAGATTTCTAACCAAAATCTCCCCGGCTTGCAAATCCGGTAGGGGATGAAATTGAATGGTGAATTTTTCTTTACTGTCTAAAAAGCTTGCAAACTTGGGCACAGGCTTACCATTTTTTTCAAATCTAAGAATTCAAAAATTCCTAATTGGACGGTGATGTTTATATAATGATTTGATAACAAATCATGTGAAAAGCTGGGGATGAAAGCCAACTTAGCTCTGGGAGCTCTTTTTTTGCGTTTTCAAAGGTACTATTTCTTATTTCCCTTTTTTGTGAGGGTAAGTTGATCCAAGAGTTCGGCATTACTTCCCAAAATTCGAATAGCAAATACAGATGCGGATACCTCCGCGATAGCCACATGATGTTTCTTAATCAAGCGGTCCATTATTGGGTAATCGGACATCCTTCCTTCTGGCTCCATCCCACCTCCAGCGCCTCCCACAATAAAAAAATGAACTTGGTTGCCAGAAAATTCTTTCGTCAGCCGCTCGTAATCATGGGTGTGGCCTGCAATAACAAGATCAATTTTTCCCGCATGGAAATAGGGCTCCAACACGGCCCGAATACTTTCTTCTCCATGGTATCCTGGCCATCCTTGAGAGTAAGGTGGCTGGTGTAGAACGACCATTTTCCAACTTGAACTTAGCCAAGATTCCGAATTCAAAACCGAATGGAGAAATTTCCCTTGTTCACTAGTTTCAGCAATAGCTACTGGAAAATTCTCACTGGGATCAAGCGTCAATACCCCAACAGGACCGAGTTGCTGAAAACCATACCGGGGCTCATTCTCCCGAAACAAATACTGTTGAAGCTGCTCTGGATTTAAATCATCGTAATACCCGTCGTAATCGTGGTTTCCAGGAACCAGCAATTGTGCCGAATTCATTTGACTCAATTTTTGCAAAAACCGCGGATAAGCATCTTCTTCCGAACCGTTATTCACCAAATCACCTGCCCCAATACTCAGGTCAACCTGATTCTCATGAATCAGCTTTGTGAAGCGATCAAAACGCTTCCATCCACCTTGTGAATCCGCCCAAATCGCAAGTTTAATTTTTTTACCCCATCGGGGAAGTGAAAAAGTAAACTTCCCTTGATAGGCCTTTTCCTGCCATAACTCAAATTCCACATCTCCATCGATAGGTAGCGTAAAAATTCCTGTCGCTGAGCTGAGCTTGACCTCCTTGCCTCCGCTAAAAGTAAGGGTAGCTTCCCCAGCTTTTTCACTTACCCAACGCAAAAAATAGGACTGGTCACTTCCCAATACTAGCACAGGCGATGTCATCAACATAGGAAGCTGGGCTAGCTCATTCTCCTGGGATGTGCTTGAAATAGGTTGCTGCTGTTGGTCATCCGTGAGAAGTTGCACTTTTCGAAGTTGTAGCGCTTTAGCTCTTTCGCTACTTCGCAGATTTTTCCAACTCAAAAATTCCTGAGTTGACATCCATCCCATTTTTTGCAATCCTCCAGCCATGGCATTGTTCACCACACGAAGGGTTATACTTGCCTCCTTTTTTGCAGCAACTTGAAAAAAATCCCCTCCTTCCATCCTTCGAATTTGTTCTCCATCAATCCAAAGTTGAACCCCATCATCTCCCTCCAAAATTAAGATCCCTTCTTGGAGATCAACGGTTTTATGGTACCAAAACGAATGATTCGCAAAGGTAATTCGATGTGGAAGTTGAATAGATTCACCTTGAACATCCGTAGAAAAGCTTCTTGAAATCCCAGGCAACGAATCCTTACCCAAAAAAATCCACCCCTCGTTTAATACAAGGGAAGGTTGGGGCATCCCCTTATTTAAAAAGTCTGCAATAGCCTCTTCATCCGCAAAAAATGCCTCCCGAAAGGTTGGAGAGGTATTTTTAGTAGAATGTACGGCACAGGATTGAAGTAGAAAAATTAAAGAAATCCCAATTCCTAACGACCAATTTTTCATTTAATCATCTCCTTTACCGCTGGAGCAGCCTTTGGATCTGGATAGCTAAGGCCAAGTAATTCATATACAGTACGTGCCACCATCGCAGAAGACCATTGGCCCTTCATTTTCATTTCTCCGCCAGCAGGAGTATCTGGACCTATAGCCATAAGCCAAATTTCACCCCCCTCAGGTACCCGAGCTCCATGACTCTTCCAGCTCTCTTTGGTGATTCCACGACCATGATCCACGCTAATTAGCAGGGTAGTCTTGTCTTTGTACTGAGGATCCGCTTGAAGGGTATTCCAAAGCTCTTGGATGTATTTATCGGTCTGGGTAGCTGAAAGTAGGTACTGATCGTATTTTCCATCATGAGCCCAGTCATCCGTTTCTCCATACGCAACATATAGCACCTTCGGCTTGTATTTTTTGATTGCTTCCAATGCATAGGCTTGTGTAAATGCATCCAAACGAACCCCTCCCCAAGGACCACGAATTTCTTGTTGCAACCTGTTGACTGTTTTTTCAACATCCGTCAGATCAGTGCCTTTTGCAATGTCAAAACCAGCATTTACTGGAATCCCACTCCGCTCCGTGTTGATGATGAATGGGAAAACATCCCAACTCGCAAATGCCATTACCTTTCCTTTAAAGGCTGGCATTTGGTTGAGGTACTCAAGTAAAGTCACATTTGGGTTGTAAAATTTATTGTTGGAATTGATGCGAGAATCGTCCGCAAATCCACTTAAAAACTCATTGTATCCAGGGTAGGAAAACCACATTTTGTTGGTATTGTCCGCCATATTCCCATAAGCCCGGTTGCCATAGAGCTGGCCTTCTTTCGCAATGGTGCTCCAGAAAAAAGGAAAAAGCATTTCACGACGCTTGATCGGATCTTCATCCCAATAAGTGGAAAGCAAGGAACCTGCTTGGTCGATCAATCCTGTATCATCGATCAAGAGTGAATCAGCGCCTTTAAAAAGCTCCTGCCATCTTAATCCATCAAAGGTGACCAAGATAATATTTTCAGTGGCCGTTTTTTTTGATTGGGCATGAGCTCCAAAACTTAAACTGGCGAGAAGTAAGAGGGTAAGAAATTTTGCTTTCATAATTGTTCAAATTTAAAAAATCTGCCAGCTGTACCGCTGGCAGATTTTAGGGTAGCTAATCAAATTTTAGGTCACTATTTCACATCCCACCACACGCGTGTGGAGATTGCATCCACGCCTTGGCGGCCAAGAGCTGCTTTGTAATTATCTCCATTCAACGACTGTACACTACTTGGATACATGAATCGAACAGGTACGGTTGCAATGAAGGCCGCAGGTCCTGGTTTAATGCTTGGATAGCCTGTTCGCTTCCAATCGTGCCAAGACTCCATGCCGCTGAAGAAAAGAGCAATCCATTTCTGCGTACCAATTTTTGCTAATTTCTCTTGAGTTGTACCTGAATAGGCAACTTTAGTCTGAGCGAAGTAGGCATCATCTAAGACAAGCTTCGCAGCAATTGTTGGCTGACTGATTACCGTATATCTTGCTTTGTAATAGTCTACTGAAGCTTGGATTCCTTTTTTGTAATAATCTTCAGCCGTTCCTGTGGTAATAAATCCGCGCTCTCTGGCTTCAGCAAGAATAAATTGAACTTCAACATAACTCATCAAGATAGACTGAGCCCCTACTGGACTTGCTTGTGTAGTACAAGCTGAACAAGCCCAAAGAAGACCAACTCTAGAAATGAAGTTTGAACCGCCCTTCGTAGCATCACCCGATGGAGAATATTTTAGCGCTTCCTCATCACCTAATCCGTTAGGTACCCCTTCATAAGCGGTAACTGCACCTAAAACGCCTGCTGCAGAACTTGTGGTTGGTTGGGCATACGCGAACAATCTTGGATCATTTAACCCTTTCAACTCGCTTTCGAGACGCTCGCTTAAACGTACTTCGTCGAAAGAACCAGAACGGGTAGTATATAAAGGCTGTTGGTTTGGCACATCCTGAAGGTATTGAAAAGCAGCTTGCTCAGTTGGAGTGCTAAAAATTGGAGACTGAGTAGGATTGCTCAAAATAGCCTGCATGGCTTGAGATGGATCCTTTCGATCAGAAAGACGCATCAAAATACGAAGGCGAAGTGAATTGGCGAATTTTTTCCAGAGCGTAACATTTCCATTGAATAAGATATCTCCTTCAACTTTTTCCGTAGTAGTTCCTAATAGCGCATTTGCATCTTCCAATTCCTTCAACACACCTGCAAAGATGACTTCCTGGGTGTCAAATTTTGGATAGTTTAGTTCACCCTTTGCCTGCAACGATTCGGAGTAAGGAATCTCGCCATACGCATCACTCATGTATGCAAACAAATGTGCGCGCATCACCTTGGCAATACCTACATAATTTTGCTGCTTCGAAGCGCCAGAGATTTCAATGATGTTGTTAATATCACGAAGCGCATTGTAAAAGGAGCTGTAAGGGCTACTTTGAGGGCCCCAGTTGTATCTATCCTCATTGGTAAACTGGATCTTAGCAGTGTATTGCATAACAATGTTGCCATATCCCCAAGAATTACCTGCAATTTCATTCGTTGTATTTCGAATGACGTTTGGTAAAAGTAGCGCGGAAGATACTTTCTCAGGGCTATTTGGGTTGGTGTTTACTTTTTCGAAATCTTTATCGCAGCTGCTCACACCCAGCATAAGGGCAATTGCTAAGCCGGAAAAGTATGTTTTATTTAATTTCATAAGTTCTATTTTTTAATGTTGTCGAATTACCAACTGCTTAGAATTTGATATTCAGATTAAATCCAATGTTTCTTGTAGATGGGATAGCCATGTCTTCCACACCTGGAATCAAGGTGCCACCACTCATAGACATTGTCTCTGGATCAATGTGCGGGTTCTCCGTCCAAAGCGCCAAGTTTCTACCTACCAATGAGATTTTTATATCTTGAACTGGAATTCTGGTTAGCAATTTTTTAGGAATGGTATATCCAATGGTCACTTCGCGAAGCTTAAGGAAGGTAGCGTCATATTTGGCTGCTTCCACGTTGTTTCGCTCGTAGTAACGGTTGTGCCAGTTTCTAGAAGTGATTTTGATGGTATTTGGTGTAAACGAACCATCCGCATTTTTAATAACCCCTTCAGAAATTATACCATTCCCAGGAAGTGTAATATCATAGCCATTCTCACGACCATACAAGGTCTCTTCCAATTGACCGGATGTAGATCCAATGGTCTTAGTTCGAGAAACTACGATTCCCCCATGTCTGTAGTCAAAAAGGAAGCCTAAGGAAAGTCCTTTGTAGCTCACATTATTTTGTAAGCCAAGCATCCAATCTGGATTATAATTACCTTGAAGCTTCAAGGTAGGATTAACAGTGGGAGTACCAGAAGCAGTGTGGATGATTTGGTTGAAGTAAGGAGATGCTGGATCAGCAACACGCGCAAAACCAGCTCCATAAATGTTGCCCATACGCTCGCCAACTCTAGCTTGAATATTTGCACCATTTTTTCCTGTCATGGAATAGGTGGTCAATTCGTCAGTCAACTCGAGTACTTTTCCTCTCGTACGAGTGAAGTTTGCAAAGAAATTCCACGTTACGCCTGACGCTGATTTGATTGGCGTACCATTCAATATTATTTCAATCCCTTTGTTCTGTATACTTCCTGCATTGATGATTCTTGACGCGTAGCCCGTTGCGATATCCAATTCAATTGGAATAATTTGATTTTTAGTCTCGTTGTTAAAGTAGGTAAAGTCAAGTCCTAATCTTCCATTCAAAAACCGTGCATCGAAACCTGCTTCAACGGAAGAAGTACGCTCTGGTAAAAGGTTAGCATTTGCCAATCTATTTGACTCAGATTTTGCCTGGATACTACCCCAAGCAGTTGCTGAGTTGTACACGTTTGCCAACGCATAAGGATCTGTATCGTTACCTACCTCAGCGTACGCGCCTCTTAGTTTAAAGAAAGAGATTGCAGAAGGAAGCGTGATCATGTCTGACACTACGGCACTGAGTGTAGCAGAAGGGTAGAAGTAGCTGTTATTGTTGACAGGCAAGGTACTTGACCAGTCATTTCGTCCAGTAACATCAAGGAACAGGACATTCTTAAATCCTATTTGTCCAAAACCATAGATGGAGTTGATTCTCTTCTCTGAGTTAGCCTGGCTGATCTGAAGGTTAACGGCTGTATTGGTGAAATTGTAGATTCCAGGAATAAGCAATTGTGGAGCTACTGTTTCTAGGTAGCGATTGTTTTGACGCATGGCGTTACCACCTACCGCTAAGCTGTAAGACCAAGTAGATTTTGTGGTCTCGGAGTAAGAAAGCAAGAAGTCTGAGTTTTGCTCAGAGAAAAAGATATTATCCTCTCTGTAGCTACCCTTAGGGAATCGCTGCGTACTAAACGCTCTCTTCCGATCACGAAGTTCATTGTAAGTATCTAGACCAGATCTTACCATTAAGCTCAACTTCGGAGTAAACTTGTATGTAGCACTTACATTTCCAAAAACTCTGCCTTTTGATTGTCCGTTTGTATTTTCATACACGTTGAAGTACGGGTTATCGTGGTAGTTGTAGTTGTAGTTAAACTGTTGAACACCTTCTAATCCTGGCATCCAATAATCTCTTAGGTTTCGCGTATCTACCTGTCGACCGTACCAAATCCATAGGTACATTAAGCTTTCTGTACCATAGGAAATATTAGGTCTGTTCCCGCTATCAGTATTTTGGTAGTTAAATGTGGAATTCACAGTCAACTTATCGGTCACGTTAATACCCCCATTCATGGATAAGGTATTTCTTTTCAAATCCGTGTTTGGAATAATTCCCGTTTGGTCCAAGTTGGTCCAAGAAAGTCTAATATTCGATTTTTCGTTTGATCCTTCGATCGAAAAGTTATTTGAGCGGGTTATTCCTGTTTGGAAGAACTCATCGATATTGTTGGGACGAGAAACCCAAGGAGTCAAGGAAATTGTGCTGGAGGCAGGTGCATTTAAATCACCACCTCTAAATCCAGATTCTGATCTTGGAGAGTCAAATTGAGTGGTAGCATAACCCTTATCCAACTCAGGACCCCAGCTTTCGTCAACACCATCGGAAACACCGGCTCCTGCTCCATTTCTGAAGGCAAATGTACCGTTGTTACCTTGACCGTATTTGTCTTGCCACTGTGGCATTCTTAGCGTTTCGTCAAACGTGATGTTGGAATTGATGGTTACACCCATTCCTTTTTTGCCTTTGGCAGATTTTGTAGTGATTAGGATCGCGCCGTTTGCTGCTCTAGAACCATACAATGCCGCGGCTGCAGGACCTTTAAGTACCGTCATAGAGGCCACATCATCTGGATTGATTTCACCTGCTGCGTTTCCATAATCAGCTTCCTGATTGGAACGACCAGAAGATCCCACAACGTTGTTTGAAATAGGAACACCGTCCACTACAAAAAGTGGCTGGTTTGCGTTGATATTTAGGGAAGATTCTCCTCGAATAGTGACACGAGTTGATCCTCCAATGCCTGTAGAACTGTTGGTGATTTGAACACCTGCTACGCGGCCGCTAAGTGAGTTAATTACGTTTGTCTCTCTAGCTTCTGTGAACTGGCTTCCGTCTACTGCTTGAATGGAATAGCCTAACGCTTTTGTTTGTCTTTCTACACCAAGAGCTGTAACAACAACTTCATTTAATGCCAAACCTTCTGAAAGTGAGATATCTAACTTAGAAGATGTCCCAACTTGTGCTTCTTTGGATTCAAATCCTACAAATGAAAAAACCAACACTTCGCCAGTGGCTGCCTGAATCGCGTAGGATCCGTCTATATCAGTTACCGTTCCACGGCTGGTACCTTTGACCAACACGGTTGCGCCAGGAAGAGGTTCATTTTTGCTGTCGCTAACTTTACCCGTCACTTGAGTTTGTTGGGCAAAAGTAAAGTTGAGGGTAAGCAGCAAACATGCCGTCATTAAACACCTCCAAATGCTTTTTTGAGCAATCATAATTGAGTAGTAGTTTGGGACTGGAATTTTTTGATTTAATTCTCTTCAAAATTATCTCAAGTATATTGCTTGAATATTAAAGCCCTTTTACCAAAAAAATAAGGATGCTCGTTAAATAGGTAATTTGAAAAGTGATTTCAAACGAATTTGAACCATCCTGCATAATACTGCCTTAATAATTCTTAGTTACGCTACTACTCCTTGTTTGGCAATCTAAGTTCGGCAGATCAGGGGTTTACAATCTTTAGTTAACTAAGAAGACTTTTCCATCCCAATCCGGCAAAAAAAAATTAAATAACTAGAAGTTAATATTCGTTTAAAAAAGTTGAATGGAATACGCGGGTCTCAACCTACCTGATCTCTCTACTACGGAGGGGAAGAAGACTTCGAGAAGGTGTGCCAATTTTGGATGCTGCACTAGATGGATTGATCAGCCATTTTAGAACAGTGCATCCCCGGATTTTTGAAGGATAGGGTTTATAGTTAGGAAGACAACTTCCTAACAGATTTAGGTACGACCTAACGAAGCCAAATGATGCTTAAATACTTACTTTTTTGCCTGTTTTCACCGCTTGGTAGATGGCATCCACGATACGCATGTCCTTCAATCCTTCTTCTCCATCTACTGGGATTAGCGGTTGCTTGCCATCCAAGATAATTGCCGCCATTTCATCCATTTGGGTGGTTTGATGGGTGACATGGGTATGCTCGAGTGGACCGGAATTAGTCTTAGCCTTGATGGGGCCATATCCTGTGGAGGGTTGCATTTCGGCAAAGCCTTTGGTGCCAGACAGAAAAAATTTGTCCAAATAGTTGAGTGAGTAGGTAGACAAACAGGAGGCAGTTGCACCTGAAGGGAAGCCCATCTGAAAAGTGATGGTTTCATCTACACCTTCTTTAAATTTGATTAAATCAGTTTTCGTTTCCTGCGCAGTCACCCAAATTGGGTCTTCCCCTAATAAGTAGCGAGCCCCATTGATGGAGTAGATTCCAATATCCATCATCGCTCCTCCTCCTGAGAGGGCCTTATTTAGTCTCCACTGGGAAGGGTCGCCAATAACAAACCCACTAAGCCCTTGGAAAAACAGCGTTTTGCCAAATTCCCCTGCCCGCTGTCGTTTGACAATATCGAGGGTGTTGGCTTCAAAGTGCATGCGGTAGCCTATCAAAAGCTGAACCCCAGCCGCCTTACATGCTGCGATCATCTCCTGCCCCTCTTGGGCGTTGATAGCCATGGGTTTTTCGCAGATGACATGCTTGCCCGCCTTGGCAAGTGCAAGGGTGTGTTCTTTGTGCAAGGCATTGGGGGTAATCACGTAGACTGCATCGATGTCTTTGTTGTTTTTGATTTGGTCCACAGTTTCGTAGGAATAGCAATTCTGAGCAGGAATCGAATACTTTTCCTGCCACTGGGCTATTTTGGAAGGAGTACCGCTAATTACACCTACCAGCTTGGCTCTGGAACAATCTTTCATCGCTTCGGCGACCCGAGAGCCGTAGCTTCCAAGCCCCATGATCGCGACACGCAAAACTTTGGGCTCTTGCTGACCCAAGGCTTGGGCAATGCTATCTGAAAAAGGTAGGCTGAGCGCGAGCGTTGAAAGGCCCGCTTTTTGGAGAAATTGTCGGCGTGTGGACATGTAGATCAGGAGTTTATTTGAATTAAGTTAGCAAAACCCAGCTGCAAGTACTCCCTAATCCTATTTTTTTCTTCGAACGGCCTGATAAGAGGTTCGGGTGGTCTGTTCCAAAAGCACCTCATACCCTTCCATCAAGGCCGGAATGTCTTCTGCCCGGGGCTTGAGGATAGTCAAGAGCTCCAACTCCTCGTTGTATCGGATCTCAAATGTGGATTTGAGACTCTCCACCAGTTGCTCCAGCTTAAAAAGTTGGGTATCCACCACCAGAGAAACGGTGATCGCAGAAAGTTGCAGCATGTTGGCCCGCAGCTTCAGTTCCTTCAGCTTCTCGTAAATGGCGTGAATGTGTTTTTCCTCGATAAAAGTAAAGTCAGTGACCTTAAAGCTGACCAGGACTTGATTCTTTTTCAGCACCAAGGTAGGCACCTCGTGTGCAGCTGCATGCTCGTGGATTTTGGTGCCCGAAGCCTCTGGATTTAAAAATGACTTGACAAAAAGCGGAATCCCCGTATTTGCTAGTGGCTTGATCGTTTTGGGGTGGATGACAGAAGCTCCAAAGTAGGTCATCTCTGCTGCCTCGCGATACCTGAGTTCTTCAAATTTTTGGGTGTTTGGAAACAGTTTGGGATCTGCATTGAGCACACCAGGGACATCTTTCCAAATGGTGACCGACTCCGCATCCAAGCTGCTGGCAAGAATCGCCGCTGTAAAATCAGATCCCTCCCTTCCCAAGGTGGTTGTTCGGCCCTGAGGGTCTTTCCCAATAAATCCTTGGGTCAAGATCGTACTGTGCTTCAATAGATCAGCCCATTGATTCTGGCAAGCGGTACGGGTCTTTTCCCAATCTATTTTTGCAAATCTAAAGTCCGAGTCCGTATGGATGACGGTTCGTGCATCCTGCCAAGAAAGGGATAATCCTTTAAAAATTAGGTATTCAGAGACGACAAGGGAAGAAAGCAATTCCCCGTAACAAATCAGCTGATCATATACCTCATCGTAATTGCTTTTAGAAATAGGCAAGTCCAAGATGGGTTGCGCGGTATCCATCAACTGCTCTATTTTCTCAACTACCGGATGAGAGGTTGGGAAAAGTTCCTCGCAAACTCCTAGATGGTAGTCTTTGATCTGCTTCCATTCGTTCGAAAAATCTTCTTGTCCCAACTTTTTAGCCAATACTGCTTCCAGGGCATTGGTTGTCTTTCCCATGGCAGAAACTACGATGAGCTTGTTGGTCTGAAGCCGGGAATGGAGTATAGTATGGAGATTAAGGAGTGCAGCCGCATCTTTTACGGAAGCCCCACCAAATTTGTACACTTGCAAAGTCCTGTTCATAGGCAAAAAGGAGTACCAAAATTCCTTGCTGCGAAGTTACGCAAAGATGAATGATCCACCTAAAACTCCGGATCCAAGGCGAAATGCCTGCACGCTAATCCTCTCCAATCACCACTATTCAAAAATTGACAAAGATTTAGAAGGAGATGTTTACATTTGCTGTTCTAACTGTAAAAATCATGACATTACGCTCCCTGTACCTCTCGCTAGCTATTTTGACAATGGCAGCCATCACTTGGACCTCTTGTGGCCCGAAAACACCCGTTATCGACGAAACCTTCGCAACTCAAACAGAAAAGTTGCTGATTAAAGTCGATACACTCCATACCGGTTTGGAAAACCCTTGGGGCATGACTTGGCTTCCAGATGGCACCATGCTCGTCACCGAAAGAAAAGGGGAAATCCTGGTTTTCAAGGAGGATAAATTTACAGGCGAAAAAATCCAAGGTTTACCTGCAGTTCACAACGTAAATCAAGCAGGTCTCTTGGACGTTGCTGTGCATCCTAACTATGCAGAAAATGGCTGGATTTACATTTCTTATGCACAAAACTTTGCTGACAGCACCGCCGCTACCACCATTCTTCGATTCAAGTTGGATGGAAATACCGCGGTGAATCAGGAGGAGCTCATCGTAGCTGGTCCCGCTTGGAAAGGTGGCCGCCACTTTGGTAGCCGCATCGTATTTGACAAGGCAGGCTACCTGTACTTCTCCAACGGAGACAAGGGCAATATCCCAA
The DNA here is from genome assembly GCA_945897085.1 of Spirosoma fluviale. GTDB lineage: Bacteria > Bacteroidota > Bacteroidia > Cytophagales > Cyclobacteriaceae > Algoriphagus. Next base: position 4,933 of record CAMDEU010000005.1, on the reverse strand, counting down.
TGAATGCTCAAAACTTGAACAATGCCCATGGCAAAATTCACCGCATTAAGGACGACGGCGGCATCCCTGCAGACAATCCGTTCAAAGATTCCTTGGGCATCACCAGCTCAATCTGGACCTACGGCAATAGAAACCCTCAGGGTCTAATTTACGACAAAGCCAACGATAGAATCTGGGAAGTAGAGCATGGTCCAATGGGCGGAGACGAACTCAACCTGATCGAAAAAGGAAAGAATTACGGGTGGCCGGTGATCACTTACGGCATCAACTACGATGGCACACCCATCACAGAAATCACAGAGAAAGAGGGCATGGAGCAGCCCAAGCATTACTGGGTACCCTCTATCGCTACTTGTGGGGTGGCCGTGGTCACGTCTGACAAATACCCCGCATGGAAAGGCAATATCCTCGTAGCGGCCCTTGCAAAGCAGCACATTGCACGCGTGGAGATGAATGGTACCTCTTTTGTGAAGGAGGAGAAACTGCTTCAAGACTTGGGACGTGTACGTCAAGTAGCTGAAAGCCCAGAAGGCTACATCTATGCGATTACGGAAGCAACAGGTCTATTGGTCAAATTGCTTCCTATCCGATAAGCATTGCTAAAAATATTCCAAAAGGCCTTTCGATCGAAAGGCCTTTTTTGGTTTTAGAAAAAAGTGTGTTGGCTAATTCTTTAATTGAAATCAAAAAAAGTTAATTTTCCAATCCAAAAACTCTTACCATTGTTTGAGCGTTAATCCTATATATCCTTGATCCTTAACACTATGAAAATCCTTGCAACCTATCTTTCAGTCCTTCTAGCTTTGATTTCACCTCTTTTTTCATGCCAAGCTAAGGAAGGCGATCCTATTCCTGATTCTTTAACTTCTCAAAAATTCACTACGAAAACAGAGAAGATGGTCATTAAAGTAGATACCCTACACACCGGCTTTCAAAACCCTTGGGGCATGACCTGGATCAATGCGGAAACTCTCTTGATCACTGAAAAGAAAGGTGAATTACTCTTATTCAAAAAAGACAAATTCACGGGACAAAAAATCACAGGACTCCCTGCATTTTATACCACTGGCCAAGCAGGATTGCTGGATATTGCTGTCCATCCAAATTATGCTCAGAATGGCTGGATATATATTGCCTTTGGCAAACCTGTAGGCGATGGTGGAGCGACTGCAATTGCTCGATTTAAATTGTCAGGAACAGCTGTTGCTTCATTTGAAGAACTTATCGTTACCAGCCCTGAATGGAAAGGGGGGACGCATTACGGCAGCAGAATCGTCTTTGACAACCAAAATTACCTCTACTTCAGCAATGGGGAGCGCGGCACTCAAGACAATGCGCAGAACCTAAAAAATTCGCATGGGAAAATCCATCGCATTCATGACGATGGACGCATTCCTACAGACAACCCCTTTGTCGCTACTTCAGGAGCTATCCCTTCTATCTGGACCTATGGAAACCGAAATCCTCAGGGGCTATTTTTTGACAAAGCTAGCAACCGCCTTTGGGAAGTGGAGCACGGCCCTCGTGGGGGTGATGAACTGAATCTGCTCGAAAAAGGAAAAAATTACGGTTGGCCGGTAATCACCTATGGCATCAACTACAATGGCACCCCCATTACAGACATCACCGAAAAAGAGGGAATGGAACAACCCGTAAAATACTGGGTCCCCTCCATCGCTACTTGTGGGATGACCCTAGTGAGCTCTGATCGCTATCCTGCCTGGAAAGGAAACTTTATGGTAGCTGCACTAGCAGGTACACACATTGCTCGAGTAGAAATGGATGGAACGAAACCTGTGGGGGAAGAAAAATTACTTCCAGGAATAGGACGTGTCAGACAGGTATCCCTGAGTCCAGATGGTTATTTGTATGCCATCACGGAAGGAACAGGCCTATTGATCAAAATTGTACCTTCCAACTAAGGCTCATCAATAGCTACTCCTGAACCTACCTAGACAAAATTACTATCCGCTTTGTCATCAGTTCATAAAAATACAAGATTTGAAGTTCAAGAAAGTGAGCTGTGAACCGTGGACTGAAAATTGTCCACCGCTAACTGCCCACGGACCACAGTTATTAGTGGTCTGCTACTAAAAACGTAAGAAACTTTAGAATCTAAACCCAGTCACGCAACGAATCGGCTGTCGTCAGTTGACCGTTGGCAATTATCCGCAGCAATTAACTCCTATTTATCTTTGGATAGGATTGCGGATAATCAAATTAAGCAAAATCCACATCCACACTGAAGGGGTACTTCATTAGAAATTGAAGTGCTTCTTCGATGGATAGGTCCTCAAACAATACCCGATGTAGATTTTCGGTTATTGGGGCTCGGATGCCTGCTGTTTTCAAAAAGGCATCCACAATACGTACCGTATTTACCCCTTCGGCAACTTCTTCCATGGTTTCTAGGATTTGATCTAGCGTCTCTCCTTTTGCTAGGCGATATCCTACCGTAAAATTTCTAGAATCAGGGGAATTACATGTGGTCACTAAATCACCGATCCCTGCTAGCCCCATTACGGAACTGACTGTGCCTCCCAAGGCTTTGCTCAAATGCGCCATTTCTACCATCCCCCGTGAAATCAGCAACCCTTTTGCATTTTCCCCCAATCCCAAGCCAGCTAAAGCTCCTGCCGCAATGGCAATGATATTCTTGAGCACTCCACTGAGCTCTACCCCAATGATATCAAAGTTGCCATATACCTGGAATTTTTCGGAACGAAGAAGCCGCTGTCCTTCTTGAATCACCTCATTGTATTTACTGGCAATCACGGTGGCGGCAGGCTGACCATTGCTAAGCTCTTTGGAAATGTTAGGTCCAGCCAAGCAGCCCACCCGTACTGCAAGGGTTTCTTGAATAATGACTTCGCTCATGGTCATGATCTGATTCCGTCGGAGCTTTTTGACGGTATCCCATTGCTCATCCTCAGGTAGCTGAACAGTCAAGCCTTTGGTACCATGGATGACGAGGTGGTAAGGATGTAAAAAAGGAGCGAACGTACGTGTTACCTCCAAGAATCCCGCAGAGGGAATCATTAAAAATAGGACCCCGCAAGAGTCACAGAGTTCTTCAGGAGAAAAAGTAGCACGAATCTTTGGATTCAGCAATTTCCCAGAAGCGCTATGCTGCGAATTGATTTCATCTACTACTTCCTGTTTACGAGCATAGACCATCACCTCGTTTTTTTCTGCGAGCATATTGGCAATCGCAGTACCGAAGCTTCCCACTCCGATCACACCTATGGGGCGCGGTTTAGAAGAGTTTTTCAAAGCCATACCCATGTAATCTGTTGTGGTAAAAATAAAGCAAACTCATGTCCTCGGTCTCTAGATTGCCATTCTTGTTTTTGATCAGGGGACGTTTGGCGTGGTACATCCCGACATTTTCGAGTCCATGGGTGATAATTTCATCCATAGATCGGTAGAGGTGGGGTGCAGAATCAATTTTTCCTTGGGCTTTTAACTCAAAAATCTGATCCAATACCCGTTGACAGGCGGTTTTAAATTCTTCGTAAGCTACCACCAAATCCTCGTGAGGGAGACGAATGAGGTCAAACAAATCCATTTTATCATTCTTTGCTTGAATCAATTCAAATGCTACAAAGGCAACCAGATGGGAGCTAAATACCCGGTTGATTTTATGAAATTCCTCCACAATTCGTTTACCGAGCATTTGGGTGTATTCTTCTTCCCGCTGCGCATCAACAGTCACTTTGCCGTTGGAGATAAAATACTCCTCGGTATTCACTTCCCTACCCCATTTGTCTCTGCTATTGCCCTCCTCATCGACATAGTTACCCATCACATCCATGGCATGACCAATGGAAACAGAGATGTCGGAGCCTTTGGTGAAGAACTTGAAAAGGAATTTGGAGATCTTGTAGGAGTTAGAAAACTCGTCATTCTCCTTGTAATAGCGTTCCTGACCTGTCTGGCTCAGGTGATCTTGAATCAGGCTGGGGGCCTCTAAGACAAAGTGATAATTGATGGTAACAGGAACGATGAAAATCTTTCCAGAAACATCAGAAATGCCTTGTTTAAAGTTCGCCCGCTGCGCTTCTATAGCGGTGCTCAGTAGCCCTAACTTCAATTTAGATTCGATGATTCCACTTCTGGAGCGGGTGCCACCAGGAAAAAATAAGCTATGACATCCAAATTGAATGGCTTCTTTGGAGTAGGTCTTGAGGGTCTCCAGGTACATCAGGTTTTTCTTCCTACGATCTACCTTGTATGCTCCAAGGGCATTCATAAAATACGCGAAGATGGAGATATTGAAGAGGTTGAGACCCGCCCCATAAATAAAGGGCGGCATTCCCAACACTGAAATTATCCAGCCTATCAAGACACTATCAAGGTTCGAAAAATGGGTTGGAACCATGATAATGGTTCCCTTGGTTGCCAGTTCACGAATTTGAGCAGTCTGCCCCGTAATTTGAATTTTATCCTGAAGGGAAAATTGGTTGCTAAATAAGGATCCAAAGCCCTTCACTCGTGCGGCATTGAGTAGGCGAGAAAACCCATAGGTTACCACACGACGCGTAAATTTGTAGTGTGTAGCTTTAAAATTGGAGGCAATTTCTTCGGAATAGCGACTAGTGATTTTTTGCAATACAGCCTTGTATTCTTCTAGCTTCTTTGCTTTAGATGGCGTACCCTCCGAATGAATTTGAAGTAAGCTGTTTTTTACTTCCCCCCAGAAGGGCCCTTCATCATCGGGATCTACATCCCAAGGGTTTTGCTTGATACGAAGTTTTTCTCGGTAGAGCGTGGTTTCAAGCTCCTCCTTTAAAATTTCGGGGTTCTTCCCAATTAAATTTAATATCCGTTCTTCGGAGAGCTCTGCTACCTTTTTTACAAATTCCTTTCGCTCTCGAGCGAGCTTAACCACAGGCCATTCGTCCTTTTTGGGCAAAATGGGAGCATATTGGTG
>CAMDEU010000004.1 GCA_945897085.1 Spirosoma fluviale | reverse complement strand
ACCTTTTTGGGTAGAATGCTTTTCACAGGAGAAGAAACACTTAAAAAATGTTCCGTTCTCTCTGGAGGGGAAAAAGTACGTTGCATGATTTCAAAAATGATGCTTCAAAATCCGAACCTATTGGTCATGGACGAACCTACCAACCACCTAGATTTGGAATCGATCACGGCGTTTAACAATGCCATCGTCGAACTCAACGGTACGGTATTGATGTCTTCCTATGACCATACCTTCGTCCAATCGTCCTGTAACCGAATTGTAGAGTTTACTCCTAAAGGAACCATTGATCGACGCATGCCTTACGACGACTACTTGATGAACCCAGAAATCAAGGACTTGCGGGAAAAAATGTATGGCGGTAAAGTTTAAAACCTAGAATAAGGCCCGTGCTGCTCACTGCGATTCTTATTTACCTAGCCATCACCCTTGCGATTGGAGCTTGGTCGGCTCGGTTAGTTAAAAATTCGAATGACTTTGTGCTTGCAGGTCGGTCACTACCACTCTTTCTGTCGGCATCAGCACTCTTTGCAACCTGGTTTGGCTCTGAAACCATTTTTGGTGCCTCCTCGGTCTACTTGGAAGATGGCCTTATTGGCGTCATTGAAGACCCCTTCGGTGGCGCACTTTGCCTGATTTTGTTTGGGCTTTTTTACCTCCGACCCATGTACCGCATGAATGTGCTGACCATTGGGGATGTATTTAAGAAAATCTTTGGGGAACGCCTCGCTTTTTTTGCGTCACTCTTCATGATTCCCGCCTACTTTGGTTATGTAGCTGCCCAACTGATTGCATTAAGCCTAGTTTTAGGTGCGGTCACGGAGCTCAGTATGCTAGAAGGAATGGTCATTTCTGCAGGTATTGTTGTCTTTTATACCTTCTTGGGAGGCATGTGGGCCATTTCCATTACCGACTTTATGCAGACTACCCTAATCGTAGTGGGCTTACTTGCTGTAGCCTACTTGGTGGCAGATCAAGCGGGTGGTATTCACGTGATTTTTGAAAAAGCACCCCCTGAAAGTTTTCAGTTTTTTCCAGAACCCAACTTCGCAGCTTGGACTACTTACTTTGGGGCCTGGATCATTTTGGGCTTGGGTAGCATTCCTTCTCAGGACATCTACCAAAGGGTGATGTCCTCCAAATCAGAGAAAGTGGCTGTTCAGTCTACCTACCTGGCAGGAATATTCTACCTCACTTTTGGATTGTTGCCGCTATTCATCGCTTTAGGAGCCAAAATCTTATATCCTGAGCTTTACTTAGCGGATAAACAAATGCTATTGCCGACCATGGTATTGGAGCACAGCAACCTCCCCATTCAAATACTATTTTTTGGAGCGTTGATCTCTGCAATCATGAGCACCACCAGTTCAGGATTATTGGCGCCAGCTGCGATTATTTCTGAAAATTTGATTCGTCCATACTTCGGCAAAAACTTGAAAGACAGCCATTTTCTATGGATACTAAGAACGAATGTGGTGCTGGTAGCTGGTATAGCTTTGGGGATGGCCTCCTGGAAATCAGATATTTACGAGCTAGTAGCTGGAGCATCTATTTTAATGCTGGTATCCCTTTTTGTTCCGCTTACTGCAGGCTTGTATTGGAAAAAAGCCTCAGCAGTAGGAGCCTTTCTTGCTTTGTTTGTAGGAATGGGCGCCTATCTTGCTGCAGAAATGGTTCTACCCAATCAAGAAACGCATCTTATTGGGCTTTTCGCGAGTGGACTAGCCATGGTCCTGGGCAGCTATATTTTTCCAACCAAAATTCCAACCACACATGACCTATCCTAAGATCGTATTGCAAAAAGGCAAGGAGGTATCTCTCCTTCGGAAACACCATTGGGTATTTTCTGGGGCCATTGCCAAAGGAACAGAAGAGGTGAAAAGTGGAGATTTGGTAGCCGTTTATTCTTCCAAAAATGAGTTCTTGGGTATCGGCCACTTTTCCCAAGGGTCCATCATGGTTCGCATTATTTCCTTCGAAGAGCGGCCCATTGACCTAGAATTTTGGATTGAGAAACTAGGAGCTGCCTATATAGTTCGAAAAGCCTTGCAGCTCACAGATCAAAAGGAAACCACCGTCTACCGGCTGGTTCATGGGGAAGGCGATGGCTTACCCGGATTAATTATCGATTATTACCAGGGTACTGCAGTGATCCAAGCGCACAATATCGGCATGCATCAGCACCTTGGGTCCATTAGCGAGGCATTGCAGGCCGTATATGGATCAAAACTAAAGGGGGTATACGACAAGAGTTCCGAAACACTCTCCAAATCCGAAGGACTATTCTCCAACGAATGGGTCTGGGGCAAGGCAGAGACTGATGTAGTCAAAGAATACGGAGCAAGCTACAAGATCGATTGGGAGAAAGGCCAAAAAACGGGCTTTTTTATCGATCAACGGGAGAATAGAAAGTTGGTAGCCAGCTATTCCAAAGGAAAAAAGGTACTGAACACCTTCTGTTACTCAGGTGGATTTTCCATACTAGCCCTGCAAGAAGGCGCCAAAGAAGTGCATTCGGTAGATATTTCTCAGAAAGCCATAGACCTAACAGATGAAAACGTAGCGTTGAATGCAGGTTTCAAAGGCAAGCACCAATCCATCGGAGCGGATGTGGTCAAATACATTCGAGAGATTGGCGATGACTTCGATATCATCATTTTGGACCCCCCAGCATTTGCCAAAAGCCTCAAGGCCAGACACAATGCCATTCAAGCTTATAAGCGACTCAATGCAGAGGCACTTCGGAAAATCAAATCGGGAGGCATTCTGTTTACCTTCTCTTGTAGCCAGGTGGTGGATAAACGGCTTTTTGCCAATACGATCACGGCGGCAGCCCTTGAGAGCAAGCGGAATGTACGGATCCTGCATCAACTCTCTCAGCCAGCAGACCATCCGATCAATTGCTTTCATCCAGAAACTGAATATTTGAAGGGCCTAGTCTTGTATGTCGAGTAGTTTTCAAAGATATTGCCTACTGGAATAAACTAGTTTTCCATAATTCATCTCCTAAACACCCTAACCATGTATACTGGACTTCAACACACCCACTCAGGCTTGGCTTATTTAGCATTACTTGCCTTGGTTCTTGTCATTATTTGGGCCTTGATCGGCGCACTCTCTGGCAGAGAGTTTCAAGAGAAAGATCGCAAAATTGCTTTAATCGCTTTTATCATTTGTCACATTCAACTTTTGATTGGCTTGATCCTCTACTTCGTGAGCCCATTGGGCTTTTCCTTGCTGGCTGGTGGTGGTGCCATGGCAGATGCTACTGCTCGATTAACCGCCTTGGAACATCCATTAATCAATATTCTGGCAATCGTATTGGTTTCTGTAGGCTTCATCCGTGCAAAGAAATTGGAAAGTTCAACCGCCAAATTCAGAAGCATTTACATGATGTATGCTGTAGGTTTAGTCCTGATCTTAAGCCGCATACCTTGGGCCAATTGGCTAGGCAACTGATATTCTTCAGCCATTTAAAATATAAAAATCCAGCAGTAAGCTGGATTTTTTGTTTTTAGCTGTATGCTGAACACCATGATGTTCGTGTACATCTATTAATTTAACCTCTGGTCATCATTTGCAACTTTGTTACAAAAAGATTGGGTAGTATTAAATGAAACTTTACTTTTGCAACTATGATTCAAAAAGCAATTTTGCTTTGTCTGGCTCTGGTAGCTTCACTGGGTACCCTATCTGCACAACAATGCGACCTCGTCCTACGAGGGAGGGTACTTCATTTGGAGAATAACCAACCCATAGAAGCTGCTTACGTTTGGCTTTCGGAATCAGCAACCGGCGTGGCCACAGATGCCAACGGCAATTTTGTCCTTAAAAATCTTTGTCCTGGTCCGCAAACCATACAAATCACATTTCTCGGACATAAAGAAATCAAACAGTCCATTGTCCTCAATTCCGGCAGCAATAATTTAACCTTCAAAATGGAGGAAGAGGTAGTAGCGCTTACAGGGGTAGAGGTGCATGGACACCGGGAAGTGGTACAGACCACCACAGCGGTATCTTCCCTGTATGGGGAGGCTTTGCTTCAAGTGAGAGGAGAGAATTTAGGCGAAAGCCTCAAGCGTTTGTCTGGAGTAACCACCTTTTCAACAGGGTCCACCATTTCCAAGCCAGTGATACATGGCCTGCATAGCAACAGGATACTAATTCTCAACAATGGAATTCGACTAGAAGGACAGCAATGGGGAGCAGAACATGCCCCAGAAATTGATCCATTTTTAGCCGATGAATTGACTGTAATTAAGGGTGCAGAAACGGTCCGATTTGGTCCCGAAGCCATGGGTGGGGTAATTTTAGTCAATCCAGCTCCTTTGCCTACCTCCAAAAAACAGGTTACAGAACTCAACCTAATTGGCAATAGCAATGGTCGCTCAGGAAATGTGGCAGTGTCCCATTCGGGTGGATCGGGGAAGATTGTTGGACTAGGTTACCGAATTCAAGGATCTACCAAGCGTGCTGGCAACATCCAAACGCCCAATTATTTTCAAGGTAATACAGGGATGTCTGAAACAAGCCTCTCTAGTGCACTAGGGTATAGCACGGACAAATTGGGTACTGAAGCTTATTACAGTTTCTTCACCACAGAACTTGGGATTTTGAGTGACGCCCATACTGGCAACCTATCAGACCTATTGAAAATCATTGAGAATGGTGCACCATTTTCCAATGCAGAATTTAGCTACAGCCTTGCAAATCCAAAACAGGTAGTCACCCACCATTTGGGTAAAATCAAAGCGCATTACCACTTAAATCCCTCTTGGAAACTCAATTTTCAGTATGGGTTTCAATCCAATCACAGGCAAGAGTACGACAAAAGAAGAGGCGAACTCAATACACGACCAAGTTTGGATTTGGAGTTATTTACCAACACTGCTGAGCTATTTTTAGATCACAACCTCAAGTCTCACTGGACAGGATCTATTGGGCTTCACCTCATTCAACAGGCAAATAGCAATGTGCCCGGTACTGGCGTGACCCCTCTCATTCCCAATTACGACCTGGTCAATGGAGGCATTTACCTCCTAGAAAAATTTCAAAAAGGGCCCTTGGAACTCGAAGGAGGCCTACGCTACGATTACAGAAGCTTGTCCACATCTCGATATCTTGGCAATAGGCTTCAGGAAAAGACCTTGACTTATCAAAATGGATCTGCTTTTGTAGGGGGGCTGTACCAAATCAACCCCAAGCTCGCATTTACTTCCAATCTTGGTACGGCATGGAGGCCTCCCAACGTAAACGAACTCTTTAGCCAAGGGCTTCACCATGGCGCAGCAGCAGTGGAGCTTGGAGATACCCAACTCATTTCCGAAAAATCGATCAAATGGGTCAATAGCTTAGAATTCGAAAGCGAAAAAACAACATTAGAACTCACCGCCTACGCCAATCAAATCAGAGACTACATCTATTTGAACCCCACAGGAGAGACCTTTGTCAGCCTTCGGGGTACCTTTAATGTTTACGAATACCTCCAGGCCGATGCCTTCTTCTACGGCCTCGATCTTTCGGGAACCTACAGTTTCTCCAAGCAATTCAATGGCTACGCCAAAGGATCCATCATTCGGGCCAAAAACACCGAAACCAACAGCTACTTCCCTTTTATCCCTTCCGATCGAATGGACTGGGGCCTATCCTATTCCTTTGGTAAACATGCAGACAACGACAATAACCGCATCACACTTAGCCAAGTCTTGGTAGCGCAGCAAAGTCGAGAACCAGACTTTGACCTCTCTCCTGCTCCTCCAGGCTATGCTTTGGTAAATTTGGGATTCTCTAAAAAAATTAAGGTTGGGGCTAACGGACTGCGCATCAGCGTTCAGGCAAACAACCTTTTGAATACAGAATACAAAGAATACATGAACCGTTTTCGGTATTTCACTGCCGACATGGGTAGAAACTTCCAACTCAAACTCAATTATCAATTCTAAATTTAATTCCGATGAAAAACCTCAGAAAAGTAACACTCTATCTTACTACCCTTTTGACTCTTGCCTTTGCATCTTGTAAGAGCGAAGATCCCACTAAAGAAAATGATGGAGAAGTAATCACCGATGTGACCCTGAAGTTTCAGGAATTAAATGCCTCAAATGCACTAGTTGGATCTGTTTTAAGTTTCAAAGCCAGTGACCCGCAAGGAATCGAGGTAGGTAAAACTCCAACAATCCAATCCATCAGCTTAGCTAAAGGTAAAAAGTATCAGATGACTATTGAAGTGGCCAATGCGATCAAGGGGGAAGACATCACGCAAGAAATTTTGACAGAGGCTGCAGCACACCAGTTTTTCTTCTTGGGCCAAGTGTTCGATAGCAGCTTCTTCAGTATTCAATATGCCGATGCTGGAGGGATAGCCTTAGGTCTCAAAACCATCGTGACCGTATCCTCTTCTACAGGCACCAATAACAGCAGCATGCGGGTGGTCCTTCGTCATAGCCTCAACAAAAGCTTTCCAGGAGCAAGCAATCCTAACTTTGCCAACTTCGTACAGGCAGGCGGAGAAACAGACTTGGACATCACCTTCCCTGTGATTTTTAGCTAAACTTCCTAATCATATAAAAAAGGGTTATTCTCATAGATTAGCCCCTTTTTATAGTTAAAGCACTTACTTAGAGCATCACTTGATTTGCTTAGTGATTTTTGAAATTAAATTAAAGAAGTTGAACTAGTTAAAGGTTAGTCAAAATCTGGGTACTACTACCTTAAATTCTAATTTACCTTTGTAAACTTGTAATACGTGCTAAAAAACTTCAGTTCAAACCTATCCCTAAATACGGATTCTTTTTAGGAGTAAAATTACCCTTGTAAATTAAAACTATTTAAATCTCCTGATTTCATGCAAATTTTTGCAGAACTAATACAAAGACTGGATCAATCCAATAAAACTGGAGACAAGCTCGAGGTATTAGACTGGTTTTTTTCGAATGCCTCTGAAGCAGATTCGGTCTGGGTGATTGCTATTTTTTCAGATCGACGGCCTAAGCGACAAATCACCACTCGACAGCTACGAAATTGGTGTCAAGAAAAGGCAGGTATACCAGATTGGCTTTTTGAAGAATCTTACCAGACCGTCGGGGATCTCGCTGAGACCATTGCCCTCCTACTTCCATTTCCAACCCGTACCCATAGCCTATCACTCACCGACTGGATCAACTGGCTTCAACGGCTGCCTTCAGACGAAGAGTTGAAAAAACAAGAAATTCTCACTGCCTGGGATCAATTCACATCCCTGGAACGATTTGTATTTAATAAATTAATCACGGGAGGGTTTCGTATCGGAGTAAGCCAAAATCTCCTCATTCAAGCGCTTTCCAAGTTTACTGGCTTACCACAAGCCCAGGTGGCACACCGCTTGATGGGCAACTGGAATCCAGCCCAAATCAGCCTGCAAGAGCTCCTACACCCAGAAAACAGGGAAGAAGATTATTCCAAACCCTACCCTTTTTTCTTGGCACATCCCATCGAAATAGGCTTCCTGGAAAGCAGCACCGTCGCAGATTGGATCGCCGAATGGAAATGGGATGGCATCCGAGGGCAACTCATCCGCAGAGGGCAGCAGTCCTTTATTTGGAGCCGAGGCGAAGAGCTGGTCAATGACAAGTTTCCCGAAATCCTGGAATTCCTAGATCAACTTCCTGATGGTACCGTGCTCGATGGAGAGCTGCTGGCCTTCGACAAAGGTTCCCCTCTCCCTTTTTCCCTCCTCCAAACGCGCATTGGCAGAAAAAGCGTATCCAAAAAAATCCTCCAGGAAGCACCCGTAAGTTTCATCGCATTTGACCTTTTGGAATGGGGAGGGAAAGACCTTCGAAACGAACCTCTTTTCGAACGAAAAGCCTTACTTGAAGAACTGGCTCAAAAGGCTAATCACCCCAAATTTAAACTTTCAGAAAAACTCTCCTTTGGTTCCTGGGAGGAACTTGCTCGAGTCCGAGAAAATGCGAGAGAACTACAAACCGAAGGCCTGATGCTCAAAAAGAAGGACTCTGCGTACGAAACAGGCCGAAAACGAGGTGCTTGGTGGAAATGGAAATTAGATCCCTTGCATATCGACGGGGTGCTTATCTATGCCCAAAAAGGGCACGGGAGACGAGCAGACCTATTTACAGATTACACATTTGGAGTTTGGGACGGAGCGGTATTGGTTTCCTTTGCAAAAGCCTACTCTGGCCTAACAGCTGCAGAGATCCGCGAAGTGGATACTTATGTTAAAAAAAACACGAAAGAAAAATTTGGACCAGTTCGTACGGTTACTCCTGGGTTAGTTTTTGAAATAGCCTTTGAAGGGATTCAGGCAAGCCCTCGTCACAAAAGTGGGATTGCTTTACGATTCCCACGAATCGCAAGATGGCGGAAAGACAAAACCATAGAACAAGCCAATAGCATTGAAGATTTGAAAGCCCTACTTCCATGATATGGACGATCCTCGGATATACTTAGGACTTGAGTACTTCAAGCAGAAGGGATGGACCCCATTTCCATTTCAAATTCAGGCTTGGAAAGATTACCTGGATGGAAAATCCGGACTCCTCAATGCCCCTACAGGCTCTGGAAAAACCTATGCCCTCTGGTTTCCGGTACTTTTGAACTATATTCAAAATAATCCTGGCGATTGGAAAACACCTAAAAAAAATGGGCTTCAAATCCTGTGGATCACTCCCCTCCGAGCACTAGCGCAGGATCTCCAAAAGGCCATGCAAGAAGCCTGTGATGGCTTGGGTCTGCCCTGGACTGTGGCTGTACGGAATGGGGACACCGATGCCAAAACAAGGGCTAGCTTCAAACGGAATCCCCCAGAATGTCTCATTACAACTCCAGAAACCCTACACATCTTACTATCCCAAAAAGACAGCCTGCTCCTATATCAAAATCTCAGGTGCGTAGTTGTGGATGAATGGCATGAATTGGTGGGTAATAAGCGAGGGGTACAGATCCAATTGGCTCTTGCCTATTTGCAAGCAAAATGCAGCCATCCCTTTATGCGTTGGGCGGTATCTGCTACACTTGGCAACTTAGAGCAGGCTGCCAGCACCTTGTTGGGGAATGAACTTTCCTTGCATATCATCAAAGCAAACCTTCAAAAAGAGATTCGACTCAAGTCTATATTCCCAGAAGAAATAGAAAAATATCCCTGGTCTGGGCATTTAGGACTACGATTGGTGGATCAGGTCATCGAGACCATTGAAGGGGGTAAATCCGTTTTACTTTTTACCAATACCCGCTCACAAACAGAGATGTGGTACCAGAAAATTCTTGAAATCAGACCTGATTGGGCGGGATGGATGGCCATGCACCATGGATCTTTAGATAGCAGCATCCGCAACTGGGTAGAAAATGCACTACACGAGGGTATTCTAAAAGTGGTGGTCTGTACCTCTAGTTTAGACCTGGGGGTTGACTTTCGGCCGGTAGACCGGGTCATTCAGATTGGAAGCCCAAAAGGAGTTTCTCGATTTGTCCAACGGGCCGGAAGAGCTGGTCACCAGCCTGGATTACCTTCCGTGGTGTTTTTCGTACCCACGAATGCCTTGGAACTCATTGAAGCTGCCGCCTTGCGAAATGCCATCGAACAAGAAGATTTGGAATCTCAATATCCACCAGATCTTCCCTATGATGTATTGATTCAATTTCTAGTGACGCTGGCGGTTGGCGAAGGATTTGAACCTCAATCGCTTTTTCAAATCGTTCGAAAAACAAAGTCCTTCGAGCAACTAAGCCCTGAAGAATACCAGTGGATACTTGAATTCATCACCAAAGGCGGTAGTTCATTGGGGAGTTACGATGACTTTTTGAAAGTGGTGGTGGAGGAAGATGGATGCTACCGAGTGAAAAACAAGAAAATTGCCATGAAGCATCGACTCAGCATGGGCACCATTGTGAGCGATGTGTCCATGAAGGTAAAATTCAAAAATGGAGCTTACCTGGGTACTGTGGAGGAATACTTCATTGCCAAGATGAAGGTGGGAGACCGCTTTTATTTTGCAGGCAGAAATCTAGAATTAATTTATGTCAAAGGATTGGATGCAGTAGTTCAGCTGACTACTAAAAAAACCAATCAAGTGGTGAGTTGGATGGGTGCACGAATGTCTCTATCCTCCAAACTTGCGCACCAACTGCGGGAAATCTTCAAGTCCTACAATCAGGGTATTGTCAATTCGGAGGAGGTTAGGCGTGTTTTGCCCATTTTAGATCTTCAGCAGCAACTTTCATTGGTACCAGATAATCAAACCTTCTTGATTGAATCCTTGCAAACTCGGGAAGGATACCACCTTTTTTTCTACCCATTTGAAGGTAGAATGGTGCATGAACTGCTCAGCGCCTTGCTTGCCTATCGCATTGCGCAGCGATTTCCAATATCCTTCAGCATGGCCATGAATGACTATGGCTTCGAATTATTTTCAGATGTACGCGTGGATATCGAGGAATTGCTGGAAGAGGACTTATTTAGCCTTGATCAGTTGGAGGAAGATATTCTCCACTGCATAAATGAAAGCGAACTCTCCAAGCGGAAGTTTCGGGAAATCGCCAGTATAGCAGGGCTCGTTTTTCAAGGATATCCTGGAAAGCCTACTAGTTTCAAACACATTCAAGCTAATTCAGGACTGCTCTTTCAGGTATTTGAAGAATATGACCCAGAAAATCTCCTACTCAAGCAAGCACGTGCCGAAGCGTTAAACCAGCAAATGGAACAAGAAATGTTTGTGGAAGCCGTTCGGAAAATCAACGGGCAATCCATCCAAGTTCGGTACCCTAGCCAGTTTACCCCTTTCTCCTTTCCTATCTTGGTGGATCGATTGAGCCGCACAAGCCTATCCTCAGAGTCCGTAGAAGATAAGATTGCAAAAATTATGGCGCAGATGGTATTGGATTCTTGAGTAGCATTTAAAAATCTGCTCCAGAGGATTACACCTCCAAATTCTGATCTAATGCTCTATTTTAGGCCCGAAGCTCTTCTAGCAATTCAGCATCAGCAGACCGCTTTCTCCTTCCAAACAGACTAAGCTATCAAAGCAGTAGAAGTAAAGAGACTGCAGAAAGAAGGTAAACTAAAAATTCAATTGGCATAGGCTACTTGTTTCGACGGTTGAAGGTAGGTTTTTCGAACCTCCACACCGAGAAAACTGAGGTATTCCGCGACAGTTTCCTTCGGTATTTCTTCCATAGGGACATGTCCAGCTGCATCAAAAACCACCAAGTTGGAGCCCGGAATCAATTGCTGAAGCCGCTGCCCTTGGAATAAAGGATTCCAGGTGTCCTTGGCTCCCCAGAGAATGAGTGTTGGCATAGTCAGCCGATCAAACTGTATGGAATTGCTTCTTGGAATACTCAAACGATCTAAGGTCGCTTTCCGATTGCCTTCGCGTAACATCAATTCATAATATCGGGTAGTAACTTCCTCCGTAACTTTTGCTTCATCTCCATAGACCTGCTTCATGTTGAGTTCAAAAAGAAATTTTGGGGTACAGTAAAGCAGCAATTTTGAAAATATGGGATGCCTTGCGAACTGAATAATCCAAGCACCTCCAGCGCTAGTTTTCTTTTGGGTACTGGAATCTTGATTCTGGCGTTTAGGTGCTGGCGCACCCACTGCATCTATCAGATTGAGCGAAAGCACCTGTTCCGGATGATCTGAAGCCAACTGCAAAGCAACACCGCCACCCATGGAATTGCCCGCTAGGTGATATTTTGTCAGGTTCAATTTTTGAGCTAAAGCATGAACCAACTCACTGTAATCTTTTGTGCTATAACGCTTTAAAGAATCAGGACCAGTCAGTCCATGTCCTGGAAAATCCAGGGAAATGGTCTGATAATAGGTACTCATTTCCTGCTGCCATTGCTCCCAAGTATGTAAGGAGGCAAAGCTACCATGCAGTAAAAAAACTGGCTCTCCTTCTCCCATTATTCTCACATGAACGCGAATGCCTTCTACTTCAATAAATTGGGATTCTGGAGTGATGTATTTTGTGTTGACCTGGTCAGGGGAAATATCTCGACGATACAGGGAAGCTAGGATTAGTCCCATGAGGAGTAGCAAAACCCCTAAAACCTTTCCAATTCTTTTTATCCAATTCATTTGATTTTTTGAAAGTATAATTCAAAACCTACAAAAATTCTTTTCAATTACCTATTTTCCGAAAAATTCCAAAGGTGAACCTAAAAAAACTCATTTCATCCATCGGCCCAGGCCCATTGATTACAGCAGCCTTTATTGGGCCAGGAACAGTCACGGTTTGCACCCTAGCAGGCATCCAATTTGACTATACCCTACTTTGGGCATTGGCTTTAAGCATCGTCGCCACTATTTTTCTTCAAGAGCT
This sequence comes from Spirosoma fluviale, assembly GCA_945897085.1. GTDB lineage: Bacteria > Bacteroidota > Bacteroidia > Cytophagales > Cyclobacteriaceae > Algoriphagus. The sequence continues at coordinate 39,350 of CAMDEU010000004.1, read as the reverse complement.
CTCAGGAAAAATTGGAATTGTTACCCGTATGGATCTCAGCCAGTTACTGCGAAAGCCATCCAATAATCCAATCTGGAGATTTCTACTGATGGGCCTTATTTTGATTGCAATAGGATTAGGCAATGCAGCCTACCAAAGTGGCAATATAACGGGTGCTTATCTTGGTCTGGAGATCTTTTTGGAGCTCCCTACCTGGAAATTAGGTCCCTTTCAAGTGCAATCGGGTAATTTACTGATGGGTGTCTTAGCCACACTTCTTTTATGGTCTGGAAACTATAAACGCCTGGAACAGGTCTTGGTGGGTTTAGTACTCCTCATGTCCATCGCCTTTCTTGTTGCTGCAGCATTGACAAAGCCAGCACTAACGCCAATGCTCCAAGGGTTTGTTCCTCAATTTTCTACGGAGAGACTTCCTACCATCGTAGCTCTGATCGGCACTACAGTCGTTCCCTACAACTTATTTCTCTATGCCAGCTTGGTCCAAAAGCAATGGACAAATGAAAAGGACCTGCCTGTAATGAAGCGAGACATTTGGATTTCAATTCTTTTGGGAGGTTTGGTCTCCATGGCCATCTTGGTAGCAGGGGTAGCTAATCCTGCAGATCATTTGGAAACGGCCCAGGATATAGCCAAAGGCCTTACGGGAGTTTTTGGAATTTTTGGCACCTACCTGATGGGCTTTGGCTTATTGGCGGCAGGCATGACTTCTGCCTTGACAGCTCCACTTGCAGGTGGATTGGTGATCTGCGGAATATTGGGTTGGAACCAACAAATGCGGTCCCTACCCATGCGGTTCAGTATGGGAATAATTCTACTACTCGGGATAATTTTCTCTTCCTTGGGAATGAAACCAGTAACCTTAATCACCTTAGCACAGCTTGCCAATGGCGTACTTTTACCCCTAATCAGCGGTTGGCTAGTGTGGATTTGTACCAAAAAAGAGATCTTGGGAGTACATGCACTAGGTACCAAAGGGGTGATTTTTGGTGGTCTTATTTGGGTGATCACCCTTCTACTCGGCATCAAAAGCCTGGGAGCTGTTTTTGGATGGTTTTAAACAGGCTACGATTAAAAAAAATAGCTTTGAATTGACTCAAAATTCCCGAACTTATTGATTCAATTGACACCAAACCCAACATAAACCTGAAATACTGATGAAAATCCAGCTTCAATCTGTCCTAGTGCTACTCCCGGTAATACTTACCTGTGCCAGTAGTTTTGGCCAGCAAAAATCCTACTTAGGAACTCCCCCTCCTGCAGGAGCCAAACTCTATATGGATGGAAGCAATGCATCTTTGCAGCAAAATTGGACCTATTGGAATGGTCCACGATTGGCGGCAACTCCTCCCATCAAATGGCCAGAAATGACGGATCCAGTAGATAGAAAAAAAGCAATTTCTAGCAATGACCCCGCAGGTGCTGGGGGTAAATACGGAGCTGCCGATATTGTAACTAAGGATGAATTCCGAGATTTTGAGGCCCATGTGGAGTTTCTCATTCTGAAAGAAGGAGGCAATAGCGGCGTGTACTTACAAAATCGCTATGAAATGCAAGTTTTAGATGGTGATTATGGCTTACATGGTATGGCCGCCGTTATCAACGAAACGCTCCCCACCAAGCAAGCCTACACAGGCATTGGTACTTGGAATGCCTACGACATACACTTTACAGCAGCAAGATTTAGTGCCGGTAAATTGGTGGAAAAAGCAAAAGTAACCCTGTATTTCAATGGAGTTAAAGTTCACGATCAGGTTTCCATACAACAAGTTTGGGGTGGCCCAAATTCTGGTATCGATGGAGGAAATGAGGGAGGAAAGGGCATCACAGATCGTCCAGGAGGCCTAAAACTCCAGGCCGAAGGCCATGATGTACTTTACCGAAACATTTGGATTAAGCCTTTGAACTAGGACAAATTGCCCTCAGTTTAAAATCCTTTGCGGATTAAGTTGGCAGTATCTGCAAGCTCCTGTTGGGTCGGCTTTAACTTTGGACGGGTGAAATTGATGTCATCCACTGTTCGGAGAGGAACCAGGTGAATGTGTACGTGAGGAACTTCCAATCCAATCACTGCCATACCAATACGGGTACAAGTCAAGGTCTTATCCATAGCCTTTGCTACCTGCTGCGCAAACAAATGAAGGCTCGATAATTCACCCGGCTCGAGATCAAAAATATAGGATACCTCGCGCTTGGGAACTACCAGGACATGTCCTTTGACTAAGGGCATAATATCTAAAAAAGCAATGAACTGCTCGTCTTCGGCAATAATCTCAGCTGGAAGTTCTCGAGCAATGATTCTTGAAAATAAACTAGACATAGGTAGAAATTAAGAAAAAGTGAAGTTTAAATCGGGCGAATTATTAAAAAGAGATATCCAAAATTTCAAATTGAACAATCCCTGCAGGTGCATTGATTTCAGCGATGTCGCCTACCGCTTTTCCCGCCAAACCCTTTCCAAAAGGGGATGCTAGGGATATTTTTCCTGCCTTGAGATCCGCCTCTTCCTCAGATACGAGGGTGTAGGTAACTGTCATGCCATTCTTGACATTCTTAATTTTAACGGTACAAAGGATTCCCACCTTGGAGATGTCCATTTTGCTATTATCAAAAACACGTGCATTGCCTACTACTTCTTCCAACTTCGCGATTTTAAGTTCCAAAAGTCCTTGTGCGTCTTTTGCAGCATCGTATTCCGCATTTTCGCTCAAATCCCCCTTGTCACGGGCTTCTGCAATCTGATGGGCAATATCTATTCTCCCTTTTGTCTTCAACGCGTGAAGCTCATCTTTCAATTTCTTAAGTCCCTCTTCGGTGTAATACTGTACTTTTGACATAGCTTATAAATTTTCAAAAGGCTCAAAAAACAAAGTAACGGTCACTTTTTGGAGACCGTTACTTTCTGTTGCCTTTAAATACTCGACAAAGATAGGAAAGCATTTTCACAAAGCAAGTGACTTCCTTTCTTCCTTAATCGATGAAATTATTGAGTTGCTTGCCGAAAGTTTGAAGAATTTGTTTTACAAGAACTTCATTTATTTTTTGATAGGATTCCACTGTCCAGCCCGCCACATGAGGCGTAAATAGTACATTTTCTCGTTTGGAAAGCATTTTAAATTGAACCTTTTGATCGGGACTGAATCGCTCAAACTTTTCATTCTCCAACACATCTAACACCAGGCCCTTCAAAATGCCTAGATCAAGGGCCTGATTGAGTGTTTCCATTCGGACGACCTCTCCCCTCGCCGTATTGATCAACCAAAAGGGCTTAGCAAAACTTTTCAGCTCTTCAAGCGTAAAAAAATCACGAGTTTCAGGTGTCAAGGGAACATGGATGCTCAGTACATCCGCTTCCTTTTTTAGCGTATCCCAAGTCACTTCCTGAATCCCCTTTTTTCCAAAATCTTTTTTGTATTTATCGTAAGCAAGGACTTTAACTCCAAACCCTTTCATTCGCTTGGAAAATGCTTCACCCATATTTCCAAACCCGAAAATACCGATTGTTTTCCCTTTCAATTCAACTCCACGGTTCCCTTCTCTATCCCAAATCCCTTTTTTTACCTGAGTATCTGCTTGATTTAAGTTATTGAATAGCGCCAATAATCCACCGACCGCATGCTCGGCCACCGCATCACGGTTTCCCTTTGCAGCATGGAAAAGTGCGACCCCTCGCTCCTCCAAATAGGTAAGATCCAACTGATCTAAACCAGCTCCTGCCCTTCCAATAAATTGAAGCCGGGTGGCACGCTCGAGCAATTCACGATCCAGTGGTGTTTTTGATCGAATCAAAATGCCTTCGTAGTCACCAATTTGGTCAAAAAGTTCTTCTCGAGTAATCTTTGGGGCATAGTTTACAGTGAATCCATACTTTTCCAATAACCCAAGGATGCTCTCATGCATCTGGTCGACAATCAGTACTTTCATTCTCAAAGATTAAGTAACAACATGGCTACTCCAAAATACACCGCCAAACCAAGTAAATCATTGGTTGTGGTGATAAATGGACCGGATGCAATGGCCGGGTTGATCCCAAAATGATGCAAAACCAAAGGAGTGACAGTCCCCATAAAGGAGGACAAGAGTACCACACAAAATAGAGCTACGCCAACCGTTATGCCAAATAAGGTCTCGAATCCATACAAAAATATAACCACAAGGAAGACAAAAATTGCTAAAACAAAGCCATTGAGTAAGGCTACCAAAAAGCCCTTGCTAAACCGCTGCCAAGGCGTATCGTCAAAGGCAGATTTCGAAGCAAGGGACTGCACAATAAGAGAGGAAGCTTGAATCCCTACATTCCCTCCTGTTGCAGCCACCAGTGGAATAAAAGAAGCGAGTGCTATGTACTTTGAAATACCTCCCTCAAAAAAGCCTATTAGCTTGGCTCCCATTAATCCACCGATGACGCCAATCAAAAGCCAGGGCAAGCGAGCCTTTGAAATGGTGAATACCGAATCAGATTCTTCAATGTCAGCCGACACCCCGGCCATAGCTTGGATATCTTCCTCAGCTTCTTCTTGGACCACATCCAAAATATCATCTACCGTGATTCGGCCTACCAACTTGTTTTTGGCATTCACAACCGGCACAGATTCCAAGTCATACTTTCGCATCAAGGACGCTACTTCCTCTTGGTCCATATCCACGGGTACCGAGATCACCTCATCCTCCATAATGCTTTCAATGGTGGTTTCTGAGGCAGAAAGAATAATTTTTTTGAGCGATACCCGACCCAGCAGCTGCTGCTTGTTGTTGACAACATAAATGGAGTAGAATTTCTCCACATTTTCTGCCTGTCTCCGGATTTCATTGATGGTCTGAACCACGTTCCAATTTTTGTTGGCCCGTATAAATTCTTTTGCCATAATTCCCCCAGCCGTATCTTCTTCATAGCGGAGCAATTCAAGTATCTGCTCTAGCTTGATTCGATCGTCTATTTCAGAAATTATTTCTTCCCGTTCCCTATCAGAAAAGAAACTTATAATATCTGCTCCATCATCGGAGTCCATCAGCTGAATCCAGGATGCAATCTCCTTTATTTCAACCTCTTGAAGCACTTTTTCAAGAGTATTATCGTAAAGTTCAATCAAAATATCCGCTGCCAATTGACTTTCCATCAATCGCAGCACATAGATCGACTCAGCAGTTTCTAATTCATCCAAAATAGCGGCAATATCCGCTACATTGACACCCGCTAAAGAATCAAGAATGTAGGCGGTATCCTCGACAGCAATCCCCGATTGGAGACGCTCCAAGTATTCTTTCGAAAGCTCAAATTTTTTAATTTGCTCCACGACCTTTTTCAATTTGTTGTGTCAAAAATACAAAATCAGCCACATCCAATTGCTCTGCTCGCTTATCTAAAATCGGATTAGCCTTAAACTCTTCTGTAAGTTGGAATGATTTTAGGGAATTTCGAAGGGTTTTCCGTCGATTTCCAAATCCACCTTTGACCACCTGAAAGAAAAGTTTCTCATTGCAATCCAACTGCTGCACTTGATTTCTTTTCAGGCGAATGACACCAGAATTTACCTTGGGAGGTGGGTTAAATACCCCTGGAGGAACCGAAAATAGGTATTCAATGTCGTACCACGCCTGAAGTAAAACCGAAAGAATCCCATATTCCTTACTTCCTTTTGGAGAGGCAATTCGTCGCGCTACTTCTTTTTGGAGCATGCATACTACCTCCGTCACTTGATTTTTGTGCTCTAAAACTTTAAAGAAGATTTGAGAAGAAATATTGTACGGAAAATTGCCTGCTACCGCTATCGGAGCTTGAAAAGCAGTTGACAAATCAAACTTTAAAAAATCTCCTTCTAAAATTCGGTCTTGTAAGTCCGGATACTTCTGATGCAAGTAGGCAATACTCTCCCGATCAATCTCAATCAGGTGCACTTCCAAGTTGCCTTTTACCAAAAAATCAGTCAATACACCCATCCCAGACCCTATTTCGAGCACCTGCGTAACGCCCATGTGGCCATCTACCGCCTCAGCAATTCGTGCTGCGATGCTCAGATCAATCAAAAAATGCTGACCAAGATGCTTTTTAGGTTTGACTCTTTCCATCGTAACCCTCTGGTTTTTTTTTGTAAATTGCCGACTTAAAATTAAGGGATTATTCCCAGATGGCACGGAAATTTGTTTCGCGCCTCTGCACTACTTAACGCCATGCAAACAAAGAAACAAAAACCCATCCTTGGAATTAGTATTGGAGATGTCAATGGGATTGGACCAGAGGTAATCCTCAAAGCCCTTGCTGATGCACGCGTTTTCAGCAACTTTACTCCGTTGATCTATGGGCATGGCAAAGCCTTATCTCACTATAAAAAATTATTGGACCTCGAAGAATTTTACTTTACCCAGGTTCGTACCCATGAGGAAATCCAACACCGAAAAGTGAATGTGATCAACTGTGTTGAGGAATGTCCTGAAATCATCCCAGGCGTGGAAACACAGGAGGCTGGAAAACTAGCACTTGCGTCATTTGCAGCAGCAGTGGAGGATTTAAAGTCTGGAAAAATTCAGGGATTAGTGACAGCTCCCCTCTCAAAAAGCAATATCAACTCAGATACAATGCCTTTTGTAGGCCATACCGAATTTTTAATTGAAGCGACCGGAAGTTCCTCCGGCTTGATGATGCTGGTGGGTGAAGACCTACGAGTAGGCTTAGTTACAGGACATATCCCCCTATCGCAAGTTGCTGCTGCGGTCACTAAAGAAAAAATCATCGAAAAAACTAAGATTTTCATCAAGAGCTTAGAGCAGGATTTTGGAATCAATAAACCAAAAATTGCCATTCTAGGCTTAAATCCACATGCTGGTGAAGATGGACTATTGGGTACAGAGGAGGAAACTATCCTCAAGCCAGCCATTCAAGAATTGAAAGATGCCCGCCATTACGTTTTTGGGCCCTACCCAGCAGATGGCTTTTTTGGCATGATGCACCAACAAAAGTTTGATGGGGTGCTCGCACTCTACCACGATCAAGGACTTATCCCTTTCAAATCCATTGCATTTAGTAGCGGAGTTAACTTTACTGCAGGACTTTCAGTGGTGCGGACTTCTCCAGATCATGGTACAGCCTATGCTATTGCAGGAAAAAATATTGCGGATTGCTCCTCCATGAGAGCCGCACTATTCCTTGCCTCTGATATTGTCGAACGGCATTCACCAAGCACAGAATAGCGTTAAAAAGTAAAAAAGATCGATGAAGCCGAATTATATTTCAATTTCTGTTTTACTGATGATAAATTATTACCTAAATTTGCGGACTTAATTCGGAAGGAAGTAACGTGAAGTTTTGGAAAACCTTTGATATTGAAGTCATTAAATATAAGGAAGGACTGCACGAAGTAGACTTCCCTATTGGAGATTCTTTCTTTCAGCAGGTAGAAGGAAATGACCTTTTGGAAAAAGGAAACTTAACCGCAAGGGTTAAGGTGGACAAAGGCGCCAATTTGATCGAACTTACCTTTCACATTGTTGGAAAAGTGAGTCTGGTTTGCGACAGAAGTCTGGAGACATTTGAACAACCCTTGGACATCACTGAAAAGATGATTTACAAGTTTGGGTCTGAAGTTAAAGAAATAGACGTGAGCGTCATGATGATCACAAGGGACACGCCTTCGATCAATGTAGCGCAACTCATCTACGAATTTATTTTACTGGCCTTACCTTTAAAAAAAATTCATCCCGATTACAAGAATGAATTGGATGAAGAGGATAATGAATTGGAAGGTGGTTTCGTGTACATAGACGAGGCCTTAACTGAGGGTTCAACAGAAGAAGAGTCAACAACAACGGTTGATCCCAGATGGGAGAAACTTGGAAAATTAAAAAATAAAGAATAACCATAAATCACGCATAAAATGGCACATCCTAAACGCAAAATTTCGAAAACCAGAAGAGATAAGAGAAGAACGCATTACAAGCTGGAGGCTCCTGGATTAGCAAAATGTCCTACCACTGGCGAAATGCACCTACCTCACAGAGCTTTCTGGTTGGATGGCAAATTGTATTACAAGGGACGAGTAATCATCGAAAAAGAGATGAAAGCTTAATTTCCCTGAACCGATTACTAATTCCACTCCCAAAAGGAGTGGAATTTTCATTTTTATAAAACACAACTTAGCTGATTAACAGGGTCTTAACTCTACTAAACTAGAAGGTTTTGGCGTTCAGAAGGCATTGTGTTATTTTTGAATCTTACTTCAACTCCCGTTGACTATTTCAATGGGTTGAATAGAAAGCAAAAAGAACTGAATCCGATACAATGGATAAACTAAGAGCAATGGTCACTGGCATTCACGGATATGTTCCTGAATACCGGCTTACCAACAAAGAATTGGAATCATTAGTGGATACCAATGACGAGTGGATCATGTCCAGAACAGGCATCAAAGAGCGAAGAATCCTTAAAGGTGAAAATCAAGGAACCTCAGTACTTGGCATTGAAGCGGTCAAAGGCTTGCTGGAAAAAACAGGAACCGATCCGCTGGAAATTGAGCTCATCATCTGCGCCACCGTGACTCCGGACATGCCCTTCCCTGCCACTGCAAACATTATTGCGGATAAAGTAGGCGCCAAAAATTCTTTTTCCTTCGATATTGGAGCCGCCTGTTCAGGCTTTTTGTATGCGCTACAACTCGGAGCTCAATTTATACAAGCTGGAACCCACAAAAAAATAGTGGTTGTTGGTGCTGATAAAATGTCCTCCATTGTGGACTACCAAGACCGCACCACTTGCATCCTTTTTGGTGATGGAGCGGGCGCTGTTCTCCTTGAGCCTACCACCGAAAACCTAGGAATTATAGACGCCATTTTGAAAGCCGATGGGTCTGGAGAAAACTTCCTTCACATGAAAGCGGGAGGTAGTCGAAAGCCTGCAACCCTGGAAACCATCGCAAACCGAGAGCATTTCGCTTACCAAGAGGGTACTAGTGTTTTCAAATTTGCGGTAACCAACATGGCGGATGTAAGTGCAGAAGTGATGGAACGAAACGGGCTAAAAGGTGATGATATTGCTTGGCTAGTACCCCACCAAGCCAACAAACGAATCATCGATGCAACAGCGAATAGAATGGGCGTAGGCCCCGAAAAAGTAATGATGAACATTGAACGCTATGGCAATACTACCGCAGCGACCATTCCACTTTGCCTCTGGGAATACGAGAGCCAATTGAAAAAGGGAGACAACCTTATTCTTGCTGCCTTTGGTGGCGGATTTACCTGGGGAGCAATCTTTCTAAAATGGGCCCTGGATCCAAAATAATTAAATTGAATATCTAGAATTATGGCAAGTACTGCAGATTTTAAAAATGGGCTTTGTCTCGAAATGAACAATGACATCTACACGATTGTCGAGTTTCAACATGTGAAACCAGGAAAAGGAGCTGCCTTTGTTCGCACGAAAATGAAAAGCTTGCGAAGTGGAAAGACCCTTGAAAAAACGTTCAATGCAGGAGAAAAAGTGACTACTGCACGCGTTGAAAAAAGAGGCCATCAGTTTCTTTACAAAGATGATCTAGGTTACAACTTCATGGACACGAGTAATTATGAGCAAATCTCCTTGGAAGAGCGCTTAATTGAACGCTACAACCTGCTGAAAGATGGTCAACTTGTGGATATTCTTGTACATGCCGAGCATGAAATTCCGCTTTCTGTAGAACTTCCTCCTTTCGTAGAATTGATGATTACCTATACTGAACCTGGGATAAAAGGAGATACCGCTACCAATGCCCTCAAGCAGGCAATAGTGGAAACAGGTGCAACTGTCATGGTGCCACTTTTTGTGGAACAGGACATCCTAATCAAGGTAGACACCAGAGATGGATCTTACTCAGAAAGAGTTAAATAAGTAGTTTAAATCTCTCGATTTATAGTAAATTACCTTCCCTTTTTGAATTTGTTGAACCCCTAAATGCTCCATCTGATGGAACAAAAGAACACTATGAAACCTAAAGAAATCCAAGATTTAATTGACTATATCTCAAATACCGGCCTTGCAGAAGTAAAAATCAAGACGGAGGAGTTTGAACTTTCTGTAAAAAAATATGCAGATGGTTCGACTTCAGGTACTGCACCTCAATACATCGCAGCAGCTCCATCCCCTGCCCCAGCGGCTCCAGCTCCATCTGCGCCTAGCACGGCACCTAGTTCAAATTTAGTAGAAATCAAGTCGCCAATGATTGGCACTTTTTACCTAACTGCAAATCCTGATTCGGCTCCTTTTGTTACAGAAGGCGGCTCGATAAGCGCGGGAAAAACAGTCTGCATCATCGAAGCGATGAAGCTATTCAATGAAATTGAGGCGGAAATCTCTGGTAAGATTGTCAAAATCCTTGTGGCCAACGCAAGCCCAGTGGAATACGACCAGCCTCTTTTCCTTGTAGACCCAGCAGGTTGATTTTTTCATTAAATCAAAAAAACACGTGTTTAAAAAAATATTAATTGCCAACCGCGGGGAAATTGCCCTCCGGGTAATTCGTACCTGTAAGGAGATGGGAATCAAAACTGTAGCCGTCTATTCTACAGCGGACAAGGACAGCCTTCATATTCGATTTGCAGATGAAGCAGTTTGTATTGGACCTGCACCAAGTCGTGAGTCCTATTTGAATATCCCACGCATCATAACGGCGGCTGAAATCACCAATGCAGACGCCATCCATCCTGGCTATGGTTTCCTATCCGAAAACGCAGAGTTCTCAAAAGTTTGCGAGGAATATGGCATCAAGTTTATCGGAGCCTCCCCAGACATGATTGCTAAAATGGGGGACAAAGCAACTGCAAAGGCCACCATGAGAGCGGCAGGAGTCCCTACTATTCCAGGTTCTGAAGGCTTGCTTGACTCCATCGAACAGGGTTTAATCATTGCCAAGGAAATGGGTTACCCCGTAATACTAAAAGCCACGGCTGGTGGAGGAGGTAAAGGAATGCGCATCGTACGCGAAGACAGCGAATTCAAGAAAAGCTGGGATGATGCCAAAATGGAATCTGGTGCAGCTTTTGGAAACGATGGTCTTTATTTGGAAAAGTTTGTCGAAGAACCTCGACACATTGAAATCCAAATTGTTGGCGATAGAACAGGTAAAGCCTGTCACCTTTCGGAACGCGACTGCTCCATTCAACGGAGACATCAAAAGCTTGTAGAAGAAACTCCCTCTCCATTTATTACCGATGAACTTCGGGATGCAATGGGCAAAGCTGCCATCAAAGGAGCGGAAGCCATTGGCTATGAAGGAGCTGGTACCATCGAGTTTTTGGTAGACAAAAATCGCAACTTCTATTTTATGGAGATGAATACCCGAATTCAGGTGGAGCATCCCATTACAGAAGAAGTAACCGATTTTGACCTGATTAAAGAACAGATAAAAGTTGCTGCAGGTGAGACTATTTCAGGCAAAAATTACTATCCGAAACTATTTGCGATGGAATGCCGCATCAATGCGGAGGATCCATCCAATGGATTCCGACCCAGCCCTGGCAAAATTCTAAACTTACATATTCCTGGTGGACGTGGGGTACGGGTAGATTCGCATGTTTACGCGGGCTATGTCATTCCTCCTAATTATGACTCCATGATTGCGAAGCTGATTGTCAGTGGACAGACGAGAGAAGAAGTAATTGTTCGGATGAAGCGCGCCTTGGAGGAGTTTGTGATTGATGGCATCAAAACCACCATTCCCTTCCACATCGCCTTGCTAGACAACGAAGAGTTCAAGGCTGGCAACTTTACGACCAAATTCCTTGAAACCTTTGATTTTTCAATCATCAAGAAATAAAAAAATCCAAATCCGGAATTCATTCACAAAAAAAGGAGAAACTAAGTTTCTCCTTTTTTTGTGCTACAAGTGAAAATCCTGCAGGGTTTATCCTACCACATGCAGTTTCAACATGTTTGTTTTCCCCTTTTCGTTGAGAGGCATGCTCCCCGTATTCACAATTACTTCTCCCTGGTGCACATGTCCATCTCGCTTCAAGATGGCCTCAATATCCGCAAATACCCCGTCTGTAGAGGCCTGTCCTTCGTAATAATACACGCGAACCCCCCAAACGAGGGACAATTGGGTCAAGAGTTTCTGATTTCTCGTAAATACAAAAATATTAGAGAGCGGACGGTGAGAAGCCAATCGAAATCCTGTAAAGCCTGAAGAAGTAAGGCCTACAATGGCTTTTGCCTTCACATTTCTGGAAAGCCTAGCCGCCATTAAAATTAGGTTATTGCTTAAAAAGGTAGGATCCTCCTCTGGGATTTTATAGAGGTTATGGTAGACCTCCGCATTTTCTTCCAAATAGGTAATGATACTGGTCATCGCCTTCACTGCATGGATAGGATACTTTCCGGAGGCCGTTTCTGCTGAAAGCATCACTGCATCAGCGCCATCCAATACCGCGTTTGCCACATCGTTAGTTTCCGCACGAGTAGGGCGAGGATTTTGAATCATGCTTTCCATCATTTGTGTAGCAATGATTACTGGCTTGCAGGCAAGCTTGCATTTTTCCACCATCTTCTTTTGCCAAAGAGGTACAATTTCCATCGGAACCTCTACACCAAGATCTCCACGGGCAACCATGATTGCATCGGTAGCTTCAATGATCGCGTCAATATTTTCGAGCGCTTCTGGCTTTTCAATTTTGGCAACAATTTTACAATCCTTTCCTGCTTTTTTAATTCGCTCACGCAAATCTGTGATATCCTCAGCGGAACGCACAAAAGACAAGGCAATCCAATCCACATCATTGGCTAAACCGAATTCAAGGTCCTCCAAATCCTTTTCGGTGAGAGAAGGGGCAGAAACTTTCGTATTCGGCAGGTTGATTCCCTTTCTAGATTTCAGAATACCTCCATGGATTACCGTGCAATTCACATCTTTTCCATTCGTACTATTAACCACCAATTCCAGATTCCCATCGTCAATCAAGATGTGCTCCCCTTCTTGAACATCCTGAGGAAGATTCTTGTAGACGGTGCTCACCAACGAGGCTGTGCCGATCACTGGATCAGAGGTAATGGTGATTTTATCTCCTGGATTAATTTCAACTCCGTTATTTTCAACTTCTCCCACTCGTATTTTTGGGCCTTGCAAATCTTGAAGAATGCCTAAATGGCAATTCAACTCTTGATTTACTTTTCGAATGGTCTCTAGCACTTCTTTATGCACCTCATGGGTGCCATGGGAAAAATTAAGACGAAAAACATTCGCTCCAGCAAAAGCCAAGCTTTTAATCATTTCGTACGAATTCGAAGCAGGACCAATGGTGGCTAAAATTTTTGTCTTTTTAATTGGTAAATGAGACATAGTGTATTAATAGGTTAATAGGTTTTCTTTTGATTTCAGCTTGGAAATATCAATCCGTACAATGCTTTGAACCAACGGATTTCGCGAAAGCTTTTCCATAAAATTACTCAAATCCAATTGCTCAGTTTCATCTTGAACTAAAAGGAAATAGTCTAAATTTTTCAACTCCGGGATCAAATAAGCGAGTTGCTGAGAGGAATTAAGCGCTTTATTTTTTAGAAGCTGAATAAATCCATGAGGCAAAGAAAGAAAATACTGAGCGATTTCTAACTTCTCTGAGTTTAGAAATTCCAATTCCAAGTCATCGGATTTCACCAAGTTAAGTTCCAGTTCCTGGTTGACCAGCCAAGCCATCCGATATTCTCGGATTGGAGACACTATTCCAAGCAATTCAAAGTCAAAGGTGGGTTCAATTTGTAGCTTGGCCTTCTTCATTGGGGAAGATCAGTAGGAAACACAAAAATAGAAATTAAAACGGAGCAAGAGCCATATTCGCTAGCTTCAAAATTTACTTGACTCATTTCTTTGTCAATTAGGCATTAAATATATTTCTTTGCGGAGAGTTATTAACTAAACTGATCACGAAATGTCTGAAATTGCACAAAAAGTAAAGGCCATCATTGTTGACAAACTTGGCGTAGAAGAATCTGAAGTAACTATGGAAGCAAGCTTCACCAACGATCTTGGTGCTGATTCTTTGGATACTGTAGAATTGATTATGGAATTCGAAAAAGAATTTAATATTTCTATACCAGACGACCAAGCAGAACAAATTGGTACCGTAGGCGCTGCTGTAGCGTACCTTGAGGCTAACGTGAAATAAAAATCAAACAAATTCATTTCTATGAATTTAAAAAGAGTTGTAGTAACGGGCATAGGTGCACTCACACCGATTGGTAATACCAAAGACGAGTTCTGGAAAGGATTAGCTTCTGGTGTGAGTGGCGCTGCTCCCATTACTCATTTTGATGCCTCACTTTTCAAAACCCAATTTGCCTGCGAATTAAAAAACTTTGATGTCGAACAATTTATCGATAGAAAAGAAGCTCGCAAAATGGACCCCTTCACGCAATATGCCATGGTCGCTGCTGCAGAGGCTATGGAGGATTCCGGTCTCAACCTAGAAACACTCGACCTTTCCCGTGCTGGTGTCATTTGGGGTTCTGGCATTGGAGGAATCAGAACCTTCCAAGATGAAGTGACCGCCTTTAACCAAGGTGATGGCACTCCTCGATTCAATCCCTTCTTTATACCCAAAATGATTGCCGACATTGCCGCGGGTTTTATCTCCATAAAATATGGATTTAGAGGTCCCAACTTTGTCACCGTCTCTGCTTGTGCTTCTGCAACCAATGCTTTAATTGATGCCTTTAACTACATCCGGTTAGGCAAAGCAGATGTATTTATCAGTGGTGGATCCGAGGCTGCCGTTACCGAATCTGGTGTCGGTGGATTCAATGCCATGAAAGCCCTTTCCCAACGAAATGATTCTCCCCATACTGCCTCAAGACCTTTTGACAATGACCGTGATGGTTTTGTCTTGGGCGAAGGCGCTGGCGCTTTGATCCTAGAGGAGCTGGAGCATGCCAAAGCAAGAGGAGCAAAAATATACGCCGAATTGGTCGGTGGCGGCATGACTGCAGATGCCAACCATATCACTGCTCCTCATCCAGAAGGATTGGGCGCAATTAGTGTGATGAAAATTACACTCGAAGATGCAGGCCTTCAGCCTGAACAAATTGATTACATCAATGTGCACGGTACCTCTACCCCGCTTGGCGATGTAAGCGAAACTAAGGCCATACAGCAAGTATTTGGGGAGCACGCGTATCAGATGAACATCAGCAGCACAAAGTCCATGACAGGGCATCTTTTAGGAGCTGCGGGAGCTATCGAAGCGATAGCTTGTATTTTTGCTATGCAGCATAGCCTTGTACCTCCTACGATCAACCATTTTACCGATGACGAGGCGTTCGATCCAAGGCTCAACCTGACTTTCCACAAAGCACAGGCGAGAGAAATTAACTACGCGCTCAGCAATACCTTCGGATTTGGCGGGCACAATTGCTCTGTTATTTTCAAAAAATACAACTGATCCGCGTGAAGTTATTTCAGCGATTAGGAATCAACTCCCTCTTTTTTAGTACAAAAGACAAACAACTTGCCACCTCGATCCAATTGATTCTAGGAAGCAAGCCTTTTAATTTAGCCCTCTACCGACTTGCACTTACACCTGCAGGATTAGGTGAAGAAACCGACAAAGGATTTCGAAAATCCAATGAGCGGCTGGAATTTCTCGGTGACGCTATACTCGGGGCTGTTATTGCCGAGTATTTATTTAAAAAATATCCTTACCGAGACGAGGGATTTCTCACGGAAACAAGATCTAAGCTCGTCAATAGAGAGACTTTAAACGGGGTAGGAATTAAAATTGGCTTAAAAAAAATCTTGCAACAAGTGGTAGATAATCGCCAATTTGTCGCTAATAAATCCCTCTATGGAGATGTCCTTGAAGCATTTTTAGGCGCTATATATATGGATCGAGGGTATGCTTTTACTAAAAAACTGATTCTTCAACGTATCCTCATTCACCTGGATTTGGAAGGAATGATCACCACCGTTTCCAACCATAAAAGCAAGCTAATTGAATGGTCCCAGCGGGAAGGAAACCAGGTTGAATTTCAAGTTGTCCATATAACTAGCAACCAAAGGTATAAGGAGTTTGTTGTGTCTTTAGTAGTAAACGGCGAAGAAGTGGCTCAAGGCAAAGGAGAAACCAAGAAAAAGGCCGAACAAGAAGCCTCAAAAAATGCCTGTGATAAACTTCATATTGCTTGTTAAACCTTTAAATTCACTGATTGAAGCATGGATGCACTAAAGATTGCCGGCGCGACACTTAACCAAACTCCCCTCGATTGGAAGGGGAATTTTGATCGAATTGTCTTCGCAATTCAACAAGCACGTATCCAGCAAGTAGAACTTCTTTGCTTTCCGGAGCTCACCCTGACCGGATATGGTGCGGAAGATCTTTTTCTTAGTCCTTGGTTTGCCGAAAAAGCCAAGCTACAACTCGAACAGCTCCTACCTTACTCTCATGACATTACCCTAGCTGTTGGACTGCCCATCCGCTTGGAAAATAAGGTTTACAACACCATGGCAATCCTTGAAAATGGGGCAGTCAAAGGTATTGTAGCCAAGCAATTTATGGCTATCGATGGCGTGCACTATGAATTCAGATGGTTTACCCCCTGGCCTGCATCGCAACAAATCACGATTGAAATCAACGGAAGACAAGTTCCCTTTGGAGACCTTACCTTTCACTTAAAAGGTGTACACTACGGATTTGAGATTTGTGAAGATGCCTGGAGAGGCAATGACCGACCAGCATACCGGCTTTGTGAGAGACAGGTGGATTTGATTTTCAATCCAAGTGCCTCGCATTTTGCGATGAATAAGACTCTAGAACGGAAGGAGCTAGTTTCCAAAAGTTCCTCCCTATTCAACTGCTACTATTTTTATGTCAACCTACTTGGCAATGAAGCGGGTAGAATGATTTTTGATGGAGAGATTTTACTCGCCAAAGATGGAGAGGTACTCGGCAGAAACCAGTTGCTCTCGTTTGAATCGGTTCAGGTATGCTCCTTTTCACTTGAAAATAAGCCACAACACATCGCTCCCATTCAATCCAAGGAATGGGAATTTGTGCAGGCATCGAGTTTAGCACTTTTTGACTACCTCCGCAAGAGTAAAGCCAAAGGGTTTGTCCTTTCCCTTTCTGGAGGAGCAGACTCTTCGACCATTGCCGTACTCGTTGCTGAAATGGTGCGCAGAGGCATCCAAGAACTTGCGGTGGACGGATTTATATCCAAACTTGGACTACCACTCACAGTTAGCAAAGAGGCCCCCGAGAAAAGCTTGGTAAATCAGCTCCTAACCACGGCTTACCAAGGCACGAAAAACTCTTCTGAAGCCACCTATAACTCAGCTAAAGTGCTGGCAGAGAGTCTTGGAGCAACCTTTATGAGCTGGACCATCGACGAGGAAGTGCAAGGCTATACCCAAAAAATAGAAGCCGCTTTGGGAAGAGCACTTACTTGGGAGCAAGACGATATCAGTCTACAGAATATTCAATCACGTACGCGTTCACCCATCATCTGGCTAGTGGCCAATTTGAAAAATGCCTTGCTCCTATCCACTTCCAATCGTAGTGAGGGAGATGTGGGCTATGCGACCATGGATGGAGACACGAGTGGAAGTATTTCACCTATCGCAGGAGTAGACAAGGATTTTGTGATGCACTGGTTGCAGTGGGCAGAAAAAAACCTAGACCGTCCAGGCCTTCGTGAGGTGAATGCGCTTACCCCTACCGCTGAACTTCGTCCTCAAGAGCGAAGCCAAACGGATGAAAAAGACCTCATGCCCTACTCGTTGTTAGTTGAAATCGAACGATTGGCAATCCGAGACCGGCGTTCACCACTAGAGGTATTTGATCAGCTTCGGAAAAAAAATGAGTTTGCGGAGGCCGAATTGAAAGAATATATTAAAAAATTCTTCCGACTTTGGTCACGAAATCAATGGAAAAGGGAGCGCCTAGCACCCTCTTTCCACTTGGATGATTTCAATGTAGACCCCAAAACCTGGTGTCGGTTCCCCATCCTCTCTGGAGGATTTGAAGAAGAATTAAATCAATTAGATCAGAACTAAGTATGCTTTCATTTCTTATCAGCTTTATTGTTTGGGATCCTAGCCCCTCCGTCTTCGAAGGGTTTGATCGCTTAAGATGGTACGGTTTACTTTTTGCCTTGGGATTTATCATTTCCCAGCAAATCATGGTTTACTTTTTTAAGAAAGAAGGAAAAAACCCTGCATTGGTAGATCAGCTCACGATTTACATGGTTTTGGCTACTATCGTTGGCGCACGTTTGGGACATGTATTGTTTTATGAGCCTGAAAAATACCTGGGCAACCCAATAAATATTCTTAAAATTTGGGAAGGAGGACTTGCTTCCCATGGTGCTGCGATTTCTATTCCTATTGCCATCTGGCTTTACTGTAAGCGGAACCAAGGGCTGCGCTACCTTTGGGTAGTGGATCGGATTGTGATTGTTGTAGCACTGACTGGAGCGCTGATTCGAACGGGTAATTTGATGAACTCTGAAATTGGCGGGAAAGACACCAATTCCGATACGGGTATTGTTTATGCTCGAGATACAGAAGAAATTTTGAGTAGCCTCCGAGTTCCGATCGAATCCATAGAAGCCTATCAGCCAACAGATCGAGACACTGAAATAAAGGGTACGGGGATCGTTCCAGTAAATTTCGATGTGGTGATTACCAAAGGGAATTATACAAAAGAGAGTTTGGAATCTATCCTTTCCCAAGACATCAAGTATGCACTCACGCAGTTTAATTCTTCTAAAGAGTTTTTGGCGGAGCCACTGAACACCCCTCTCCAGCTAGAAGTCAAAGAACAGGCAACCAATTATTTGGTAACAGTTAAAACCCTTGGACGAGTAAAATATCCTACTCAGGTCTTCGAAGCAGTGACCTATTTCTTAATCTTTCTTTTGCTACTCAGCCTTTGGATGAAATACAAATCCAAACTCGCCGATGGGCTGCTTTTCGGCCTATTTTTCATTCTGGTGTTTGGATCACGCTTTGGTTGGGAATACTTCAAAGAAATTCAGGTGGACTTTGAGCAATCCATGCAATTGAACATGGGTCAACTCTTGAGTATTCCTGTCGTAATTATAGGATTGGTCATGGTGATTCGAGCTTTAAAAAAGGGAAGTCCAAAAATCGACTAAGGTACTGGGTCGTGACCATGTCCTCCCCAAGGATGGCATCTACCGATCCGCTTGAGTCCCAATAGTCCTCCTTTGAGTATGCCATGCTTGAGGATGGCTTCTTTCATGTACTGGCTGCAGGTAGGACTGTATCGGCAGCTTGCTGGAAAAATTGGTGAAATCACATATTGGTAGACCAGTACAGGAAATATGGCTATCTTTCGGAGGTAGGTCTTGAACATAGTGCTTACCGTTTTGGTCAAACATGCAACGATTGGAGCAAATTTACCGGTATAAATTTTCTTTTAGCCAGTTTTTATTTTTCCTACGCACTTTCTCTATATGGGGTGGGTTGCAGTTTTTTTTATTTCCACTTCAGGCTCAAGATAGCCTTCCCATTCACGAAACTCCAAAACAAATAAAGGTAAACTCCATCTACATCATCGGGAACGAAAAAACGGAGAAGGAAATCATTTTACGAGAACTGGACTTTGTGACCAATTACCTCTACGATTGGGAAACCTTCCTTGGCATCCTCAAAGCGGATCAACAGAAAATTTTTAACCTCCGCCTATTCAATGAAGTGGAGATTACTCCACTACGCACAGGCCCAGATGAAGTCGAAATATTGATTGCAGTCAAGGAGCGCTGGTATGTTCTTCCATCTGTCATTTTTGAATTGGCCGATCGAAACTTCTCGGAGTGGTGGACCAACCAGGAGCGGGATTGGTCACGCGTGAATTATGGATTAAAAATCAACCACACCAACGTGGGAGGAAGAAATGAGAAGTTTAGGTTTTCCGGTCAGCTAGGCTTTACGAAAGGGCTTGAACTAATTTACTCCAAGCCCTATATCGATCGACAACAAAAACATGGGCTTTCCTTTCAGTTCAGCTACAGGGATCAAAAAACAGTTCCTATCGCCTCCAAAAACAATCGTCAACTATTTTATACTTCCCCGCTCGAAGAAGTTCTACGCAAGAACTTTGCAACGGCTCTTCGCTATACTTTCCGCCGCACCTTTTACAACTTTCATCTGCTGGCATTGGGTCATAGCACCACTTGGGTATCTCCAAAGGTCCTGGAGCAAAACCCCAACTACTTTCTGCAGCCTGGCAACCAGCTCTCCTTTTCTTTTTTTCAATATTCCTTTCTCCACGACAAACGAGATAACATTGCCTATGCTACCAAAGGGGAATTACTGCAGTTGACCGCCACGAAATATGGGCTCATTTCGCGCAAGGAATTGGATGAATTAGAAATAAATGTAACCGCCAATAAATATATTTCGTTGGGAAAAGGGTTTCATTTTGCTTCCGGATTGACAGCAGGCTGGTTTATGAGCCCCAATCAACCCTACACCTTGGTAAGAGGGATTGGCTACACTCCCAATTTTATCCGAGGCTATGAACTAAATGTAATTGAAGGACAGCAACTGGTAGTTCAGAAAAATAGCCTACGTTTTAAAGTAATTGCGACCAGATTTGATCTTTCAAAGGCAATTTACAACGACCAATTCAACACCCTACCACTAAGCATTTATTTCAGTGGCAACTTTGATCAGGGAGCGGTCAGGGATCGGAATCGAATTCCTGAAAACCTCGCGTTAACGAATCAATATCTGTTCGGATATGGAGCAG
This sequence comes from Spirosoma fluviale, assembly GCA_945897085.1. GTDB lineage: Bacteria > Bacteroidota > Bacteroidia > Cytophagales > Cyclobacteriaceae > Algoriphagus. The sequence goes on along the minus strand of CAMDEU010000004.1, from coordinate 18,629 downwards.
GGATCGATATTGTAACCGGCTATGACGCAGTCTTTCGATTGGAATATTCCATAAACAAACAGGGCTTGGGCAACTTTTTCTTCAATTTTAGGGCACCCTTTTAGACGGGTATCTGCTAGAATAAATTGCTAAAGTGTATTTTCCTGTTGGATATAGACTATTAAAACTTTTCCTCCACTCCTAATCCAAAAAGGGCGAAATCGTATTTCACAGGATCCACCGGATCGAAACTCCGAAGTACATGAGTTAACTCTATGGCAGTACCCCAATCCGTTTGTTTCCTTTTAATTAATCCAAGTTTCCTACCTACCCGATCCACATGCAAGTCACAGGGACAGATGAGTTGGGCAGGGCTAATTTGCTTCCAAATTCCAAAATCAACACCCTGTTTGTCCTGACGAACCATCCAGCGAAGGTACATGTTGATGCGCTTGCATGCAGAACGCGTAGCTGGGGAAGAAATATGTTTCTTGGTTCGTCCAGGAGCCTCTTCCAAACTAAAGAAAAATCGTTGAAACTGAATCAGCATGGACTCCATGCTATCTATCGCTCCAGTTTGACCGATAAGAAAGGCCTTTTCCAAACTATCCTGATGCCGGTAAAACCAAGACAAAAAGTGGATAAAATAAAGGGCGTCTACTTCATTGAAGGTTCGGTGTTTGAAGCCAAGAAACGCTTTTAAATCCCCTTCAGTATGATTGACCATAAAATCATGAGGCGAATTGTCCATGCGCCCCAGTAGGTCTATACATTTGTTGAGGATCGTTTTTCGTTGACCCCAAGCTAGGATTGCTGCAAAAAAGCCTGCAATCTCAATGTCTTGTTTTTTATGGAAACGATGAGGAATAGAAATAGGATCTAACTCAATAAAATTAGGCCTGTTGTAAAGCGCTACTTTTTGATCTAAAAAATCCTTGATTTCTTGGTTCATAGTTGTACGAGTCTCTCTCCTCCTTGCGTACCATCAAACCATTTGAAAACCAATTTGGTGTCCTTTATTTCGGCAAGGTGCCAGTCAAAGGAGCTGATTTGGGTCAGAAAGCGAATGCTATCTAGCTCCGGATTATAGAGGCAAATATCAAAATCAGGTAGTGCTGTGGATTCTAACGTATTCCATTTTTCCAAAATGAAACCCTCCTCTATTTTACTCACTTTTTTTCCAAAAACATGATCACTCAAGACGGTAGGTACGCCATCCTTCCGTCTCAGCCTTACCCCTATCGGTCCAAAAAGGATTTGTTTTTCCACCTTTGATTCAAAAAAATCATTGGAATTAGGTAGGATTTCCCATGCTGTGGCCAGTATTATTCTTTTTTTACTTTCCGGATTTAATAGATTCAGTAGCTGGGAAAGCTTCGAAAACAAAAATGTAAGCCCTATAAAAATTAGCCCAAAGCTTGCCAAAATGGGATATGAAAGCACAAAAATGGTGTTCCAAATAATTCGGAAAATATGGTGAAAGAACAGCTGGATTTTTGACATTAAAAATTAGGGGAAGAATTCTTAAAAATAGGCAGGTAAATAACCCTGCCATTCAACTAGAGAAAGAAAACCAGCACCTTTTTAGTACAAGATCTCTACAGGAAATCGTGAATTTACCCCTTTTAATTGTTCGAATGCTGCTTGCGAAAGTTTGATCAGCACTTTAGTATTGTCCCCTGTCTCAGGCAAAACGCCCACGACACGAGCAAAGATGGTTAGGTCATTTTCCTCATTTTTTACTCGAATCACACTGCCAATTGGAGCATTTCGGTGCAGTACCAAATACTTTTTACTTGCTTCTGAACCTGGAATAACCTCAGCCAAACCAGACTCTTTGGTATTGGTAAATCCCCCCGAAGTATTTGTTACTGTATTCTCCTGCTTCGGCTGAGCAGCAACAACCGGTATCGACTCAGTTTTTACTTCCTCAATCACAGGTACAGGTGTAACTGCCACAGTAGCTCGAGCTACTTTTATCGATTGATCTACTTTTAGATTGTTGGAGGTCAGGGCATTCCATTGAATTAATTCCTCAATCGATGTTCCATATTGTTTAGAAAGTGAAAATAAAGATTCACCAGATTTCACAGTATGAGAAATCCATTCACCTGAGGTAGTAGTATTCCCGGTGGTAGAAATGGCCACCGCCTTATTTTCTTTGGGTTCCTCAACTTTCCTTTCAACAACTATAGGAGGATCTTTTTTGACTTCTTCCTTCACCTCTTCTTTGGTAGCTATAACTTCTTTTTTTGGCTCAGGGTCGCTTTGGGTTACAGTTACGGCCTTCTTAATGATCATCTTTAAGGATTGACCCACCAAAACCTTATCAGTAGTCAAGGAATTCCAAGATTTTAGTTCGGCTACTGTTACCTTATATTTTTTTGCAATGGTAGATAATGACTCACCGCTTTTTACCTTATGGGTGGACCTAACTTTTTGGATAGTGGTGGTAGTTACTGGTTTGGAAGTGGTAGTGGGCGTTGGCTCCATTGTTGAGGTTGTCGTTGGTTTCTCGACTTTCACTTCAGTACTAGAAGTTGAAACCGGAACAGTAATCGGTGTAGTCGTAGGGGTAACCGTAGGAGATTCAACCACTGTAGTACTTGCAACAGTGGTAGGAGCAGGATCGGGAGTAGCGACAACGGGGGCAGTGGATACCACGGATTCCGTACTCGCACTCGATTGACCATAAGGCACTAGCAGTGTTTGCCCATCTATTATTCCTTGCTTCAATGTTTCATTGGCTTGTTGAATCTCGGACATGGGAACTTTATACCTCCTTGAAATGGAAAATAAGGTTTCCTGGCCAATCACCTGATGGAGGATGAAGATCTTATCTCCTACTTTCTGAACCCCAATAGAATCTAATCGATCTTCAGGTGCTGCGAGGACAGCAGACTGGAATCCGACAAACAGAAAAAAACTGAAGGCGAGGAGTTTGAATCTACCGAACATAGCAAGAAGAGAAAATAAAGTGAATCAAGTAAGACGAGTAAGCAAGTCAACAAAAATAACCTTCATCCCTCATTATTCAAGTTGAAAACGTTAACTTTCATTAATTTAAAGCTTTACTTTTTAGTAAAAAATTAGTTTTAAAATTGGACCACTGATCCAAGCTAAGCCGAAGCTTACAACAAGTCAAAAGAACCATACATGAATCGATTTCTATTCCTAATACTTGCCGTATTGACGATCTCAACGGGATTTTTACCTGCTCAGGAAAATCGTAAAAAGGTATTCACATTTAAAATTGATCAAGATATTGATCCCGTGATGAATCGCCGTGTAAAATTGGCAATGGAACAGGCAGAAGTGCTACAGGTAGATCTGATTCTTATCGAAATGGATACCTATGGCGGCGCTGTTACAGATGCAGATGAGATCCGAACCCGAATACTGGAATCCAAAATACCAGTATATGTATTTATCAATAAGGATGCTGCCTCTGCAGGTGCACTAATTTCCATTGCCTGCGATAGCATTTACATGGCTCCTGGATCCAGCATAGGTGCTGCCACGGTCGTCAATGGAGCAGATGGAACTGCCGCGCCTGATAAATACCAGTCCTATATGCGCTCGATGATGCGCAGCACCGCAGAGGCTACCGGGCGCAACCCACAAATTGCTGAGGCAATGGTCGATGAAAAGTTGGTAGTGGCCGGAATATCCGATGCGACCTCCGTGATAACTTTTTCGGTGGCCGAGGCCATTCAAAATGGGTTTTGTGAAGGGGAATACACCTCCCAAAAAGCAATTTTGGCAGCTCAAAACCTGCAGTCTGCTCAAGTCATTGCTTACGAAGAGAAAACGGTAGACTCCATTGTTTCCTTTTTCTTGAGCCCGGCAGTAAGTGGTATTTTGATTATTTTGATTATCGGTGGGATTTATTTCGAATTACAAACTCCTGGAATAGGGTTCCCGCTAGCAATTGCCCTGAGTGCAGCCGCCTTGTATTTTATCCCCTATTACCTTAATGGATTAGCGGAAAATTGGGAAATTTTAGCTTTTGTCATTGGCATCATCCTACTCGCAGTAGAGTTTTTTATCCTTCCTGGATTTGGGGTATTTGGAGTAGCTGGAATTGTCCTGACCTTGGGTGGGCTGGTACTGGGAATGCTACCCAATCAAGCATTTGATTTTGAATTGGTTCCCTCCTCTCAACTTTTTGGAGCCTTACTAACAGTAATTTTATCTGCATTGGCGGCTGTTGGAATGGTGTTTTGGCTAACCCCTAAAGTAAATGAGTGGGGGGCATTCAAGCACTTGACTTTAGCCAGTACCCAAGAAAGCTCCCAAGGATATACTTCGAGAATCTATGCTGAAAGTTTGCTTGGAAAAACTGGTAAAGTCCATTCAAGACTTCGGCCGAGCGGTAGGGTGGAGATTGACGGAGAAATCTACGATGCCTATTCCCGAGGCGAATTTTTAGAACAAGGGGAAGCAATCGAGGTCATCTCAACCGAAGGAACCTCCCTACGCGTAAAAAAATGGGAGGCCTAAAAGTCAAAATTGGCTAATTTTAATGCATGAACTCCTTAGGCTCACTTCATCCCCGCATCGGTGAAGCTTCTCTTCAGGAATTAGCAAAAAACTTCTACGAAGAAGTTCGCAAAATCCCTGAACTACGAAGCTTGAACTCAGAAGATTTAGAGGCTGCTGAACGGCGCATCTATTTATTCTTAGTTCAAGTACTTGGAGGTCCACAAACCTATTCTGAAGAACGGGGGCATCCCAGGCTTCGAATGCGCCACATGCAGTGGGAAATTGATGCCAAGTTGAGGTCGTATTGGATGAATACCATGTTAAACGCGCTTGACAAAGTTGCCCTAGAACAAGAAGTTCGAGAGGAACTTTTAAATTATTTCACCCAAGTCACTCATGCAATGATCAACCATGACTAAGTGGGGAAACCGGATCTACACCTATTATGTCGTAGTCGCGGGTATGCTGACTTTTGCAATCTTATTCCCTTTTTTCCTTTGTTGCATCTGGGTTCCAGCATGGAATAAGTATGGGAGAAAAATCAATCAGTACTGGGCTAAAACCCTCTTTTCGATCATCTTCCTTCCAGTGAAAGTTGAAGTTGAAGGCAAGCTTGAAAAAGGAAAATCCTATATCTTCTTGGCCAATCATTTTAGCTATCTAGATGTGCCAATGATGGGTTTTGTTCCTGGAGATGCTGTTTTTGTTGGCAAAGCATCCATTCGAAAGGCTCCTTTTTTTGGGTACTATTTCAAAAACCTACACATCGCGGTAGACCGAAGTCGAGTCAAGAGCAGGGCCGAAACCATGCGAAGAGCAGGCCTGGCCCTAGATCGAGGAAGCAGCATGGTTTTATTTCCTGAAGGCGGCATTTACACGCAAAATCCACCACATTTAGTTCCTTTTAAAAATGGGGCTTTTCGACTAGCTATGGATAAACAAATCTCCATCATTCCTGTCACCTTATCCTACAATCATGTAATTTTGCCGGACCAAAAAGAATTAGTTTTTAAGCGAATTCCTGCTAAAATAGTCCTGCATCAAGCGCTAAATCCTCAGGAATACCTGACCGATGAGGCTCTCAAGCAACGATGCTTTGAAGTGATTCAGGAACAATTGCTGAAAGACAATCCATCAATTAGTGCGCCTGGGACCCAAGCAAACCCCAGCTAAAACTTCCGTCTCTCCTCATGAAAAAATTTGATCAGGTAACCTTACAAAAAATCGCGCATTTGGCTCGATTAAATTTTGATACCCAGGCAGCGGAAAAAATGAGCGCCGACCTTTCTCAGGTCCTGGATTGGGTCGCCCAGCTTCAAGAAATAGATACCCAAAATGTAGCTCCACTTACGAGCATGTCTTCAGAAATCAATGCCTTCCGTACAGATGAAGTTGGGGTACAACTCACACAAGAACAAGCTTTAAAAAATGCGCCTAAAAAGGAGAATGGCTTCTTTAGCGTTCCCAAAATAATGGAATAATATGCCTATTCACTTCAAAACATTTTCTCTAGGCAAACTAGTGGCATTCTTTTGCATGGGATCAGGGATCATCCTTGCATCCTATGGGCTGTTTAGCCCTTCTTTCTCTAATCCCAACCTCCAACCAGGTGCTTTTGTAGATAGGTTACCTGTCCCCTTTTCCTTGGTAAATCTGGGTTCAGTCGCTATTCCCATCCAAGTAGATCACTTTCTAGTTTTCCAAAATTACCAGGTGACTCCCTACCCCTTTACTCCCACTGAAAATCACCTATTCGGAGTTTTTATTCTTATTCTCTCCGTGACGGTGCTCGCAAGTCTCAGCCACTTTAAAAAAATTCCGTTTTTAGGGGCTGGCATTGGGTGGATTATGCTCCTTACCGTCTCAAACCTGAATGGACTAAACATTGGAGGACCTAGTTCAAACCTTCCTTTGCTGCTACTTATAGCTGCCACGCTGATTCCTACGATTTATTTCCATATCTGGAGCCAGTTATCCTTTTGGGTCCGTTGGCTGGTACTTGCCGGGACTACAGGAGGCACGGTAACAGCCTTAATCTACAGCAGTCCAATTATCCAACCTAGCCTTTATCTGTCAGAACAAAGTCTAATTATAGGCTTAGGGATGAGCATGGCATGGATTTTTTGGCAAGGGCATGGGGTTCTTTCGGGACTGCTAATTCTTATTTCAAGAGCCAACGCAGGTCTACCTTTTAAAACAAGCATTCAATTTGCAGTGGTAGCTTTACTCTATCTAGGACTACTTTTCTATTTACTGCTCAACCTTAGAGGAGATGTTCAATTACCTATCGCTAATTTTTCACCCCTATACCTGATCTTTCCTTTGGGGGTGTTGGGTTGGATTTCGACACGAGAGAAGCTGGCTCAAAGTGGAAATTTAGCTGGCTCGTCACAGATTCTCCAAACCTTGTACCTATTGGGCCTTGCTAGCACCTTATGGACAATTTGGAAGTTGACTTTCTCACATAACCAAGCGGGGGAAGAGCTAGTTAAACACCTGATTATTTACTCCCAACTTGGCTTCTCTCTTTTCTTTTTCATTTACCTAGGGATCAACTTTTTCCCGCTAATGCACCAAGGAAAGCCTGTTCATCCAGTACTTTACAAGCCATTTATTCTTCCTTATTACCACCTGCGAATCGGAGGAACAATTGCAGTTATGGTAATTATCACCTATTTAGAAGCCATAATCGCCTCTCATATCAGCTCTTTAACCAGCAATATTGTAGGGGATTACTACTATCAAACGAATCAAAAGCTCGAAGCAAGTATTCTGTATGAAAATAGCTGGGATCGCTATCGATACAATCCCAAAGCAAAAAATTTAACTGCGCAACTCCTTTTTGAACTGAACCAACCTAGTTTAGCCAAAGAACACTTGGAAGAAAGTTTTGATCTGGCTCCGCAGGTTGACAACATCCTACTCCTTTCTGAACGGCTTCAACGTGAGAACAAGCCATTTGAGGCAGTATTTTACCTCGAAAATGGTTTGAAGTTTTTTCCAAAAAATCATTACCTCAGCCAAAATCTAGCCTTACTTTATACCCTTGTCAAAAAAGACGAGGAAGCGCTTGCTCTTCTAGCCGACCTCTCCAAAAACAATCCGTTGGCTTCTGCCAATTGGCTTGCTGTTTCTGTCAAACTCGGAAAAAAAGTAGCGGTTCCCAAAGCCGAAGAAGACCTTATTCTCCTGATCAATCAGGTTGCGGCAGAGAGAAAAAGTGGCGGAGTAGTAGATTCCAAATACTTGGAAAGCTTGAAAATTTTGCTTGAAAAGGAAAGATCCCCTCTCCTTCTTCAGGCTGGGTACCGTAATTTATTAGCGACGCAAAACCTGGAAGATCCCAGTGCTGACCTTCAGTTTTTGGATTCCTTAGCGAAGAGAGAAGACTTTCTGGAGTATACCATGCAGTTTCAAGAAACAGCCATACTTAGGAGTTTGGGAGCGGGAAGAATCAACGATGCCGTCAAAAACTTAAACGGCCTAGCCTTTAGAAACCCTGGCGATGCTGCCTATTACCTCAATTTGTCAGGACTTATTCTCGCCCAACAGCTCGATTTTGAAAAAGCTGCGAAGGACTTTGCTTATGCTAATGACAAAGGATTTCAGGCCCAACTCCCCATCCATGAAGGAATTCAAAAATGGCAATCAGAGCGAATAGCTGGAAATCCAGAGGCTAACTCTGAAAATGAGGGGATTCAAAATGAGTTGGTGTTTAGAGGGCGGTTTAACGAATCCCTCCCAAAAGCGCTCTTTACTGATTGGAAAACTATAACTTCTCCTGACTTCAAGTTAGAAATGGCCTTGAGGCTGCTAAGTCACAAGGCCCATGGCCTGACGCCGCCGCAGCTGCAGGAGATTGGGGTGTTTTTGAAAGGAAAAACAGATCGCTTTGCAGATTTAGCTGCATTTCTTCAGGCACCAGATTGGACCAATGCGAATTCTTTACGCTCATTTACCAGATTTATAGGTTCCTCGGAGGAACTCACCGCTAATCCCTATTACAGTCCTTTAATCTGGAGTGCAGCCTTGCAAACAAAGGATCGATTGGTTGCCTACGAACTGCTTCAATCTGCCAGTGAATTTAATAAAGATCCACTTCTCTGGTCAGAGAAGGTCAAGGCAGCGCAAGCACTTGGATTGGATCGGTATGCAGCAGAAGCACGAGAAGAAATGAAGAGCTGGATGAGTGAAGAAGAAATTGAAGGAATATTGGGTGAGGTGTATTGAGAGTTTTCATGTATTTTTAATTCAAATGAGTACCTTTCCATATTGCTAAACCAACAAGTAAACCTATAACACCATGAGCAAAGTCATTGAAACGCACGAAATCAATAAAACCTATAAAATGGGTTCTGAAATTATTGAGGCATTGAAATCGGTTAGCATTAGCGTAAATAAAGGAGAATATGTCGCTTTCATGGGTCCTTCTGGATCAGGAAAATCTACCTTGATGAACATCATCGGATGCTTGGACTCTCCTACCTCCGGCAGCTATGTACTTGCAGGAAAGGATGTCAGCGACATGAGTGAAAATGAGCTGGCAGAAATTCGAAACAAAGAAATTGGCTTCGTATTCCAAACTTTCAACCTGTTGCCAAGAGCCACCTGCCTAGATAATGTGGCACTTCCCCTGGTATATGCAGGCTATTCCAAATCAGAACGCCAAGAAATCGCATTCAAAGCGTTAGACAGTGTGGGTTTAGGCGACCGAACAACACACCGCCCAAACGAACTTTCAGGTGGTCAGCGACAACGCGTGGCTATTGCTAGAGCATTAGTTAACAGCCCAAGCATCATTTTGGCAGATGAGCCAACCGGTAACTTGGACTCTAAAACTTCCTATGGCATCATGGAGCTTTTTCATGAGCTACATTCCAAAGGAAATACGATTATCATGGTAACCCACGAAGATGATATTGCCCATTATGCACACCGCATCGTACGCCTTCGGGATGGCTTGGTTGAATCAGATAAGGTCAATTCAAATCCTAACCGAGCTCTAGTGACAACTGCCTAATTCAGGTAGAAATTCGATTGAAGAAAATATGTATGCTAGACTGATATGAAAATTTACACCAAAACAGGGGATCAAGGAATCACCTCCTTGTTGGGCGGAGTACGGGTACCCAAATCAGATCTACGGATAGATGCCTATGGCACCTTGGATGAATTAAATGCCTACATTGGCCTACTTCGAGATCAGGAAGTGAATAAAAAAAGGACTGACCTGCTCAAAACGATTCAAGACCGCCTGTTCACGATTGGGGCGGATTTGGCAACTGTCCCAGGAAAAAACAAGGTAAAAAAACCAGATCTGCATCCCCAAGATGTGGAAGTTTTGGAAAAAGAAATGGACGCTATGGAAGCTGAACTTCCAATGCTTACTGCTTTTATTCTCCCCGGTGGGCATACTGCAGTTTCATTTTGCCATTTAGCTAGAACCGTTTGCAGGCGTTCCGAACGCATAGTAGTAGAGCTTGCCTCCGAGGAGCAAGTAGCTGAACTCGTTATCCAATACCTCAATCGACTTTCTGATTTTCTATTTGTCTTGGGTCGAAAAATGGCGCAGGAGCTTGAGGTGGAAGAAGTTACCTGGAAGCCACGTTATTAAACCAAGCAAATCGATAATCTCTTGTTTTAGATATTCTACAATTGCTAAATCCTATTTCTCGCGCTGTAATGTAATTTAAGCACCCATGCCTTGCTCACCGAACATTTCATTGACAAAATCGAGTCACTCTAAACTATCAGAAACCGACTTCTCCTCCTTAGTTTTTGGGAAAGTGATTTCGGATCACATGTTTATCGCGGACTATCAAAATGGTGCTTGGGGAGATTTTAGAATAGTCCCTTATGGTCCTATGGATATTTATCCTGGAAATGCCACCCTTCACTACGGGCAAGCAATTTTCGAGGGCATGAAGGCCTACAAAACTAAAAAGGGAGATGTACTTGTCTTTAGGGCTGAGTCGAATGCCAGAAGGCTAAATGAATCAGCCAAGAGAATGTGTATGCCAGAGTTTCCCGAGCAGCACTTCATAGAAGCCCTTCGTTCCTTGTTGGACCTAGATCGAGAATGGGTTCCTCAAGAAAAAGGATCTAGTTTGTATATCCGCCCGTTCATGTTTGCGATGGACAATTACTTGGGAGTAAGGCCTTCCGAGAGCTATAGATTCATGATTTTTACCAGTCCAGTGGGCGCCTACTACACCAAACCGGTCTCGGTTAAAGTAGAAACTAACTATACCCGAGCTACAGAGGGCGGAACCGGCGAGGCAAAAGCTGCTGGAAACTATGCTGCTTCCCTATATCCTGCACAGCTTGCACAACAAGAGGGCTATGACCAACTTTTGTGGACCGATGGAAAAACCCATAGCCAAATTGAAGAAAGTGGGACCATGAATGTCATGTTTAAAATTAAGGGTACCCTCATCACGGCACCTACCGGGAAGGGAACCATCCTTAAAGGAATCACGAGAAAATCTGTCATCCAACTTGCAAAAGATTGGGGTCAGAAACTAGAAGAGCGCTTCCTTACGGTCGCTGAACTTCAAGAGTCCTTGGAGAACGGAACCATGGAAGAAGCTTTTGGTGTAGGCACCGCAGCAACAATTGCTTTCATTCATAAAATCCATGTCAACGGGAAAGATTATTTTCTTCCAGAATCGGCGGCCGATGCTTTCTCAAAGCATGCACTCAAAACATTAGATGGGATCAAATACGGAGAACTCCAAGACACCCATCACTGGATGCTCAGCATCTGAACTACTAAATGAAAAAAGTACGCTTTAAATTCACAGTAATCGTTACGGCAGTACTGACAATACTCCTGATTGGCCTTTTTACCCTGCCAATTCATGCCCAAGAGCAGCCCAGAAAATTCCTACTCCTCAAAAGAGGTTCCAATCAAAAAACTCAAATCCGCTTTTACCCTGGAGAAACCATCACCTACAAAAGCAAAAAAATCGGGTATTTTGTCACCGATATACTCGTAAACTTAGATACGGAATTCCTTTATTTAAGCGAAAATATCTTGAAGCCATCGGATATTTTGGAGATCCATATTCAAAGAAAAGATCCAAGAAATCGAACCTTGAATAATCTAACAGCGCTTTCATTAGGAGCTGGAAGCATGATTATTGGTTTGGAAGGAATCAACAGTATAACCCAAAAAGGACAGCTGAAGATCAGTGCTGGGGTAGCCAAAGCATCTGCGCTGCTTTTAGGTACTGGACTGGCACTGCTGCCTCTTCGCTACAAAACTTTTAAGCTCTCGGACAAAAACAAGATTCAGCTCGTCCTCCTTGAAATTGAGTAAGGGCATTGGCTGGTAAAACCGAGATTTTTTCCGATTTTCGCATCACATTTTTAACTTAGACAGATGACTTCAGACCAACTGAAAGACTTGAAAGCCCGCACATCGGCTTTGAGGAGGTATCTTTGACTACGATCGTAAGAAAGTAGAAATCCAAGACCTAGAGGCCGTATCGGCCCAAGCTGATTTCTGGAATAACCCAGATGAAGCTGAAAAAACCATGAAACAAATTCAAGCCAGAAAAGGCTGGACGTCTGCTTTCGAAAGCGTGGACCAGAAAATTGAGGACTTGGAGGTATTGTATGAGTTTTTTACTGCAGGAGAAGTAACCGAGGAAGAGCTTAAAAAAGACTACCTCCTTAGCAAGGATGCAGTCGAAGAGCTCGAACTCAAGAAAATGCTCTCTGCTGAGGAAGACCAACTCAATGCAGTTCTTGAAATCAACCCAGGTGCTGGCGGAACAGAAAGTAACGATTGGGCATCCATCCTGATGCGTATGTACATCATGTGGGGAGAAAAAAATGGCTACAAAGTACGCGAAGTCGATATGCAACCCGGAGAAGTAGCGGGGATAAAATCCGCCACCCTTCTTTTTGAAGGGCCCCTAGCCTATGGTTTTCTAAAATCAGAAACGGGAGTCCACCGACTGGTACGAATCTCTCCTTTTGACTCTGGGGGTCGAAGACATACTTCCTTTGCCTCGGTTTACGCTTATCCAGAAGTAGACGATTCGATCGAAATCGACATCAATCCTGGAGACGTGGAACTACATACTTCCAGATCTGGTGGTGCGGGTGGTCAAAATGTGAACAAGGTAGAAACCAAGGTACAATTGACACACAAGCCTACCGGTATTGTAGTCGTGTGCCAAGTGGAGCGCTCGCAGCTTGCCAACCGAGAATTGGCCATGCAGATGTTGAAGTCTAGGCTTTACCAATTGGAGTTGGAGAAAAGAAATGCGGAAATCGCAAAAATTGAATCCTCCAAACTACGCGTGGACTTTGGTTCTCAAATCCGAAACTATGTCCTACATCCTTATAAGTTGGTCAAGGACAACCGAACCAGTCATGAAACCTCCGATGCTCAAGGCGTCCTTGATGGAGGATTGAATGAATTTATGAAAGCATTCCTTCTTGCACAAAGCGAGGAAAGTGCAAACAAAGACTAAGTTACTAGGCCGAGGAAATCATCTTCGGCCTTTCCATTGCTCATCCCTACCATGAGGCTACTCCCCTCCTTCTTTACGCTCGATTTTTTTCTACTCTCCTTGAGTAGTTTTCTATTTTTTTCGAGCTTCAACATGATTATTCCTGAGCTACCTGCTTACTTAACTTCCATGGGAGGAGAATCCTATAAGGGATGGATTATCGCCCTATTTACCCTGTCCGCAGGGCTCTCTAGACCCTTCAGTGGGAAGCTTGCAGATAAAATTGGTCGAATTCCCGTGATGATCTTTGGAGCAAGTGTCTGCTTTGTGGTTGGCTTAAGCTACCCCCTCCTTCACTTTGTAAGTGGTTTTTTGTTTCTCAGATTTGCACATGGTTTTTCTGCAGGCTTCACCCCAACTGGTACATCGGCGTATGTTGCCGATACGGTTCCATTTGCTCAGCGTGGAGAAGCATTGGGGATGCAATCGCTTTTTGGATCCTTGGGAATGGCTGCTGGACCAGCGCTAGGAGGCTGGATAGCAAGCATCTGGCCCCTCGATGTACTTTTCTATGCAGCCGCTTTTACTGCGATTTTTTCGATTCTAATTTTGCTTCGCCTGAAAGAAACACTGCCTAAAAAAGAACCGCTTAAACTGCATTTATTCAAGTTAGAAAAGAACGAAATCCTGGAAAAACGAGTACTACTTCCGTCTACCATCCTCTTTTTGTCTGTCTTTTCCTTTGGGGTGGTCCTCACCTTAATTCCCGACCTTTCTAGCTTCCTTGGCATCAAAAATAAAGGGCTATTCTTTGCGGTTTTTACGCTCTCCTCCCTTGGTATTCGATTGATCGCTGGGAGAGCATCGGATCGAATCGGTCGAGTAAAAGTGATGCGGGTAGCGAGTGTCGTCATGGTATTGGCTATGATTGCCGTGGCTTTTGCAACAAGTAAGGAGATGCTACTCGGTTCTGCCGTACTTTTTGGAGCGGCAGTAGGCATGTACAGCCCGACCACCACAGCTTGGGTGGTAGATCGATCCCTAGAAAATTTTAGGGGGAGAGCTTTGGCAACGATGTATATTTTCCTGGAACTAGGAATTGGGCTGGGAGCTCTCATCTCAGGCTGGTTGTACAATAGCAAGCCCGAGAATTTTAAAACTGCCTTTCTCTTTTCAGCAGGCATCGCTTTTCTCGGCTTTCTAATTTTGATGTTCATCAAAAGTGACCGAAAAAATAGTGCTGATTTAGTATCCTAGGTAATCACTTTTCCGAGGGATGGCGAGGATGGATTTTTGTCTACCATTGTAATAAGTGACCTTTTTCCCATCAAAATAAGCCCCTTCTTCAAGTAAAACGCGAACATCCTTGTTCCATTCTTTTACAAAAACTACGGCATTCAACTCGATGGCGTAGCCTGTGTGGGCATGCATCGGAAAATCCCCCGCTCCAGGCGTATCCCCTTGGTTGTCCCACATCCCAATGGTCGGCCCGGCTGAATGTCCGTAATATCCCAAAGGGTGGGTGTAGATGGTACCGCGGATGCCTTCTTTTTGCATTTGATCTCTAGCAGCCTTCAAGATTTGATTGCCTGTTTTACCCACTACAAAATTGGTGGTCAGGACATCTTGCAACCTATTTCCCACCTTCAAGGCATCTTGCAAGTACCCAGGAACTTCTGTCTCCCCAGCCTTGAGTACGTAGGCTAACTCTTGCGTATCGGTATTCAGGCGCAAATAGCTGATTCCAAAATCAATATGAAGTAGGTCCCCTTGTAAAATCACTTGCTCGCTCGGGCGAATGGCAAAAGATCTGGAAGCTTCTTGAGAGCTTGGATCCGGTCTTTGAATATCTACTGTAGGGTGAAACCAGGTGTCCAGCTTCATCTCCTTGATTTTCTCTCTATAAAACCACACCACATCTTCCGTTGTGGTCACGCCTGGGGTGATCACCCGATCGGACAGCCCTTCAGCAATGATGTAATGAGCCAATTCTTGAATATGCTTGTAGGCGGCCATTTCTGCCGCTGTTCTTGTTTCCAACCAGCGCACGGCTAAGGTTTGTGCAGAAACCACTTTAGACTGCTCTTGAGGAGACAAGTAGCGCATCAACTCTTCGTAATCGAAGTGCGTAAGTCCATCAGCATGCCCATAATCCTTAGAGAAGTTCAAACCGATTTTTTTAGGTTTCTTGGCTTCAATGATCTCTAGAAGCGCTTTCCATTGATCAGGTTGTGCTTCGGGATTCCAAGCTTTCTTAAAGGATTTACCAACGTCGTAGCGCGCCACTGCGTAGGTTTCTATGGGAGCATTAGGGCTGGGCTGATACATGACCAGGATGGTACGTCTGCGAGCCGCATGCCAGGTAGCAGGTAAAAGTGTACGGATAACTGGATCTTCATTGTATTCGCGGGACACTACTATCCAAAAATCTATTCCCGTCTCAGTCATCAAGGTGGGAAGTACCTGCTGAATTCGATCTTCCAACCAGGTGTCGATTACTGCTGCCTGCTCTCGTACCGAAAGTACGGCAGGTTGCTGTGCCCAGCTGTTAAACACTAAAAAAGAGGTACCGATAAAGAGAAATAGTCGTTTCATAATTTTGTCGAAAAGGTGATCCAAGATAGGCCTTCCCCTGGAAATCTCATTGAAACGGATAAAAAATTATAGCAATCCCTAGTCTGATTTTGAAAGAAGCCCCTTTTTCTTGCTTAGCTGTTCAAACCGGTAAAAAAGTAGGGCTGCCGTAATTGTAAGTCCAATGAGCAATCCAATCCAAATCCCACTTTCTCCAAAAGCAAACTTAAATGCTAGAAGATAGCCCAGCGGAAGACCTAATGCCCAATACGCAAAAAAGGTTACTAGCGTGGGAACTTTTACATCCTCCATCCCACGCAACACACCCAAGCCAACTACCTGTATGCCATCTGAAATTTGGAAAAATCCAGCCAAAATCAATAGCGAGGCTGCCAGTGAAATTACCTCAGGATCATCAATGTAGAGGGTAGGCAGGTAAAATCGGAAGGCAAAAAACAGAAGCGCACACACAAACATAAAGGCTGATACCATTCCGAATACCACCCGTCCAACTTCTTTCATCCCTACATAATCTTCTTTACCAATGTAATGACTCACCCGAATCATGCCAGCAGTAGCTACACCCGTTGCCATCATGTAACTGATAGAGGCTAAATTGAGTGCGATTTGATGTCCAGCGAGTGCATTTACACTTATCCATCCCATCATAATCGCTGCGGCGCTAAATGCCGATACCTCAAAAATAAATTGAAAGCCCGTAGGGATACCTATTTTCAAAATCCGCTTGCAAAGTGTCCAATTGGGTTTGAATCGGAAAATTTGAATTTTAAAGTCATTGTAGCGCTTGGAGGTAAGCACATAGCCTCCCATCAGTACCATCATCAAAACGCGTGAAATTAAGGTTGCCCAGGCAGCTCCCAAAAATCCAAGTTCAGGAAAGCCCCAATGTCCCCAGATCAATAGCCAATTCAAGAAAACGTTGACCAAGTTGGCAGCAATGGTGATGAACATGGCTTGCTTGGTCTGTGAAAGGCCTTCGACAAACTGCTTGAAGGTTTGAAACACCATTAACGGAATTAAAGATGCCGTAATGATCAATAAAAATGGCAAGGCCAAAACTTCTACTTCTTCAGTCTGATTTAAGATGGAAAGGTTTTGCGAAAATAAAAGAATCAGACCAAACAAAACCAGGCTGGTTAAAAAATTAATGAATAAGCTATTGCTAAACAACCTAGAGATTTGATTGCTCTTTCCTTTTCCATAGGCCTTGGACACCAAGGGCGTCAACCCCATAGAAATCCCAATTCCAAACATGAGGACAACAAAAAAAATACTGTTGGCTAAAGAGGATGCGGCAAGTTCTAGTGCCCCAAGTCGCCCTACCATCATGGAATCAGCTACCCCTACCCCTACCTGACCCAATTGACTGAGCATCACTGGATAAGCCAAAAGAAAGGTGGTTTTTATCTCTTTGCTAACTGCCATCCGATCAATATCCCAATGCTCTTGCTACCCTAAAAATCGCAATTACCGACAAGGAATCGGTGATTTTTCCCATCATCACCCATTCCAAAGCCTCCACGAAAGGAAGTTTTTTGATGCTGATGTCTTCAGTATCTTCAAATTCTGGTTGCCCCTCCGTAAGTCCCTCTGCCAAAAAAATATAGCCTACCTCGTCAGTTACAGAGTTGGACGTATGAATCAGCTGCAGCTCAGTCCACTGGCTAGCAGTCAGCCCAGTTTCCTCTTTCAATTCTCGCTTTGCAGAAGCAAGCGTATCCAGCTCCAAAAGTCCACCACCCATAGGCACTTCCCAAGAGTAGGCATCAAGTGCATAGCGGTATTGACCTACCAACCAGGTATTCCCTTGTTGATCTAGGGGAAGAATCGCAATTGCTTTATTTTTGAAATGGGTTTTCCCATAAATTCCATCCTTACCCGCAGGGGTAATCACTTCGTGATGCTCCACACGAATCCAAGGATTCTCGTATACCGTTGCTTTGGACTTAGTTTTCCAGGGGTTTTCTTTCATGGCATTCAAAAAAAAAAGGGTGGCACCGCCACCCTTACTATTCTTTATTGAAAATTAAGCTGGAATAGGAAGTACTTTGGAGTCCTTAAAAGTAGAAAGAATCACCATGGATTGCATGGAATCTACTTCTTTGATTTCAGAGACCTTTTCAAGCATCAATTTTTGGTATGCCATGATGTCCTTGGCAATAATTTTTAAGATAAAATCACCTGTTCCAGTGATATGGTGACACTCAATTACCTCCTGGATCAGGTTAATTTCTTTCATAAAGGCATCAATATTTCCTTTGTTGTGTCCAACCAAGCTTACCATTACAAAGGTGCTTACACCTAGACCTATTTTCTCTGGATCCAACTTCGCGTGGTAACTCTTAATTATTCCAGATTGCTCCAATTTCTTCACACGCTCCAAGGTGGGAGCTGGAGAGAGCCCTATATCCTTTGAAAGCTGTGCATTGGTAATTTTGGCATTGCTCTGAAGTATTTCCAAAATACTTCGATCAATTTTATCAAATTTAATTCGAATGCTACTATCCATTTTTTTGTGATTTACCAAATTTTATGTGGTACAAATTTACAATAAATGATGAAAGTTCTATGAGTAAGCAAATGTTTTTTAAGACGAAATCCGAATTTTATTGAAGATTACGAACATTAAAACAAATAATCCACTTATTTGGATCCCATAATTCCACGAATTCAAATTATCTATGGCAAACGGGAAAAAATAAGATTTAGCAGACCTTACAGTTTATTCTTTTTAATAAAATCTCTCGCTTCCTGATGGGCTGGATGCTTTCGTTTGGCATATTTTTTCACCGAATTGAAATAGGTTCTTGCCAGTGGCTTATTTTTCTCTGCTGTTGCAATCTTTCCTAACGAAATCAAGGAGAACAAATAATACCCACTCTCTTGGGATTCCGACTCTTCCCCAAAGAGGATTGTCTTGGCATAATATTTTTTAGCCTCAGCCTTATTGCCTACCCGAAAGAAGTATTCTCCTAAATAAAATGCAGCAAAACGTCCACTCGTAGATTCATATCCAAACTGCTTTTGATCAATTCGATCCAAGATTTGAAAAGATTCTTGCATGGCTTGGGTCCATTTCCCTGTAGTGTAGAGGTAACGGGCATA
>CAMDEU010000003.1 GCA_945897085.1 Spirosoma fluviale | reverse complement strand
TACAATGCCCATGGCTGGCTTAAAACCCAAGACATCATCTACGATGGAATTTGGGATGAGTCCCTTGCCACCTCCATTGACTCCAATCCCATGCGCATTTGCATCCAAGAGCCCAGCATCAAGGACCTACGTTTTACGCATTTTTACCTCATGGAAGGTGAGGATAATATCGAGTCATTTAAGGACTATGCTCCCTTTGAGGTCTGCAAGCCTTCCCCTGCAGGGCTAGGGCTAAGTTCCTTGCCTGTTCTTCATTCAACAACGCGGTGATCATGGCAGCCACCTCTCCCAATTTATCAAAATGGGCAATTGCAAGCCTTTTTCTTTCCCTGCTCTGGTCCTGCCAGCCCGCCATGAAAGAGGAAATGCAAGCAACTGTAGCGGAAGAAATTTTGGTTCCTGAAGATGCTTCAGGGAAGTTTCCTTACCGAAGACTTTCCACCTATGGCTTTTTTGACGGAGAACTCGCAAGCCTATCTCCCAACGAATCAATAATTCCCTACCAACCTGCCTCCTCCTTGTTTACAGACTATGCACTCAAGAGTCGCTTTGCATACCTCCCTGAAGGAGAAAAAGCAATTCTTGCCGGAGAAGAACTGAATTTGCCACAGGGAACGATCTTGATCAAGAATTTCTACTATCCTGCTGATTTCCGAAAGCCGGAAGGAGAGCGTAGGATTATCGAAACCCGTCTCATGATCCACGAGGAAACGGGCTGGCAAGCCTATCCCTACGTCTGGAATGCCTCCCAAACAGACGCCGTCTTGAAGGTGGTGGGCGCTGAAAAGGAAGTTCGCTTTATCGACAATTCAGGAAAGGAACAGATCATCAACTACCTCGTTCCCAACAAAAATCAATGCAAGAGCTGCCACAACAAAAATGAATCCTTAGCGCCCTTGGGCGTGCAAACCAGGCACCTCAACCACGACATTGCCTTTGAAGAAGGACCTGAAAATCAATTGGCGCATTGGACCAAACTTGGTAAGCTAGAAGGCTTCTTGGGCGAAGCAGCACATCCCAGCCTAATTGACTATGAAGACAAAAGCCAAGCCCTAGAGGACCGTGCCATGGCTTACCTAGACATCAACTGCTCCCATTGCCACAGAGCAGAAGGTCCTGCAAGTACATCTGGGCTTTTTCTTACCTATGGCCAGAAAGACCCTTTGAAGCTTGGTGTATTCAAAACCCCAGTGGCGGCAGGCAAGGGATCGGGCAAGCACACCTACGATATCGTACCCGGTCAGGCGGATGCATCCATTCTCGTGCATCGCATGAATTCTACCGAAATGGGTGTTGCCATGCCAGAGATCGGAAGAACCAGCATCCATACCGAAGGAGTTGCTCTAATTCGAGAATGGATCAATCAGATGAACTACAAATAGAAAACAAACGAAAAAGGGTCAGATAAATCTGACC
The DNA here is from genome assembly GCA_945897085.1 of Spirosoma fluviale. Taxonomy (GTDB): domain Bacteria; phylum Bacteroidota; class Bacteroidia; order Cytophagales; family Cyclobacteriaceae; genus Algoriphagus. Next base: position 54,098 of record CAMDEU010000003.1, on the reverse strand, counting down.
CTTTTTCGTTTGCAATGCTTCTGATCTTACATGTTATCGCTGCTCACCACAGCAGAGAAATACTCTCGATTCATGCGCGCAATGTTAGTGATAGAGATGCCTTTTGGACATTCTGCTTCGCAGGCACCCGTGTTGGTACAAGCACCAAAACCTTCTTCATCCATCTGAGCTACCATATTTTCTGCTCTGCTTTTGCGTTCTACTTGTCCCTGAGGCAATAAAGCAAGCTGGGAAATTTTGGCCGAGGTGAAAAGCATGGCAGAGGCATTTTTACAAGCTGCTACACAGGCCCCACAACCAATGCACTGCGCTGCGTCCATCGCCAGATCTGCGATCGTCTTTGAAATAGGGATTTCATTGGCATCAGGTACCCCTCCAGTATTGACAGATACATAGCCACCCGCTTGGATAATCCGATCAAAGGCAGATCTATTGACAACTAGATCTTTTACTACGGGAAAAGCCTTAGCTCTCCAAGGTTCAATGGTGATGGTCTCTCCATCTGAGAAGGAGCGCATGTGCAACTGGCAGGTAGTGGTCTGCAGCGGTCCATGAGGCTTGCCATTGATGTAAAGGGAGCACATTCCACAGATTCCTTCTCTGCAGTCATGATCAAAGTGTACTGGATCCTCACCTCTTTCAGTAAGTTGATCGTTTAATACGTCCAACATTTCCAAGAAAGACATGTCTTTGGAAACATGATCTGCCACATAGGTAACAAATCCTCCTTTGTCCGCTGTATTTTTCTGTCTCCAGATTTTTAAAGTCAATTTCATCTGTCTACGCTAGTTTTATTTAAGGTCAAGAACTCTCACTTTTCTGACATAATGGAAAGAAAATACCAAAGTCTACTTGAACTGATTGCCTACAAATTATTTATAAGAACGCTGAGTAAGTTTGACATTTTCGTAGACCAGCTCCTCTTTGACAAGTTCCTCCTCTTGGCCCTCTCCTAGGTATTTCCAGGCGGCCACATAGGCATAATTTTCGTCGTCACGAAGGGCTTCCCCATCCGGAGTTTGGTATTCTTCTCTGAAGTGTCCTCCACAGGATTCATTTCTGCTGAGTGCATCGTCCACCATTAGTTCTCCCAGTTCCAAGAAATCCGCCACACGGTTGGCCTTCTCTAGTGTTTGGTTGAGTTCTTCATTAGTCCCCATTAGCTTAACATTGGACCAGAACTCTTTTTTCAGGGCTTGAATTTCAGCCTTAGCACCTTTCAGTCCTTCGGTTGTTCGGGCCATTCCACACTCATTCCACATAATTTTACCCAATCGCTTGTGGAAATAATCCACAGGCTTGGTGCCATTGATGTTTAGAAGTGTGTTGATTCGACCTTGAACTTCCTCCTTAATTCTCGCAAATTCTGGATGCGTATCATCGACTTGCTTCGGTGCAAGTTGGGCCAAATAATCCCCAACAGTGTATGGAGCTACAAAGTATCCATCGGCCAAGCCTTGCATCAAAGCAGAAGCTCCCAATCGGTTGGCACCGTGCTCGGAGAAGTTGGCTTCACCCAAGGCATACAATCCAGGTACAGTGGTCATCAGGTTGTAATCTACCCAAAGGCCACCCATGGTGTAGTGTACCGCAGGATAGATCATCATCGGCATATCGTAAGGGTCCTCTCCAGTGATCTGCTTATACATCTCAAAGAGGTTGCCATACTTCTGTTCGATAATTTTTCTCGTATCGCGCTTGATCGCATCACGGAAGTCTAGGTACACGGCTTCACCCGTTTCGTTGACCCCACGACCCTCATCGCATACATATTTGGCATTTCGGGAAGCTACATCTCGAGGAACCAAGTTTCCGAAGGAAGGATATTTTCTTTCCAAGAAATAGTCACGGTCTTCCTCTTTGATATCGTTCCCTTTGATCTGCCCTTTTCTAAGTTTCTCTGCAATCTCTTGCGTAGCTGGAACCCAAACCCTACCGTCATTACGCAGGGATTCAGACATCAGGGTCAACTTCGACTGGTGGTCTCCAGAAACTGGAATACAGGTTGGGTGAATCTGCGTAAAGCAAGGATTTGCAAAAAATGCCCCACGCTTGTGTGCTCTCCAAGCTGCAGTCACATTGGAACCCATCGCATTGGTAGACAGGAAAAACACGTTGCCATAACCTCCTGTACATAGGAGAACAGCATGTGCTGCGTGCGTTTCGATAGCTCCAGTAATTAGGTTACGTGTCACAATGCCCTTGGCATGTCCATCGATCACTACCACATCCATCATTTCGGTGCGCGGATACAATTTCACTTTGCCATTGGCTACCTGACGGCTCAAGGCCGAATAGGCACCAAGCAACAATTGCTGACCTGTTTGACCACGAGCATAAAAGGTCCGGGATACTTGGGCTCCTCCAAAAGAACGGTTGGCCAGTAGTCCTCCATATTCACGAGCAAAGGGAACTCCTTGCGCCACGCACTGATCGATAATTTTAACGGACACCTCCGCAAGACGATAGACATTCCCCTCACGAGCACGGTAGTCTCCACCCTTGATGGTATCGTAGAAAAGTCTGTAGATCGAATCCCCATCGTTCTGGTAGTTTTTTGCTGCATTGATACCCCCTTGCGCTGCAATTGAGTGCGCTCTTCTGGGGCTATCTTGGAAGCAAAAAGCCTTCACATTGTATCCTAACTCGGCAAGGGAGGCTGCTGCAGATGCTCCAGCCAAACCAGTGCCTACGACAATCACATCGTATTTACGCTTGTTAGCCGGGTTGACCAGCTTGCTTGAAAACTTGTGCTTAGTCCATTTTTCTGCCAAAGGACCAGCAGGTATTTTGGAATCTAGTATCATGGGGGACTATTTAGTAGCTAGAGAAATAAATGTATACAGGCATGGAGGCAAATAAAGCAGGCACCAAAATAGAGTAAGCGGTGCCAATGGCTTTGATCGCCGGGGAATACTTCTTGTGGTTGATCCCTAAAGTTTGAAAGGCTGAAGTAAATCCGTGGGAAAGGTGAAAGCCTAGGAAGATCATGGACAGCACGTACAAGGCAACGAGCCATTCTTGTTTGAAAGCCTCACTCACAATTAAAAATAGGTTTTTGTATTCTTCACCCTCATAGGTGATCATGGGAACTTCCCCCCAGTGCATTTGGGCCCAAAAGCCTTGCAAATGCACCACCAAGAAAATAAGAATGATGGTACCCAAAACACCCATGTTGCGGGAGGACCAGGCACTATTGCTGCTTCCATTGGAGGTAGAGTAGGGTACTGGACGCGCTGACTTGTTGTGCTGGGATAGTGCAATGGAGTAAATAATGTGCCCCAATACAGAAATATAGGTCAAGTAGGAAAGCAATTTGACCGCAGGGTTGGTGGTCATAAACTTGGCATACATGTTAAATGCCTGACCTCCATCGCCCTTAAATAGAAGCATGTTGCCAGACACATGTCCCGTCAAGAACAGGATGAGGAAAAGACCAGTCAATGCCATGATCAATTTTCTCCCTAAGGTGCTATTCAAGGTTTTGGTAACCCAAGTCATAAATAATTACAATTAGTTTAAAATAAAGTGGTTTTGCTATTCAATAGGCCAAATTTACATCTGCAAAGGCTAGTATCCAATCCATGCACGTTTCACTTTCTTATTTTAAATAATTCTAAATAAGAGTTTAGTTTAAGTCGATTTTGCTTTATTATTACGATTTTTCAACAGTCTGTTCAATTTTATTGTTTTAATTTTTGATGGTTTTTCTCCATCCATCCGTTTACTTCGTATACAAAGAAAAAATTGAGCGAATTCAACCTGTCTGAAGCTCAACTCAAACACCATTTTAATCCCTAGAAATAGTCACCTTGATCGATATGAAGCTTAAAATTTATTTTGTTCTTTTTTGTATCACATTTTTTTCAGCCCTAACTACGGCTTGGGCTACACACATTCGTGCAGGTGAGATCATTGCGGAGCGAATTTCGGTTCAGACACTCACCTACCGCATTACGGTAGTAGGCTACACAGATACCCGTTCATCGGTAGTCTTTGGCCCTGGAAGAATCAATTTTGGGGATGGACGTGAAGAGCAGCTCAACACGAAGAGTGATTTTTCGCTGGTCGAAGATTTGGGAGATCTAATCGAGAAAAATACATTCGTCATCACGCACACTTTTCAGGGCCCAGGTAAGTACAAGATTCGTTTCTTAGAGTTCAACCGAAACGACTTAACACTCAACATGAATAATTCGGTAGACACCCCATTTTATGTGGAAACCGAAATTACCATTGATCCCTTTATTGGAGTCAACAACTCCCCTGTCCTGACCATCCCTCCGGTGGATAATGGCGCTGTAAATGTGCGCTACATTCACAACCCAGGGGCATATGATCCAGATGGAGATAGTCTTTCTTACAAAATTGAAATTCCTAAGCAAGGATTTGAGCGAGTAGTCAACAATTACCGTGATCCTGCAAGTGCAGAGTTTAGCAAAAATAAAGAAGATGGTACTGGTCCTGCTTTTATGCGAGTGGACGCCATTTTTGGAGACCTAGTTTGGGATGCTCCTGGCACTGCAGGACAATATAGTGTTGCCATGCGAATCACTGAATGGCGCAAAATCGATGGCAAGTATATTGAGATCGGCTATGTGGTTCGAGATATGCAGATCATCATTGAAAACTCGAACAATAAACGGCCCAAACTTATTCTACCCCCCGACCTTTGCGTAGTAGCAGGAACACGGATTAAGGAAATCATCCAAGGACAAGACCCGGATGGACACCCTATCAAAATTGAAGTTTTTGGGGAGCCCATGGAAATCAATACTTCTCCAGCCACCTACAAACCAGAAAACGTTTTCCAGGTTCAGCCAGGCATCGTGAATTTTGATTGGCAAACGGTCTGCAATCATGTGCGGGAACGGGAGTATGAGGTACGCGTACGCATCACCGATAAACCTCTCTCTGGGCCTAAATTGGTAGATATTCAGACTTGGAAAATTAAAGTCATTGGTCCTCCGCCTATTTGGGATGAGCTAGAGCAACTTCCAGGAAGGACCGTAAAGTTGACCTGGGATCCTTACACATGCGCTACATCTGCCCAAGAAATGCAGGTATGGAGAAGGATTAATTCGGATCCCTATAAACCGGATTCCTGTGAAACAGGCATTCGCGCTGGCTATGAACTGATTGGAACCACCAACATGACCACCTTTGCCTTTACCGATAAAAATGGAGGTGAGGGGCTAGCTCCAGGAAATACGTATTGTTACAGATTAGTGGCGGCATTCCCTAACCCAAGACTAGGTGAAAGTATCGTCTCTGAAGAAATTTGCATCACCATTGATGTGGATGTGCCTATCCTCACTAATGTAAGCATCACTGCCACAGATGACCTAAATGGGGAAATCTTTGTGAAATGGACCCCTCCATATGACCTAGATAAAATCCAATTCCCAGGACCCTACTCTTATGAATTGATTCGCAGTGAAGGATTTTCGGGAGCTCAAAATCGTGTCTCCTTGGGAAAAATGGCAGATACGTTGTTTACAGATAAAAAATTGAATACCAAAAACCTTGTTTATAATTATAAGGTCGTTTTGCTTGACAACAACATCAAGATTGACACCTCCACTTCAGGATCCTCGGTGCGATTGGAGCCTACCATCATCAATGAGGCGATTGAACTCAAGTGGTCATTTAATGTGCCTTGGAATAATTCAATTACCAAATACACGCACGAAGTCTACCGAAATCGAGCCGATGCTGCAGCGCTGGATGTAACCAATTTCGTTAAAATTGCAGAAGTAGATGTTACCCAAAAGGGCTTTTTATACCTTGACGATGGTAAATTCAATGGAGTGAAGCTTAAAAAAGACCTGGAATACTGCTACTATGTAATCACGAAAGGGGCCTACAACGTAGATAAATTGGTGTATCCCCTTGAAAATCGATCTCAAATCATCTGTGCCAAGCCAGACGACAACCGACTTCCTTGTGCGCCTGTTCTCACCTTTGAAGGGCCCAACTGTACAGAATATGTTGCGGCGCAAGCCTGCGGTACGACCACCTACACCCATGAATTGAGTTGGAAACCCAATTTCAGTGGCACCTGTGACGATCAACTGAGTGGCTACCGCCTTTATTTCAATCCTGATGGTACCCCAGATGGGACCTTTACCCGCATCGGTCAATATTCCGCGATACAACTTCGAACCACCCTTAGAAATCTTGCTAATTACAAAGGCTGCTATTATGTCACCGCAGTAGATCGCTCCGGAAATGAAAGTCCAAAAAGCAATATCGTCTGCATCGATAACTGCCCGAACTACCTCCTTCCCAATGCTTTTTCGCCAAATGGCGATGGGCTCAACGATACCTTTATGGCTTTTGATAACCCTTTTTCAAAATGCCCACGATTTGTCACCCAGGTGGAACTCTTTATCGTCAACCGCTGGGGTACAGAGGTATTTCGCTATGCCAGCCAATCTGCCACTGAAAATGATCCCTTTATCCGTTGGGATGGAAAAGACCCGAGTGGAAATGAACTTCCAGCAGGAACCTACTACTTCTCTGGGACCGTATTCTTCGATGTAGTCGACCCAAGCAAGAAGCAGCAGACACTGAAAGGAACGATTCAACTTCTACGTTAATGGAAAAGGACTCCATCTTACTTTTTGATGGACACTGTAGCCTATGTAATGCCTCGGTGGATTTTGTGCTCAAGCGGGATTCCAAGAAAATGCTACTTTTGGCCGCGATGCAGGATCCTGCGGGCAAGCGGGTCCTAGAATACTACCATCTACCCACCACCTATCTGGACACCTTAGTTTTGGTAGAGCATGGGAAAGTCTATCTTGGAAGTACCGCAGCACTTCGTGTGGCTCGCCTTTTGGGGGGCGGGTGGCCCGTCTTCTATTCCTTGATTATCATCCCTAAAGGAATTCGAGACCGAATCTATCAATGGATTGGAAAGCACAGGTACAAGTGGTTTGGTCGAAGAGCAACCTGTAGAATTGCTAACGCTGAGGAGCAAGCACGATTTTTAAAAGAAGATCATCCTCTCGTAAAGCAGCTTGGATAATCATCCAATAGATGTGCATTCCTAAAGTTAGGTTGAAAGGAAAAGTACCTGCCAAGGGATGAACTTGACGCGGGTTGGGGTGCTTCCCTACTTTCTAATTTTTCCATGGCTCAGGAACTTAAAGAAGGCAGAATCTCACTTTTAGAGTTGCCAGGACTTCCAATAAAAGCGGATTGGAATCTGATCTGGTTGAAGCAAAAAAAGCACTCCACAGACTTAAAAGCCTTCATTCGTTAGCTTTCAGAAAATTGAAAAAAATATTGTCCAAACACTTCCCAACCCTGGAGACGCTATATTTTATATCCTTTGACTAGTAAAAAACTCTATATTTGAAGCCTAAATTTTGGCATCATAAAAAATGAAAGCAATCGTATTTCCAGGCCAAGGAGCCCAATTCCCAGGAATGGGGAAATCCCTCTACGAAGAAAATCCAACTGCAAAGGCACTCTTTGAAAAAGCAAATGAACAGCTTGGGTTTCGAATTACGGATATCCTTTTTGAAGGCACAGAAGAGGAACTCAAGCAAACCAAAGTAACGCAGCCCGCAATTTTTTTACACTCGGTCATTCTCGCAAAAACCACCCCCAACTTTGCCCCAAACATGGTAGCAGGGCATTCATTGGGTGAGTTTTCCGCCCTAGTCGCAAATGGGGTTTTAAGTTTTGAAGATGGCTTAGCCTTGGTGTTTCAACGAGCTCTAGCGATGCAGGAAGCCTGTGAAATCAATCCCTCTTCTATGGCAGCAATCTTAGGCTTGGAGGATCAAGTGGTAGAGCAAATTTGCGCCGGCATCACCGAGGAAATCGTCGTAGCTGCAAACTACAACTGCCCGGGGCAGCTCGTGATATCTGGATCCACCAAAGGCATTGAAATCGCCTGTGAGCAACTCAAGGCTGCGGGAGCAAAAAGAGCTTTGCCTCTACCTGTTGGTGGAGCATTCCACTCTCCATTGATGGAGCCTGCACGAGAGAAACTTCAAAAAGCAATCGAGGAAACTCAGTTTAATAACCCAATCTGTCCAATTTATCAGAACGTGAGTACCACAGCGGTGACAGATGTGGCCGAAATCAAAGCTAATTTAATTGCTCAGCTGACCGCACCTGTCAAATGGACCCAGTCCGTGCAACAAATGGTGGCAGATGGAGCTACAGAATTTGTCGAATGTGGCCCTGGCAAAGTTCTTCAAGGCTTAGTTAAAAAAATCCACTCGGAAGCAATCGTGTCTGGGCTGTAACTGCCAACTCTCACCTAGCTCGGTGGGAGTTTTTTATTTGGCTTGATTCCATACTGAAACCTGACCCAGATCGGTACATTCTGCAAGTAGCTCAAGGGTAGTTTTTTTTAGCAGCGGATGTTTTTTTGTAGGAAGAATTTCAGCCAACGGCTGCAGTACAAACCTACGCTGCGCCAGGTAGGGATGCGGGATGGTAAGGGATGGGGTATCGCAAACTTGATCTCCAAAATAGAGAATATCGATATCCATGGTACGATCTCCCCAATGCTGCTCCCGAGTTCTTCCCAGCTGCTCCTCGATTCCTTGGATTACCTCCAAAAGCACTATAGGATCCATTTGGGTGTGTATCAGCACAACTTGGTTTAAAAAATTTCCCGACGTAGCTACCCCTCCCCAAGCTTCGGTTTCATAGATTTGAGAAGACCCAACTAGTGTTGCTTGCCGGGATAAGGCATCCATTGCTTTTTGAAGAAAATCTGCTCGATCTCCTTTGTTTCCTCCAATTGCCAATACAACCTCAGTTTGCATTCCTCGTTAATATAATTTTAAAACTGGCTCAAATTAGCCTAAATTTACAGTCTAAATTGAAATGATATGAAGTTTCTAGGTAATGTTTTGGCCGTCATCGTAGGCCTATTTGTGTTTGGCATTGTAGCAATGCTTATTTTTTTCGGAATTATAGGTTTGGTTGCTTCCTCTTCTGAGAAAGAAGTGACCTTGGAAGAAAATTCCATTCTTCACCTTGACCTAAACGGACGCACCTTAGTGGAGCGTACCTCAGAGGAAGACTTGGTGTTTGGCTCTTTTCTAGATCCTTTTGGTGGAGAAAATACTGCCGGCTTGGTCAACCTAAAAAAGGCTATTGGGGAGGCTAAGACGAATGAGAATGTAAAAGGAATCTACCTCAATGCCGGATTAATTGGTGCTGGGCAAGCGGGTCTGTTGGAGCTTAGAGAAGCTTTGATAGATTTCAAAGAATCCGGAAAATTTATTGTAGCCTACGATGAAGCTTACTCAGAAGGCGGATATTTCCTAGCTTCAGTAGCAGATGAAATTTACCTCAATCCACTCGGTGGAATTGACTTCAACGGCTTTTCTTCCGAGGGAATTTTCTTGAAAGGCTTCTTTGAAAAAGTAGGGATCAAGCCAGAGGTTTTCCGAGTGGGTGAATTTAAAAGTGCCGTAGAGCCATTTATCTTGGATAAGATGAGCCCTGAAAATCGTCTTCAAACCCAATATTTTTTGGATGACATCAACAACCATGCCCTTGAGCTAATCGCAAAATCGAGAGGCATTGCGCAAGACAGTTTGGTTCGTATCAATCACCAAATGCTTGTTAGGAAACCTAAAGATGCGGTAACCTACAAGTTGGCTACGGCCCTGAAATACGAAGATGAGGTGCACAGTATCTTAAAGGAAAAATTAGGCCTGAAGGAAGACGATCAAATTGCAACAATAAATGCCACTGACCTTGGTGGAATGGCGAAAAGTAAAAACATCACCTCTTCCAATCGAATCGCTGTGATCTTCGCAGAAGGGGAGATTGTGGATGGAAATGCGGATGGAGCCATCAGCTCTGAAAAATTTGCCAAAGAAATTCGTAAAGCACGAAAAGACGAAAATATCAAAGCTATTGTCTTGCGAGTAAACTCTCCAGGAGGATCTATCCTAGCTTCGGATGTGATTTGGAGAGAAATGTCTGAAGCCAAAAAAGTAAAGCCGGTGATCGTATCTATGGGTGAAGTAGCCGCTTCTGGAGGATACTACATCGCTGCTCCAGCGGATACAATTGTTGCGCAACCAAACACCATTACAGGGTCCATCGGGATTTTTGGAATTTTATTCAATGTTCAGGAATTAGTCAATGACAAGTTGGGCGTAACTACCGATGTGGTCTCCACAGGGGAGCTCTCGGATTTTGGAAATATGGCTCGTCCTTTGACTGAGGTAGAGCGTACCATCATCCAATCCTCTGTAGAGGATGGCTACGAGACCTTCATCTCTCGCGTGGCTGAAGGTCGTGGCATGCACCCAGATTCGGTACGCAAGGTAGCTTCTGGAAGAGTTTGGACTGGTTCACAAGCAAAGGCGAGAGGGTTGGTAGATGTATTGGGTGGCTTGGATACGGCCATTGGCATTGCGGCTGCCAAAATCAAGGTAGGAGAAGATTACCGGGTGGTGTACTATCCAGAGAAGAAACCTTGGTTTGAAGAGTTGATGGTTTCTTTTAGCGATCAGGTACAAGTTCGCATCCTTCAATCTCAACTAGGTGAACAGTATCCGCTCTTCCAAAAAATCCAAAAGATCAAGCAGTACCAAGGCATACAGGTACGAATGCCTCAGGATCTGGTCATCAAATAAGATTCAAAACAAAAAACTCAGCTTTACCGCTGAGTTTTTTGTTTGTTAGGGTTTTTGCAAAAGAATCTTCCAAGCCAAGTCTACATTACCGGCTTCAAGCTCTTCCTTAGCCCAGCGGTGCAGGTGATCGGTCCAGGACTCTGCATCCAAGCGGAAGCGTCTCCTAATATCTTCCAGGTCCTCTCGGGCAGAAAAAAGTGCGAGTTCCTCCGAACTAGGCAAACACTCCACATTGGCTAATCGCCCCAAATTATTTCCACTCAGCACCGGACTATTTCGGATGTCTTCTGGAATTTGATCTACCCCTATCCCAAGGGTCATCAAAGGCTTGGGGATTTGAAATAAGGAATCAGCTGTAACCTTGGTATACCAATTGCCCCCCAGCCTAGCTACAGGGTCTAACTTGAGCGGTGCGATCGCTCCGGAAGCATCAAGGATGGCCTCATCGAGGTGAATTTGAATTACCTCACAAATCACCAAATTCCCAGCCCCTCCCTGATCGCCTAGGGGGAGCACCTGAAGCACCTTGCATTCAAAAGCAACAGGAGCCTCCTTCACCCGTGGCGGAGCCACAAGATTGGAAGGCATTGCAGTTAATCCTGCTTTCACAAATTCATTGACTCCCTTTGGATATTCCGTACTAGCAAGGGACATCTGCTCTACTAAATCATGACCAACCACATGAATCACGACCTCAGGTACCTGGAGCACATTATTTAAGGTATGCTTGGTGGTATTGTCTCGCACTCGTCGAGAAGGGGAGAAAACAAGGATGGGTGGATTGGCACTAAAGAGATTGAAAAAAGAAAAAGGGCTCAAATTGACTTCCCCAGCTGTATTGACAGTGCTCGCAAAGGCAATCGGCCGAGGACTAATCGCCCCTTGTAAAAGGTTCTGAAGTTCAGGAGTAGCTAAGTCTTTGGGATTGATCGTTTTCATTTCATGAAATTAATAGGCAATTTTAAGAGATAGCAATCAATTCACGAATTAGTTTCCAATTTATGGTTCTTCGACCTACGACCCTCCTCTTATACTTGCTTTTGGTGCTTCTTGCATCTCCAATTGCAGCCCAAACCCACCGACTTGCTACCTTCAATATACGATGGGACAATCCTAATGATGTGGGCAACCTCTGGAAAGATCGTGCTACGCAGGTCATCCAATTGATTCAATTTCACCAGATTGGAATTGTAGGTACCCAAGAGGTATTGGCACATCAGCTCAAGCAACTCAATGAAGGACTTGGCTTTGAATCCATCGGTGTGGGCAGAGATGATGGAGCTACTAAAGGCGAGTTTTCACCCATTCATTACGATCCTGCACGCTACAAGTTGGAAGATTCCGGTACATTTTGGTTGTCACCAAGCCCAGAAGTCCCAAGCAAGGGTTGGGATGCTGCCCTGAATCGCATTTGCACCTGGGGAAAATTTACTTCTCAAGACGGATCTCGGTTTTATGTATTCAATGTGCACTACGACCATATCGGACAGCAAGCCCGAGAGGAAAGCAGCAAGTTGGTCCTTTCAAAAATCGAAGAAATCAACCAAGAAGGGCTTCCTGTGGTATGGATGGGAGATTTCAATGTAGAACCAGAAAATTCCGCTTACCAAGTGATCTTCAAAAAAGAAAACTGGAAAGATGCACGATTAATCTCCAAGCTTCCCTCCTATGGTCCGAAGGGGACCTTTACAGGATTTGACTGGGATCGTATGCCAACTGGTATCATTGACCATATTTTTGTGCATGGCAAAATTGAGGTGTTGCGCCATGGCATCCTGACAGACAACTATGGAAAAAAATACCCCTCGGACCACTTCCCCGTGCTGGTGGAGATCAGGTTTTAGGGAATCATTTACCAAATGACACCTTTTGTCAAGTCATTTAGTCAACATCCTGACTCCTTTTAAACAAAAGAACCGATCTGAATGAATCAGATCGGTTCTTTTTATTCAACATTTACCAATTAACCTCCTATGGTCTTTGTGGTGGTTACACCATTAATAGTGATGGTAATGGTTTGATTGGTGCAAGATCCGTCACCAAAATTCACGGATATTTTATTGGTACGGTAAGCCGTCTCTAACTTACCCAAAGTAGGGCCTCTTCTTTTTCCTGAACAAGAAAGGTCGATCTCTAGTGGGGTAGTTGTCTCGTGGGAATAAATTACTGTACCAGAAGATGTCTTAATTGCAGTTTTCACGCTGATTAGGATCAATCCACTAATTGGCTTTCGAGAATCGCTGCCTCTGATTACCTCAGATTTTCTATTCTTTTCGGAGGTCCAAACCCCTATTTCACCATTAGCAAAAATAAACTTACCATTCGCCACATTAGATTTCACACTGCCCTTACCCGTCTCCTTATCAAACTCCGAAACAATGGTTTTTAAGCCGCTGATTTGAATTCCATTGACCACATAATTCTGAAATTCAACCTTCTCAGTCAACACAATCCCAACTTTATTTCTGCTGACCATAATCACTCCTTTACGTGTGATATCCTGATCATTTTTAGTAACGGTGACCCCTGAACCAAAATCCACCTTTGACTTCACAATCAAACTCAATAGTGAGTCTAATTCCGGGAATTGATTGCCACTATGTCCACCATGAGGGCCATCAACCGTGGTGGCCACAGGGAGCTCAACAACTTTTCCTGAAGCGTCATAATGCGTAATTGTTGCACCTCCTAATTTATACATGCGGAATCCACGAATATCGCCAGCACTTTCTGCTTCAACTATTGCGAGGATCTCATCATTTGGTGCAAGCAAATTCAAACCATCCATGATGCCTTTGTGCCCTCCTTTACCTTTATCCATTCCTTTCAAATCTCCTGGAGATTTAGCAGTTTCCTCTGTCCCAGCTACTCTACCTGTAATCGTTCCTGCTTGGAATGAATTTCCTCCTATAGTAAAGCTAGTACCGCTGACCAACTGACCTGAGGTCTGGGCCAAATCAATCGCCGTGGTTCCTTCCAAAACATCTTCAGTGATGGAAGCTAATTCGTCTTGCTCAGTACATGCAGCCATGAAAAGCAAGTACGACAGTAACAAAAGGTTTTTAAATAGTTTCATGTGATTTGGTGTTTAAGGGTTACAAGAAGTTTAAATTATGATGCCAAATACAGCCCCCAACATGAAGACAAAATGAAAAAATGATTTTTTTTCATTTGTTTTTAAAAAAAAATTAGGCCACTCAGAATTTAATTGGAAAACTAAAGCAAACCCGAGTTTTCCCTGTTTGGGATCCTATTTCCAAACTAACCCCTAGAAAAAGAGCCACTTTGTACATGATTTGAAGGCCAAATCCTGATTTTTCTTTAGATACATCCTTCAAGAACACTAACCCATTTTTTACCTGCTCGATTAACTTATCGTCGATTCCTACTCCATCATTTTCGATCACAAGGGCATACCTATCCCCAATTTTTATTCCTGAAAGGCTGATTTCACCTCCAGTTTCCACATACTTGACGGCATTACTCAGCGCATTCTGAATCATCATCTGACACAGGGAAAGATTGGTATCTGAGTAAGTAAAAGGATCAATTTTTCCTTTTCTAATCTGTATGCCTTTTTCCTCTGCAATCTCAGTCCAGTCTTCCACTATCTCTTCCACAACCATTTTTAAGTCGACAGTTTCTGTTTTTAAAAATTGGGCATTGTTTACTTTAGAAATCAGAAGCAGGGCATTGACAGATTTCTTCATCTTCTGCAAGGTATCCTGCATATCCATTAACTTTTCGCTCTGGTAGGAATTGAGGTTTTCATCCCTGAAAATGGCCTCCAATTTGGATTGCAGTACAGAAATAGGTGTCTTCAGTTCGTGAGAAGCGTGAGAAATAAAAATTCGTTCCTGATTAAAAGATCGCTGAATTCGCTTCATCATCTCTGAAATCGCGTTATCTAGAAGTTCAAATTCTTTCGTAGTGCTCCGAATTGATTTGTCGTGAAACTCCTGAGGCTCATTAATCCGAGATATTTTGGATTGGATAATTTTGTTGAAAGGAGCCATAATCCTTTTACTGATGGCTGAATCCAATAGAAATGAAAAGGCTAAAAATAAAAAAAGGATCCCCATAGCGATTTGAAAAAACATGCCTTCAATTTTTTCAATTGTATTGAGGCTTCTGCCAATTTCAAGAAGGTAGCTACTACCTTCTATTTCGATCACATCGGCAACTACTCGATAACTAATTTCTTCTTCCTCAATAACCCTTTTCTCACTAGAAATCTCCTCAACTATCTTAAAATCCGAAGGGACTGCCTGTAACAAAATGTATTCTTCTTTTAAAATATTATAGGAGCCAAATCCTTGTTCTGGGTTTTCATTAGAAATAAAATTTTCAATCCCTCCTGCTTGGATGAGTTTAAGGACCTCTTCCTTTTTTCCAATTAACTCCTCATCTGTATTTTCAATAATTAGTTGGCTTAGCAGGTAGGGACTAAGCATTAAAAAAACTAGGAGAAAAACACCTTTCCCTAATAGATTAAAAACAAGTAGTTTATGAAATAATTTCATGCAACAATTTTATAACCAAGTCCTCGAACCGTCTCCAACCAATCCACAGGTCCGAAACTCCCTAGTTTTTTTCGAATATTTTTAACGTGAACGTCAATGTAATTGGATTGATAGTCGTCATCCAAATGATCTCCCCAAAGGTGCTCAGCCAATTGAAAGCGATTGAGAACGCGATTTTTGTTAATCAGCATAAACTGAAGTAAGATGTATTCCTTTTTGGTAAGCTTAATTTCTTGGCCTTCAAAGGAAATCAAGGGTTCATTCAAATGGATTTCGAAGCCTGCTAACTGAATCACATCTTTTTTCCAACCACTTTTTCTTCTAAGTATCGCCTGCATTCTTGCTTTTAATTCCAATAAAGAAAAGGGTTTGGAAAGGTAATCATCAGCACCACTTTCAAATCCTAAAAGTTTATCTCCTACCTCAGTTCGTGCTGTAAGGATAATGACGGAAGCATTTTCTTGAACCCTATTTACTTCCTGTAGAAGATCTAGTCCATCTCCATCAGGCAATCCAAGATCAAGTAAGACAAAATCATACGAATTGACAGCCAAATTTTCAGATGCTGCTTTTATGGTACTTACCTCATCTAGCACATGGTGCTCGGATTGGAGAAAATCATGGATTTCCTTGGCAAGGGACCGCTCGTCTTCAACTAATAAAATTCTCATTTTGATCTTTTAAGGGAA
Organism: Spirosoma fluviale; assembly: GCA_945897085.1. GTDB lineage: Bacteria > Bacteroidota > Bacteroidia > Cytophagales > Cyclobacteriaceae > Algoriphagus. Next base: position 38,258 of record CAMDEU010000003.1, on the reverse strand, counting down.
AGGGTATAACTAGCTTTGATAGCCAATTGAAAGCGAGCCAAAGAAGTATCGTATTCTGGAACTTGGGTAGGAATCACCCACCTAGGTTCCAACTGGAATTCTACTTTAGAATAGGTCAATGTGATAGGAAGGGCCATTTCCAAGCCTTGAGCGGTAAAGCGCTCCGTCTCCAGGTATTGGGTACTCGTAAATTCATAGCCCCCAATTCGGTAATAATTACTGGTGCCAAGGAATACCGAAAATCGCGGTTCAACCGATAAAACTCCTCCTCCTTTAATTGGCTTATCCAATTCAAAATATCTTGAATGTCGGCTACTTATAAAAAAGTCTCCAGGCGAATTTACCAAATACATCACTTGAGTGGTAGAATAAAGTATTCCCCAATCTAGCCCAATTGTACCCTGGGCCATGCCTAAATTATCCTGACCTGTTGAATTAAGATTGCTAGCACCAAAGAAATGGTGATACGAAAAGTCTACATCCAATTTGGGACTTAAGGGTTTAAAAAATCCAGCACCTACCCCTTTCTGCCAGGATAGGTCTGTCGTTAAAAACTTACTTAAAGTAGTAGAGAAATAGACACCTGATCTGTGCCAAAATAGTAGTTCGGTTGAGAAAATTGGGATTTTTTGCCCAAAATCTCTGGACATAAAACTGGCTTTATTTTGAAATCCAGTACTCACAATCAAGTAATTGCCTGACTCACTAGCCACTGAATCTCCCTTAGATTCCAATTCCTGAGCTAAACAAAGGTTTGGAATGAGCGCAAACAAAAGAAAAAGAAGGATCAAACCTTTTTTCATATTCTAATGAGGTCAGAAAGGGGGTTTTCGCCAGAATTCAACATGACTACTTAACCTCCACCAGGACGTTGCTTAGGCCCAGAAGGCCTGTTACCGGTACCGGGTAACTTGATGGGTTGGCCTGCTGGAGCTGATGAAGGACGTGTAATAGGCCCTCCAGGTCTGTTTTTTGGAACCCTTCCATCAGGCCGATTTGAAAGCGATGCGCCGTTTTCGTTAGCAGGTTTAGCTGACCCATTTCCCTCTATTTTAGGAGTTACTGCTCCAGGCATCGCGCTCCTCCTCGAAGCACTTGAAATTCCTACCTTCTTCCCACCTCCATTGGCATTGGAAGATATAGGTCTTGTTACTGGCTCTGTTTGCGCCAATGCAATCCCAGAAAAAGAGAGAAAAGCGAGCAAGAATAGGATTTTAGTCATGAGGTAAATGGATTTTTACGTTTGCAACTTGTGCAGGAAAGATGAAGAAAAGATGAAGAAATAAGGCCATTAAAAAAAATGGCCTGATTTCTTTAATTTACTCTGCTAAGGCAGCCACTCCTGGAAGTACTTTTCCTTCCATATGCTCCAGCAATGCCCCGCCTCCCGTAGATACGTAGGATACTTGGTCTGTGTAGCCAAACTTATTCACCGCAGCGGCTGAATCTCCTCCACCGATAAGCGAGAAGGCTCCATTTCGTGTCGCCTCCGCTACATATTCTGCGATGGCTTTGGTGCCCTTATCAAAAGACGCCATCTCAAACACTCCCATGGGGCCATTCCAAAGGATAGTTTTGGATTCTAAAATCACTTTCCCAAACAGTTCTCTGGTCTTTGGCCCAATGTCCAAACCCATCCAATTATCTGGAATCTCTCCCTTATTGACTAATCCCTGATTGGCAGTATTCGAAAAATCATCTGCAATGACGGTATCCACAGGTAGAATCAAATTGACTCCTTTTGCCTTGGCCTTCTCCATCAACTCCAATACGAAGTCGAGTTTGTCTGCCTCCAAAAGAGAGGTGCCAATCGATCCTCCTTGCGCTTTCGCAAAGGTGTAGGACATGCCTCCACCAATAATCAGGTTATCTACTTTTTCGAGCAAACGCTCGATAATCAAAATCTTGTCTGCGATTTTTGCTCCACCCATGATGGCAGTGTAGGGGCGCTCGGGATTGCCTAGCACCTTGTCGGCATTGGTCAACTCGGATTCCATCAGGTAACCGGCTACTTTTTGCGGAAAATTAGCAGCAATCACAGCTGTAGATGCATGGGCACGATGTGCAGTTCCAAAGGCATCGTTGACATATACATCTCCTAGTTGAGCTAGCTTGGATGCAAAATCTGAATCCCCTTTTTCTTCTTCCTTGTAAAAACGGAGATTCTCCAGCAACAACACTTGACCTGCACCAAGTTGTGCAGCCTTTTGAATGGCTTCTTCCCCAATGCAATCACTTGCAAAGCTGATTTTTTGTCCGAGAGCAGCCTCAACCGCTGAAACAATGTGCTTGAGGGAATACTTATCCTCTGGACCTCCTTTGGGACGTCCTAGGTGAGACATTAAGATGGCGGATCCTCCATCGGTTAAGATTTTTTTGATCGTAGGAACAGCCGCCTGAATTCGGGTATCATCAGAAACTTGCAGATGCTCGTCTAGAGGAACATTGAAATCCACGCGGACCAGCGCTTTTTTACCTGCAAAATTGAGGCTATCTACATTTTTTACATTCAATGACATGGGGTGAGGAATAATAGTTGAGGAATAGGTTTTAGGTTAAAAATTGATACGAATTTAAACCAAATCCAACCAATACGGAAAGATAGCTTGGAAAAACTCCGCTAATGAATCGGCTGTGTAGCGGCTCGCTTTAGACGATCGTTGATGGCGCGACCCAATCCGGTTTCAGGGACAAATTCAGCTACAATCAGCTCTGCCTCACTCTCATCCAAGAGGCGCATGGCCATAAAAAGATGCTGCGCTGCTTCTGTAAGATCCTGACTAGCACTGAGGACTACTTGGCAATCTGCAGGAATAGCGGGAAAATGGGTGCAAAAACTAAGTACACCAACCTTCTTTCCTTGCTGGAATAATTGCGGTACGAGCTCCGCCAAATTTCCCAAAATAAAAGGTTTCCGCGGAGCATAGTGACTTGCCAGTTGGCCCGGTGCACTAGGATTACTCGTGCTATATGCCTGAACAGTCAACGTTCCAACTAAAGATTCAATTTTGGAAAGTTCTAGCCCTCCCAAACGGTAGATGATCACTTGCTCTCCTTCCATCCCCACAATGGTACTCTCTAGTCCTACGGCACAAGCGCCCCCATCAAGAATAAAGGGAATTTGTGCTCCCAACTGTGCGGCCACATGTGCTGCCTGTGTAGGGCTGATGTAGCCGAAAGGATTGGCACTAGGGGCTGCAAGCGGAAAATCAAGCTGCGCTAGGAGCTCCAAAGTCAGTGGGTGATTGGGTACCCGAACTGCTACACGATCCAAACCTGAGGTAACCAAATCGGGAACAATCGATTTTCTAGGTAAAAGTAAAGTCAAGGGGCCAGGCCAAAAGGCTTCGGCTAATTGCTTGAGTTTTTCTGGAAATTCAGAAACAAATAAACTTACTTGTTCCAAAGAAGCAACATGTAGAATCAAGGGATCAAAGCTGGGGCGGTTTTTAGTTTGAAAAATGGAACTCACTGCCTTCACATCGAGTGCATTGCCCGCCAATCCATAGACCGTTTCGGTTGGAATAGCGACCAGCTGCCCTTTGCGAAGGAAAGCTGCTGCTCGTTCAATATCGATACCAACTTCAGCCATTACTTTGCATCACAAAAATCCTTGATCCAAGTTTCTGCTTCTTGGTAACCCAAAGAAAGGGCCATTTTCAAATCTGCGCAGCCTTCATTTTTTTGGCCCAAAGCACTCATCCGTGTGACGCCAAGCAGGTAATAAGCTTCCCCATTTTTAGGTTCCAAATTGACGGTTTTGGCTAGTGATTCTATCCCATGGATAGGGTCGTTCATTCCTAAATTGGCTTTGGCCAAACGGAAATGTGCCTCTGCATAGTTGGGCTCCTTCTGAACTACGGCTTGAAAATCAAGTAGGGCATCCTCATACGCTTCCATAGTCAGCAAGGTAGTTCCTCGATTAAAGAGGATATCTAGTTGGCTAGGATCAAGCGCAGATGCTAGGTTGAAGTCTGCCAATGCCGCCTTGTAGTTGTTGAGCTCCATGTTTGCATTGCCCCTGTTGAACCAAGGCTTGTAGTTGCTCGAATCTGCTAGAATTGCCTGGTCAAACAAGGGGATGGCTTCTTTAATTTTTCCTTGCTGAAAAAGTGCCACACCTTTGGCATTTAAGGCAGTGGTTTGGGTTGGATTTTTTTCCAAAACCTGATCAAACTGGGCAACAGCGTCCGCCCAATTTTGAGTATCCATTTTTTCCAAACCCACTTTCAGCAACTCCTCTTCACTAGGAGCACAGGCAGAAATACTGATTAAAAGAAGGCAAAAGATCCAAAGATGTTTCACAGGGGTATTTTTAAATAAAATTACAGAATAGAAATTAGGAAGAGGCTAGTTTTAGTCGGTAAGCATCTGGGATAGAAACCGGCTTCATGGTGTTTTTATCAACAGATACCAACACGCTTTTGCAGGTTGCAAAAACATATTCCTTGCCCTCGGGATCTTTACCCAAAAGTACTTGTTCCAAGTCAAAAGAAGAGTTGCCGAGGCGTGAGCATTTTACCAAAGCCTCCACTTGATCTTGCAAATGAATGGGGCGAATGTAGTCAATCTCGACTCTACCGACTACTGTACCCACATCCAATACATCCCAGCCTGCTTGGAGGTAAAGAAATACGGCTCTTGCATGTTCGAAATAACTGAAATAAACCCCATTGTTGACATGGAGGTAACCATCTATGTCGGAAAAACGAAGCTGAATGGGTGTGGAAAATGAAAAATCAGCACGGAGCTGCCGGATATCAAAATTACGCATCAATGTAAGATTTCTGAAGTACTTGTTTTTTCAAGCATCCGCAAGATGGAGGGATTGTAACCGATCAAATCAATGACCGCATCAAAGGTAACCCAAGCTAGGGAAATGCTCTCATCACTTCGCACCAAGGGTTCATGGAGGTCTGCTTCAATCATATAGCGAACATCGTAATGAAAATGTTCTGCCACATGAGGGCGTTCTGGAATGATGTGCTTGTCCAGATCAAAAATAGAAGTGTCTACAAATTGAAGGGAAGTCAGTCCGCTTTCCTCCTTTGCCTCTTGAAGAGCCACCTCGAGAAGGTTTTCGTTTCCATCTGCATGTCCTCCCAATTGAAGCCAGCGTCCGAGTTTACGGTGGAGTGTAAGCAGGGTATGTGTTCTTTTCTTATTTACAATCCAAGCAGAGGCCGTAAAATGACCTGCAATCCGTTCTCTCGAATAGGCCAAAGGGTCATCAGTCAAGGCCAGAAAATCAGACACAAACTGATTTTCCTCTTCGTAAGGACTACGATACGCTTCTAATTGTTTTTGTAGGGTAATTCTATCCATAATTAAGGTCTTTCAAATAACTGATCCATCAGGTCATCAAAGGGTTTGGCATCGTAATACAATCTGTCAGAATATACCGAGGCCAATAATTTGAAATAGCTAGGCTGCTGGTTGATCCGTATTTTTTCCAAGGAAATGTTGCCATACAGTTGGCTGATTAATTCTCCTTCTTGGGGCAGTTGCAGTGGGGGCTTGAAGTAAAATTTTTCAGTTTCTTTCACCTGATCATTTTCTTCCTCCAACTTCCGATCCAAACTTACCTGTTCGTACCCCAAAGCTATAATGCGCCTACTTAATCCCAAGAAAAGTAATGAAAAAGAATTCGGATCGAGGGGCAGGCTGTAACTTAGTGCAAAGCCATTCGCATAAGCTGAGGTAAAGACATGCACTTCTGGAGTATCATTGATTTGAGCTCTTTTGTAGTGATAGTTTCTATAAACCAACGCGAACAGCGCTTTAGATTCCTCTGATTTATTCCATTCTTCTAAATCATGCAGGTCTTTTTCTTTCAGTGAAAAATTCTCTTTTACTGAGAGGGGTGGATTTCCTTCACGATTGGGAAAGATTTTTTTCAATAAGTCATCAAAGAAATCACCCATCTCCTATTCGTTTATATTTTCCCGAGGCGGTCATTTCAACCTTCCCTTCTTCGACCAAATGGCGAAGGCATTTGAGATGTTCCAAAGAAGCAGGCTTGTTTAAGGCATCAAAAAGCTCCTCCTCACTAAACGCTTCACCAAGTGCTAAAGTTTGCAAAAGCTGCTCTTTAAACTTGTTTTCAACTTCTAGCGGAAGGCTTGCTTTTTTTTGTTCCACACAATGATCGCAAACCCCACACTTCTCATCACTTAATTCTCCAAAATAGGCTTGAATAAATTGGGTGCGGCAGATTAGCGTTTGATGTGCATAGGCAACCATTTGCGTGGCCTTATGCAGGGTAAGTTCTCGCCTCAAGGTGATTCGCTTGAAATTAAGCGGAAGGGTGGCTGCATCATATCTCTCAGTCAAAAAGGTGAGTTGAGGTCGATCCTTTCGGGGTTCGTAATCCAAAAACTTCATTTTGGCCAGCTCGAGCAAGGCTTTGATCAATACCGCCTCATCCATCCCTGCTGCTTTGGCTAGCCTTGCCTCTTGAATGGTGAAGTATTCAGAAAAGAGATTTCCTCCATGCGTCCGAAGCAGGATTTTGATTACCGGATCGAGCTTCGAATGCTGGATTTGAACCTCATAGAGTCGCTGGGGATTAACTAGAAAATGCGCGCGTGAGGGCGCAAAAAAACTTTCGTTGAGTGCTATCAACCCCTCTTCCTCTAGCACCTTGAGGGCATAAAAACTATCCAATACCGGCAGCTGGTAGGTAGATGCAAAATCGGAAATCTCAAAATCATAACTACGCAAAGACTGGGCTCCAATGGCCAATTGAAAATAGTTGGCCAGGCATTGGTATACGCGTCGGAGAAATTCTACAGGTGGATATACCAAAGCTGCTCGGTCCAGAAGCTGCTCAAAGTCCTGGGCATTGGTGAGAAGCACGGCATAGGCCTTTTGCCCATCTCGACCGGCTCGTCCTGCTTCTTGGTAATAACTTTCGATATTTTCAGCCAAGTCACTATGGAGTACTACCCGAACATCTGGTTTGTCTATGCCCATTCCGAAGGCATTCGTGCTGACCATGATTCGTACCTGGTTCGTTTTCCAGGCTTCTTGTTTGGCAGAACGATCCGACCCCGTCATGCCTGCATGGTAGGCTGCTGCGGAGAACCCCATTTGCTGGAGTTGCTTTGCCAGCTGTTGGGTTGCTTGGCGGGTACGAACATACCAGATCGCCGATCCAGAAATTCGCTTTAAGATTTCGAGTCCTTTTTCGAGTTTGTTCTCTACCAAGCGAACGCTGTAGCTCAGATTTTTTCGGGCAAAACTCTGGTGGAAGGAGGCAGGCTTCTTAAGCTGAAGCTTTTCTAGGATGTCTTTTTCAACCTCTGGTGTTGCCGAAGCGGTCAAGGCAAGTACATTCACCTTGGGATGATAGGCTCGGATGTTGGCGATCTCGAGGTAAGCAGGCCGAAAATCATAACCCCACTGGGAGATGCAATGCGCCTCATCCACTGCAATCAGGTTGAGGTTCATCTGCTTGAACCGCTCCACAAAAAGTTCAGATTTTAGGCGCTCAGGGGATAAGTATAAAAATTTGACACCCCCACGGATGCAATTGTCCAAAAGGGTATCGATCTCTCGGGCACTCATTCCAGCATGGAGCGCCACAGCTTTTACCCCACGGGCCTTAAGGTAATCCACCTGATCTTTCATGAGAGCAATCAGCGGGGAAATGACAATACAGATCCCCTCTTTGGCCAATCCAGGCACCTGGTAACAGAGGCTTTTCCCTCCGCCTGTGGGTAAAATGGCAAGCGTGTCTTCTCCTTGGTACACCGAATCGATGACCTGCTTTTGGACAGGACGAAATTCCTTCAATCCAAATACCTCCTTCAGGAGAATTAACAATCGGTCGTTTGATTCAGTCATGAGCCTTTGAAATTACAAAAAAACCCTGTTTCCCCGTGAACGAGAAGCCATAAAAAGAAAGTCCAAAAGGCCATAGCTTCAGTTTCCTTTAGAAAATCACCCTAAATCCTGAAGAAGCTGTAACTATCGAATCTCCTGGAAGGGAGTCCGCAAGATTAATTTGGATAAAATCTATCCGTTCTTTGGGTTGAAGCGATCCCCAAGCGAGACGGTTTTGAGCTGGAAAAAAGGTAAAGTCTAACCCTGGAAACCAAACAGAATCTTTCCCTACAATTCCTTTCAACGAAATTGGAACAGGATTTCGTTGGCCTGAAAGCCGGTTTGGAAGAATGGAATAGGAGAGTTGGGCAACAGGAAAATCCTGATTCCACGAAAGGTGATGCTCCCCAAGCCTCAGGTCCAGGATTCGCTGCTGGCCCTTGGTAAAAAAGTAGAGCTCATGGCTGGGGCGTAGAACCTCAGTCCACAGATTTGAGATTGCCCAAAGCAAGCAAAGGCCAAAGCCCAACCGCACAAGAATTTTCCGATTGCCAAACTCCCAATTCCCCCAAATCCATAACATCCCCCAAATCGCTAGCATCCCAGCGAGGGGCAGGTGAATCCCCTGCCACAATGCAGCAGGCAATTCCTGGAGGGTGTAGGTGATTTCGTTTTGGATAAAAAGCAAAAAGTCAACGATTGAACCCAACAGGCTTCCCACCATAGGAATCCAAGCGAGCAAAAGGAACGGCACTCCTGCGCATAGGATGATGTAGGAAAGCGGCACAATGAGCAAGTTGGCAACTAAGAAATAGGTAGGAAAAGTGTGAAAGTAGTGGAGCGTCAGTGGGCTTGTGATCAGCTGCGCGGCGAGGGTGACGGTGGCCATTTGCCAAAAATAATCCAACACGCGATTGGAGGGGGCCCACATCCGAAGGAGGAGAGGCTGCAAACCCACGATTCCTGCCACTGCCAAGTAGGAAAGTTGAAACCCAAGATCAGATTGAATATCTGGATCAAGCACCAGGAGCAGAAGCGCTGAAAAAGCCAAAATATTCCAAATGGAGGGTTTTCTCTTTCGCATTTGCCCGAGGGTAACCAACGAAAACATGACCACTGCACGCACCACGGAGGGTGAGAATCCAGTCATCAGTGCATAGATCCAGATCAAGCACATGACTAGAAGGAGATAACTTTTTCGAAGGGCATGCCCCTCCTGTTTAAAAAAAGTCAATGGAAGCAGCAATAAGGAGTAGATGATCCCCACGTGGAGTCCAGATACTGCCAGAATATGCTGAGTTCCTGTTGCCGAATAGGCTTGCTTTACCTCCTTACCGAGGGATTCCTTTTGTCCTAAAAGTAGCGCCAAAGCAATTTGTTTGGACTCTGGCCTACGAACATACTGGTCAATCACGCCCGCAAAATAATGCCGTAAGTGCTCCATAGTGAAATTCAGTTCGTTGCTTTGCTTTAGCGGGAGTACTTGCAACTTTTTTCCAAGAAACTGCCGGAAATGAATTCCTTTTGCAGCCAAAAATTGTTTGTAGTTAAATTCATTCGGAAAACTTGGAGGGGCTAGCGATTCTGGATTGGTAGGCACCCAAATAACCTGACCTGGATAAAGAGCATTTTCAAGCTGGTGATACACCAAGACCAATGCTTTTTGGTTCCTCCAGCCTTGCTCCCCTTTTATTGCAAATACCGCAAGTAAATTCTCCGAAGAGTTGGCTTTGGGTAGGTCATACCGCTGCACTTCTGCAAGATATCCCTTCCCCTCTCCCCAAGAGATCTCCCCCTCCAGTGCATCTTGTCTCGATGATAGGGACACATAACAACCCAGCCCAATCAAGAGAAGGTAGGCTAAACTAGAGTTTAGGAAAGAATTAGGAGAAGGTAACCGAAAAAGGAAAACCGTATACACCATCCATACGGAGGCCAAAAGCCACAAGAAAAGTTGGGCTGGTAAATTTGTAAACACCGCTGCTAGGTATAGTCCTCCCCAAAAAAAGAAGAGGTACCTCAAAAAAGGAAAGTCTGCAAAGGTCATGTCTAAAAAATAAGTGACTAAAAAAATAATGGACAACAAAGGATCTTTGATGGTTGCAATCTAAAATGAGGATTACCCCTCAAAAAATCTATCCCCTTGAAAAATTGATTGACTCGTACTTGGAAAATAGTGCTGTCTAGCTCAGTTCCATTTTATAATGCAGGATGGCACACTCTTCAAACTGTTCGCCTACCTGCTGGAACCCAAATTTGGCATAGAGAGGCATCGCATGGATTTGGGCATGGAGGTATTTCTTTTTCGCTTTTCCATCCGGATGTAGGTCGATATCTGCAAGAACTGCCGCCACCAAAGCTTGGCCTACTCCCTGCGCTCTAGCTTCTTTCAGAACGGCAAATCGTTCCATTTTTACTCCATTCGAAGTGAATCTCCAGCGGGCAGTTCCCACAGGAACACCTTCCAGCAGCGCCAAAAAATGTACGGAAGTGGTTTCAAACTCGTCGTATTCTTCTGCTGCGTCTACTTCCTGTTCCACGACAAAAACGAATTCTCGGATTTGAAATGCAGCTTTTAGACCTTCCTCAGTCGTTATTTTTTCTGCTTTCGGCTTCATGGCGTAGTTTTTCTTTTTCTTCTTCACTTTTTTCATAAGCCGCAATGATCGATTTGACTAGCTTGTGTCTAACAACATCACTACCACTCAGTCTTACGACACCAATTCCTTTGACATCATTTAGCACACGAAGAGCTTCGGAAAGTCCAGATTTTTGGCGCGTAGGTAAATCTACCTGCGTTTGATCCCCCGTAATGATGACCTTGGAATTCGGCCCCATTCGAGTTAAAAACATTTTTATTTGTTCGGCCGTGGTATTTTGAGCCTCATCCAAAAGTATGAAGGCATCATGGAGCGTCCTTCCGCGCATATAAGCCAACGGAGCAATCTCAATGGCCCGTGTTTCCTGGTAATATTTCAATTTCTCTGGGGGCACCATGTCCTGAAGGGCATCGTAAATCGGTCGCAAGTAGGGGTCTAGTTTTTCTTGCAAATCCCCTGGAAGGAATCCCAAATTCTCCCCTGCTTCCACCGCTGGGCGGGTAATAATAATCCGCTTCACTTCCCGGTTTTTCAAAGCGCGTACTGCCAAGGCTACTGCAATGTAGGTTTTGCCTGTTCCGGCAGGACCTAAAGCGAATACCAAATCGTTTTTAAATGCCGCTTCCACTAATTTGCGTTGATTCGCAGATTTGGCTTTTATGATAAGTCCTTTATTACCAAAAACAATGACTTGATCCTTATTTGCCTCTTCGAAGGGTCCCCCTTCAATCGCCAAGTAATCCTTAACATGTTCTGGACTAAGGTGTCCAAAGCGTTCAAAATGCTCCAAAAGCATGTTAATTAAATCATTGATTCTTAAAATTTCCGGAGGACTTCCCTGTATTCGGATTTCATTTCCGCGGGAAATTACTTTACACTGAGGGAAGGCCTGTGCAATCTGACGGATGTTTTCATCGGCTGTTCCAAAAAACTCAGCCAAGGGAATATGCTCTAGGGTAATTACTTTTTCGACCAAAGTTATTTTAAGATTAGGTACACCTTGAAGGCAAAAGAATAAAATGTCTATTTTTGTTCGCTCCCCAACAAACAAAACTACAAAATTTTACTTTACTTGCTCCTATGGCCTTGGTGACATTCCTTTCTGATTTCGGGGACATGGACTACTATGTACCGGCAGTGAAAGCTAGGATGCTATCCATCAATCCACAGCTGCAAATTGTGGATATATCCCATAGCATAGCAGCCTTTGACCTGGAGCATGCTGCTTTTATTTTACGTTCCACCTTTCGGGAATTTCCCAAAGGCACGGTGCATTTGGTAGGCATCAATACCACGGGTACAGCAACAGCAGGATACATAGGTATCAAACTGGAAGATCATATTTTTATCGGTCCAAATAATGGGATTCTAAGCATGTTGGCGGATTACGATCCAGGGATTATAGTCCAATTTGCAGATATTCATGTCAAGGAATCCACCTTTCCTACCCGAGATATCTTAGCGCCTATTGCTGCAAAGGTGGCTTCTGGTGCTGCTATTCATGACTTTGGAGGTCCTTCCACCCAATTCAAAAAGTTGATGCCTCGACAAGCAAAGGCTACACGAGAGCAGATTGTCGGGCATGTGGTTCGTATGGATCGCTATGGCAACTTGATTACCAATATCCGGCGTGAGGTATTTGAAAAATTAAATCCAGGGAAATTCACCGTACAGTTTGGAAGAGAAACCTTACGGCAGCTACAGACAGGGTATGACCAGGTAGAAGCGGGTGAACCCTATTTATTTTTCAATAGTTTGGATGTATTGGAGATTGGCATCAACCATGGACACGGGGGCAACCTCCTTGGATTGAAGCGAGACAGTGTGGTCTACATCAATTTCGAGCCATGAGCCTAATTCGGGTTGTCCGGATGACCTTCCGCCCCGAGGAGGTACCTACATTTTTAGAAAATTTTGAAGCCCACAAATCCTTAATTCGAAATTTTCCGGGTTGCCAGCATCTAGAGCTGTGGCAAGACCAGGGTAAAAAAAATATTTTTGTGACCTACAGCCATTGGGAAAGTGAGGAAACCTTGAATCAGTATCGTGATTCTGAGCTCTTTAAATCCGTTTGGACAAGTACTAAAGCGCTGTTTTCCGAGAAACCTCAGGCATGGAGCACAAAAAAATTGCAAGAAGTACAGCCTTGAGTTTGTAGGAAATCATTTTTGTAGTCATATTTGCACCCCATTCAGAACGGAATGGGTCAATGTAATGCCCAGATGGCGGAATTGGTAGACGCGTTGGTCTCAAACACCAATGAGGTTACACTCGTGCCGGTTCGACTCCGGCTCTGGGTACACAAAAAAATCCCCTTTCAATAGAAAGGGGATTTTTTTTACCCATTCCCTCTCAAAATCTCCATCGGAGGCTGGTTGATGATTTTTCGACCATTAAGCCAGCCCAATATAATAGTGAGAAAAGTAATCACCAAGTAAATCACCAAACCCTCCCTCCAAGCCAAACTAAAGTTCAGCTGAAAGACAAACTTTCCTAAAAGGAAGGTAGCGAAGAAGGAAAGTAAAATTCCAGAAAGGGAGGCAAGGCTTCCCAAAAAGAAGTATTCTAAGGTATTGATCTGCCGAACTAAGGCTGAGCTAGCGCCTAAAGTCCGAAGCAAGATGCTCTCACGCATGCGCTGGTACTTGCTGATAATCAAAGAACTGATCAGCACCAATATTCCCGTAGCAATGGAGAAAAAAGCCATAAACTGAATCACAAAGCTGATTTTTCCCAATATTTCTTCTAAAGTTTCTACGATTGTACCCAGATTGATGATGGAGATATTTGGAAATTTTCGAACAATATCTGCCTGCATTTCAGCGGCCTGCTTATCTGTGCTGGTCTTGGTAATGATCACATGAAACTTTGGAGCTTCTTCCAAAACACCTTCTGGAAAAAGAACCACAAAATTGGTCGATACTTGGTTGAACTTCACTTCACGAAAGCTTCCGATATAGGTTTTGATGGGGCGACCCTGCACATTGAACTCTACTTCATCGCCAATTTTGAATCCATTCCCTTCTCCAAATCCTTTCTCAAAGGAAACAAAAATGCTATCTCCTCTGCTACCCTTTGGAATCAGTTCTCCAGCGGTAACCTGCTCTGAAGTGATCAAGGTATCTCGATAAGTAACTCGAAATTCTCGATTGTAGAGCCATCGGCTGTAGTTTTTCTCCTCTGGCAGTCCCTCGTTTGCTTTTTTAGTTACCCCATTGATGGAATTCAGTTGCATGGTGACGATAGGCACCTCTTGTAAAATAGGCATCTTTCGCTCCAGCACTTGCGCCTTCACTTGTTCCAGTTGAGGGGTTTGAATATCAAACAAAAGCATGTTAGGCTGATCCTTTTTATCCGCAAACCTCGCCTCCTGGAGCAACTGATTTTGCAAGAAAAACAAGGTGCTGATCATCGCCGTACCCAGACCAATGGTTGCGATAAGGGAGATGGTTTGGTTGTTGGGTCGGTACAGATTGGAAAGCGCTTGTCGCCATGGGTAGCTCAAGGAGAGCGGTAAAAATTTACGAACGGCCCACATCAGCCCAGTACCCACACCCCAAAGCATGCCAAAGGCAATTAGCACAAAGGCTGTGAAACCAAAAGCCCAGGTAACCTTGCCGAGGAGGTAAAAGCTAAACCCAAAAATAAATAACAGAATTCCTGCCAGAACGGCCCATCGAGCAGGATCCTTCAGCAAGGTAGTATCGGCAGTCTCAGGTCGCAAAGTAGCCATTGGCGAAACCTTACGCACCTTGAGGAGGGGCAGTAATGCAAAGAGTATGGATACAAATAGGCCAGTAACCATGCCAAAACCCACAGATTTCCAGGATACCCCAACAGTGACTTCCACAGGCAAAAAGTCAGCGAAAACAATGGGTAGTGCAAACTGCAATAAAGTTCCTAAGATTGAGCCTATCGCGGCTCCAATAAAGCCCATCCCTACAATCTCAAGGAGGTAAATCAACAACACATCCAAAGAAGCCACTCCCAAACAGCGAAGCACTGCTACCGAGGCTAATTTCTCCTTGACAAACACATTTACGGCAGAAGCCACTCCTACACAGCCTAGCAGCAAGGCGATGAAGGCCACCAAGCTCAAGAAATTGGATAAGTTGCCAAAAGATCGACCCGTACTTTGTTTCCGATCTTCAACGGTGTCCGCATCAATTCGTTCGAGTTCCCACTGTGCTTCGTATGGCTTGATCAATTTGGCTACATCAGCACCAGTAGCAAATTGCAAATACCGATTGTACTCCACCCGACTACCGTATTGTACCAAGCCTGTGGCTTTCAAATACTCCAAAGGAATGTAAACGGCAGGAGCGACGCTGGCGGTAATCCCAGTTTGGCCGGGCACCTTCTGCAGCTCCCCAACAATCTGGAAACTCAGGGCGCCTACTTTTATAGAATCCCCTAGTTGTGCTCCAAATTGGGCCATAAGGGCTTTTTCTACTAGGGCTTTCTTTCCTCCACTTCTAAAACTTTTCTCCCCGGCTGCAGGGATGGTTTCTAGCTTTCCATAAAAAGGAAAATTCCCCTCCAATGCCCGTACTTGTGTGAGTCGGCTGGCATCACTTTTTGGAAAGGCTACCATGGAAGCAAAAGTCACTTCTGATGCTGTCTCTACCGCAAGAGAATCTAAACCTATGTCGCCAAGAGGTTTGTTGTTTTCAAGTACCAAGTCTGCCCCCAACAGCTCCTTGGCTTGGTTATCAATGTCTTTAACTAGGTTTTCTCCAAAACTGCTGATCGCCACCAAAGCCGCTATTCCCACCACAATAGAGGAGACAAAAAGTAGCAAGCGGGAGAGATTTTTTCTAAAATCCCGCAGCGCCATTTTTAAAATCCAAGCAAAATCAGGCATGGGTATCCTCCTGTATTTTTCCGCCTTTGATATGAACTATTCGTCTAGTTTTGGCTGCTAATTCCAAGTCATGCGTAACGAGTACTAGGGTAGTTCCCTGCTCCTTATTCAGATCGAAAATCAAGTTTTCAATCATAGTGCCTGTTTCGGTATCCAAATTGCCTGTAGGCTCATCTGCAAAAAGTATTTTGGGCGCATTGGCAAAGGCACGTGCAATGGACACGCGTTGCTGCTCTCCACCTGAAAGTTGTGTCGGATAATGCGTGGCTCGATCTTTCAGCCCTACCTTATCCAATAACTCCATGGCCTTTTCTTTCGCATCCTTTCTTTTCTTCAATTCCAGCGGCACCATCACATTTTCTAGCGCTGTAAGGGTTGGAAGCAACTGAAAATTTTGAAAAATAAATCCTACATCTCGGCTTCGCACTGCTGCACGCTGATCTTCGTTTAACTTTTCAAGGGATTCTCCATTGAGGACAACAGATCCGGTGGAACTGGAATCCAGGCCTGCGCACAAACCCAGAAGGGTAGTTTTGCCACTTCCTGAAGGTCCCACGATGGCGAGTGTCTCTCCGGCTTGGATAGAAAGGGTTACCTGATCTAAAACGGTGAGCTTTCGGCTGCCACTTTGATAGGTTTTACTTACGTTTTGAAGTTCTAAAATGGACATGAATAGGGTCAAGGTTGAAATGTCAAACGCTATTTTTACTTAATTTGTTAGCGGTTGTATAAATTACTTTGGAATTCGCGTAAAGAAAACAAAATTACATCATCTAAGCTTCACGGGTCGACAGATAGCTCAAATTGATCGACCAAGACAATTCATTCGCGTAAAGTAAATATCCACCCTACCCCCTTTTTGGGCTATTCAAAAGTTAAACGATTCAACATGAAATCATTACTTACCAATTTCTCCATTTGCTTCATTATTTTTTTGGCCGCCTGGGCTACTTCCTGCAGCACCCCTTCAGAAAAAAAGGAGGTAAAAGAAGGCGAGCAAACAGCGGAATCCCCCAGTAAAAAGACTATTTTATTTTTTGGGAATAGCCTAACTGCGGGTTATGGCATTGATCCCGAAGAATCCTTTGCAGGAAGAATTCAGACCCGATTGGATAGCTTGGAAAAAGATTTTCGTGTGATCAATGGGGGATTGAGTGGCGAAACTACAGCGGGAGGTCTTAGCCGTTTAGATTGGTTTTTGGAGGAGGAGCCTTATTTATTTGTGCTGGAATTGGGTGGCAACGATGGATTACGGGGGATTGCACTCACCGAAACCAAGAAAAATCTCCTAGCCATTGTAGACAAGGTTCGAACTAAATATCCAAACACGAAAATCATCCTGGCAGGTATGCAGATTCCACCCAATATGGGGCAAGAATACACCGAAGAATTCAAGGCCATTTACCCTGCCATAGCCAAAGAAAAAACAATTGAGTTGATTCCCTTCCTTTTGGAAAGTGTGGCTGGCAATCCAGACTTAAATCTTCCGGATGGGATCCATCCGACAGCAGAAGGGCATCGCTTGGTAATGGAAACATTATGGCCCTACATTTCAAAAGCCCTTTAAACTTTAGGTTTCCTAAGTTGCCAAGTAATTGCTAGTTTAGTTCTATTCAACCTCATTCTTTTATGTCTTTACAAATCAAAGAAACCCAAGATAGTTACGACGTCATCATTGTTGGTTCAGGAGCAGGTGGAGGCATGGCTTCTAAAATTCTCTCCGAGGCAGGACTTTCTGTAGCAGTCGTAGAAGCAGGTGGAGATTTTGACCCTGCCAAGGAAGAAGATCGAACCCAGCTTCGCCCACCCTGGGAATCTCCCAGAAGGGGTGCTGGTACGGAAATCAGGCCTTTTGGAGATTTTGATCAAGCCATAGGGGGTTGGGAGATAGAGGGCGAGCCCTACACCCGAAAAGATGGAACACAGTTTGACTGGTTCCGATCCCGAATGGTAGGTGGGCGCACCAACCACTGGGGGAGAATTTCTCTTCGCTTTGGCCCCAACGACTTCAAGCGCGCCAGCATCGATGGCTTTGGTCATGATTGGCCAATTGGCTACGAAGATTTGAAACCCTACTACGACAAAGTAGACAAGCTAATCGGAGTTTTTGGGTCGAAAGAAGGCATTTTTAACGAGCCAGATGGCTTTTTTCTTCCGCCACCCAAGCCGAGACTACACGAACTTTTCATCAAACGAGGGGCAGATAAGGCAGGCATCCCGATGATTCCTGGAAGACTTTCCATGCTTACCCGTCCGATCAATGCGGAGCGCGGAGTTTGTTTCTTCTGCAATCAATGCAACCGCGCTTGCCAGGCTTATGCAGATTTTTCGTCAGGTACCTGCCTGATTCATCCAGCCATGAAAAAAGGAAAGGTAGACCTGTACACCTATTCCATGGTTCGGAAAGTGACTACAGATGAAACTGGCAAAGCCAATGGCGTATCCTTTGTATCCAAGATAGATCGGAAGGAATACAAGTTAAAATCCAGGGTAGTGGTCTTGGGGGCCTCCGCCTGTGAGTCTGCACGTATCTTGATGAATTCCAAATCCAAGGCGCATCCTGATGGAATAGGAGCAGATTCAGGGGTTTTGGGTAGGTACCTCCACGACTCCACTGGCGCCGATCGCATGGGTATTCTACCCGACCTGATCGACCGAGATCGCTACAACGAGGATGGCGTAGGCGGTATGCACATGTATACCCCCTGGTGGAAAGACAATAAGAAGTTAGATTTTGCTCGCGGCTACCACATTGAATATTGGGGAGGGATGGGACAGCCCGCCTACGGAGCAGGAGGCAGCATGGATAGTATGCGGAAGTACCTCAAAGATGAATTTGGTAATCCTAGCCCAAATGGTGGCTATGGAACTGGCCTCAAAAAAGACATCCGCCGAATTTATGGATCGACCTTAGGAATGTCTGGGCGGGGAGAAAGCATCCCACAGCTCAGCAATTACTGTGAAATCGATCCGAATGTGGTCGACACCTATGGGATTCCAGTACTTCGTTTTCATTACAAATGGACAGACCAAGAAATCAAACAAGCCAAGCACATGCAAGATACTTTTGAGGAGATTTTGACTCAAGCTGGAGCCACTCTTTTGGGTTCCAAACCGGGCCCAGAAAGCATGTATGGACTTGCTGGTCCTGGAAGGATCATCCACGAAGTAGGTACTACCCGAATGAGCAACGATCCCAAATCAGGTGTCGTAAGTTCTGATTGCCAAGTACATGCCTGCAAAAACTTGTTTATAGTGGATGCAGGCCCTTTTGTGTCCCAAGCAGATAAAAATCCAACCTGGACGATTTTAGCCCTCTCCTGGAGAACATCGGACTACATCATCGAACAGCTCAAACAAAAAAATATCTAAGCCATGAATAGAAGAGAAAATCTAAAGCTACTCTTTGCAGGCTCGATTGGAGCAGGCTTATTGCTGGGCTGCGAGCCAGAGCAGGTCAAACTTAAAGGTGCGGTTATAGGAACTCCCGGAGGGCGAACAGAAGAAGAAAAAGTCCGTGATGCTAAACTCCTTGCGGAAAGGTTTTTTACGGAAGACGAATTGAAAAAAATCTCGAACCTTGTCGACCTCATTATGCCTGCCGACGAGCAATCCCCTGCTGCCACTACACTTGGGGTACCTAATTTTATTGAATTTATGATGAAGGATCAGCCCAGTATGCAAACACCCATGCGAGGAGGCCTGATGTGGCTGGACTTTGAGTCGGAAGAAAAATTCGGTAAACTTTTCAACTCTTTGGAAACAGCACAAGTATTGGAGATCGTGGATTTGGTCGCCTGGCCAGAAAAAGCAACCGAGGCCTACCAGGGTGGTGTTCGCTGGTTCAATATGCTACGCAACCTCACCTGCTCAGGGTATTTTTCTACCCAAGAAGGATGGAAATACATGGGCTACCAAGGCAACGTGCCCAACGTCTGGGATGGAGTTCCTGCCGCTGTACTCACCAAGCATGGCTTAGCAAATCCGGATAAGTATGCCGGAGTATACCTCAAAACAGAGGAACGAAGTAAAATTGCCGTCTGGGATGAAACCGGCAACTTGATTGGCTAAGCTTTGGCCCTTTCAAAACAATTCCCTTTTCTACCAATTACATTTGGAATAAGGGCCTGCAACCTTTTACCACGACAAATAATCGGTTTATCTAATTTTAGATTCGAATCCATTTTGAATTCCTAACTTGATTTTCTTATTCAACCCACTATGAAAAAATCAACCTTTGCTCTCCTGCTTGTTGGCGGGCTCCTATCCCTGAAAGTTGGTGCCCAATCCATCGCTCCAACTACAGAAAAAGCACTTCAAGAATCCATAAACAAGCATAGCGCCCTACTTTCCTCCTCGCCTCTGGCGGATTTTAAAGCTAAGAACGTGGGCCCCACCAATATGTCTGGTCGAATCATTGACATTGAAGTGGCTGCAAATTCGAATACCTTTTATGTGGCTGCAGCTTCAGGTGGAGTATGGAAAACCACGGACAATGGGCAGTCATTTGCACCTATTTTTGACCATAAAGCGGCACTGGGGATTGGTGCTATGGCACTTTCCAAATCCAATAATGAGGTAATCTGGGTAGGTACAGGAGAGAACAACTCCAGCCGATCTACTTATGCGGGTGCAGGCCTTTACAAATCAGTTGATGGCGGTAAAAGCTGGCAAATGATGGGGTTGCTTCACTCCCAGCATACCGGGCAAATTCAAATTCACCCTACCAATCCCGACATCGTCTGGGTAGGATCTATGGGTTCTCTCTATTCAAAAAATAAGGAAAGAGGCCTTTACAAAACCGTCGATGGAGGAAAAACCTGGAAGAAGGTACTCTACATTGACGATAATACGGGCATCATTGACATCAAGGTACATCCAACCAATCCAAACATACTTCTTGCAGCGAGCTGGGAACGGTTCCGCCAAGCGCATGACTTTATAGGCAACGGCAAAGGTTCTACCATCTGGAGATCTGAAGATGGGGGAGATACGTGGAAAAAATCGGTGAGTGGATTTCCACAAGATGAATTTGTAGGTAGAATCGGTTTTGATTTCAGTCTTACAAGCCCAGAAGTAGTCTATGCACTCTTGGACAACCAGGGCAAATCAGAAAAACCGGCTCCTGCTCCAAGACAACGCCCTGGGGCTCAGCCAGAAGAAAATCCAATTAAGTTGGAAGAGTTTTCCAGCATGACCCTCGATCAAGCCTTGGCCTTGGAAGACAAGAGACTGGAGTCATTTCTTCGCAGAAACCAGTTTGCTAGCAAATACACATCTGCCGAACTGAAGCGACAACTCAAAACGGGTAAAATCACCACTACGCAAATTGCCAACTACCTAGGAGGCGCAGTGGATGCCAATGCAGCAATGTTTGGTGCTCCGATCAAAGGTGCAGAGGTATATCGATCCACGGATAGTGGAAAGAATTGGTCCCTAGTATCTGAATCAGATATCAGCCAATTGTACAATTCCTATGGCTATTGGTTTGGAGAGATTCGGGTAAGCACTGCCAACGAAAATGAAATCTTTGTACTGGGTGTACCGCTCTTAGTGTCTCGAGACGGAGGAAAGAACTTTTCCCGTACCGACTCTATCGGCAGACCTCACTCCGACCACCAAGCCATGTGGATCAATCCTAAGGATTCCAAGCACATCTTACTCGGTAACGATGGGGGTTTGTATAGAAGCTATGGTGGCGGGGCTCGCTGGGATCACCTGAACACCCAGATGCCAATCTCCCAGTTTTATTCGATCATGGTAGACAATGCCATTCCTTACAACATTTATGGCGGCATGCAAGACAATGGGGTATGGTATGGCAAGTCAACCAACGCACCTGCAGATCCTTGGGAGTCCTTGTATGGCGGCGATGGCATGGTCGTGGCGGTAGATACACGCAACAACGACATTGTCTACACCGGTTCACAGTTCGGAAACTATGTGCGCATCAACAAAAAAACGAATGAGCGTAAGCGCATCACCCCAGGCCACGATATCGGAAAGGCTCCGAACCGTTGGAACTGGAGAACGCCAGCGGAGCTGAGTTACCACAACCAGGACATCGTCTACATGGGTTCGCAGTACGTATACCAGTCTTTAGATCAAGGAAATACCTGGACGACCATCTCTCCAGATCTAACCAAAAATCAAAAAAGTGGCAATGTTCCTTTTGCTACCTTAACTGTAGTAGAAGAATCCCCACTTGAATTTGGAATACTCTATGCAGGATCAGATGATGGCAATGTCTGGGTGACCCGAAATAATGGGGGAAGCTGGACCAGCCTGAATGCAGGACTTCCCCAAGATCGCTGGGTGAGCAGCATTTCTCCATCGCAAGCAAAAGAAGGACTGGTTTACATTACACTCAATGGCTACCGCTACGATGAGTTTACGAGCTATGTCTACAAAAGCGAAGACTATGGCAAGACTTGGACTTCCATCGCTTCCAATCTTCCCAATGAATCCGTGAATATCATCATTGAAGATCCTAAGATGGCCAACATCCTGTATTTGGGTACAGACCATGGACTGTATGTAAGTTTGGATGCAGGCCAAAACTGGAACCTATTCCAGGGCCAAATCCCTAACGTCGCCATTTACGATATGGTGATTCAGGAACGCGAAAATCACTTGATCATAGGCACGCATGGACGAAGCGTCTATGTGGTGGACCTAAAACCCATCCATCAATGGGCTACTCCAGCTCCCTTGGTGATGGAAAAAAAGTAAAGCGTCCTGCATAAAAAAGCCCTTCCAAAATTGAATTTGGAAGGGCTTTTTTATGGATTAAAACTCGCCGTATTTTGAGGAGTTGAAGGTTAGAATAATTTAAATCCTACCGAAAGCACCCATTGATTAAGTCGATTGTCGGCTGGATAGGAACCAATAGCTTCGGTAAACTTACTGAGACCTCCTTCGTATTTCCCTTCAATGGATAGATTACCTAGATCCACACCTACCCCGGTTTGGTAACCTAAAGTAGCATTTTTGAAGTCGATATTTTGAACCGTTTTTCCCGCTTCCTGGAGCGAGGAGTCAATATTGAAACTAGCAATTGGCCCAACCATCACTCGAATAATTTTGAGCATTCTAAATCCAGCCATTACGGGTACATCCAGACGATTAAACTTGGCTTCATAGTCCTTACTGGTACCTGATGTGGGGAACTCTAATTTAAAACTCCCACTTGTTTGCGTAAACAATACCTCCGGCTGTACAAAAAAACCAACGCCTCCAAATCGTGCAAATACCCCTAGATGATAGCCAAGCTGGGCATTGCTTGGTACAAACTCTTCTCCCTCAAAATTTACTTGAGTACTACTCAATCCCCCTTTGATGCCTAGCCCATTTTTTTGGGCAAACACTGTAATTGAGCTTAGGGTAACGAACAAAACAAGAACTAGCTTTTTCATGGGAGTAGTTATTAGTGTTGTAGAAAATTCCAAGTTGACTTAGAGCAATTCTATTGCCAAAACGAAATAATACTGCTTTTAGTGCCCAAAAAGAAGCAAATCATTCCCAAAAAATTAGTTGCGCTTGGATTTGAAGGATTCGTACTCGCTACCATAGAGGTTGTATGCTTCAATAATGTGCCCATTATCATGCTTTCCTGTTAAATCAACCTCCAATTGATCAGCCTTTAATGGCTTTGTTTCCACGAGCCATTTTCGGAAAGCATTCCCTTCTTCCTCATTTTTGAAAGGTAAATATTTTTCAATTGAGTCTATTGGGAGTTCAGAAAAATACCTCTTCTCGTTATACAGGATAAAGAATTTAGCATTCTGAGGAACCCACCAGCGGATAAACTTAGATCCAAAATCTGTGACTCTGATACAACCAATACTATTTGCTGAACCTAACATTCCTCGAGAGAGGCCCGAAAGTGCTACCTCATGAATTCCATTTTGGCGCATGGCTTTTGGATAATCCTTAGCAGGCGTCATCAGAAGGAAATTAGGTAATTGTGCTTTTCCGTTATAAAAAGTTACTCTATTATTTCCACCTCCTAATTTTTCATCGTGAAACTTATCCAGATTCTCGTACTTCCTTTGAGTCTCCCAATTTTTTGAAGTGATTAAATATTGAGCTCCATAATAGCTTCTGGATTTTCCTAAAGGCATATTCCTCACGTAGCTAGTGGATAAAACCTTTCCGTTTTCATCTTTAACCTCTAAAGGCATCAAACTTTTAGCGGAGGTTGAAAACTGAGATATCATTAAAAGCGTATCTTCTTTTGCCTCACACAAACAAACTTTCTGACCTAAGGCAAAAGCTTTACTATTTATCACAGCAAACTTTTTAGTTAAAGCCGGAGTCTTAAACTGCCAGATCTTCGTGTAAAAATTGATCAATTGCTCCCTGTCCCCAGGATATTTTTTCTGAATAAAGTCAAATAAGGCAGCTTCATTTACCTTGGAATCAACAGCCGCATCCATTAAGGTAAACAGCTCCTGATCGTACTTTTCGAAATCCCTTAATTGAGCTAAGTTGGGATTCTTTTCTTCAATACCTATGTTTTGAAGGTTCTCATCCAATGCCATGAAGTCTCCAACCAAATAGCGATTTCGGTAGGGATTATCCTTTGACAAAGAATCATTTAACAATTCATTCCATGAAAAAAAAGATCTTTTCTTATCTGGGTAAAGTGTACTATCATTTAAAAGAGGCAAATAACAGGAGTTACTTTTGGAATAATTTTTTATTTCCTCTTGAGATAATTCGTTCACTTTTTTCCCATTCTTTGGAGTACTAACAGGCAGCTCCACTTCTTCGATAGCTTTGACTTTAGAGGAGCCCTTGGAATTAAATCCACAGGAAAAATTAAGGCATATCAATAAGCCTAATGATGATCTTAAAACCCAGTTTTTAAGCCAATTTAATTTCATTTTACAAACAGAAATATAAAAATTCTAATTGATTTAACTCTTTGGACGCGTGACTCTGTAAACTCCTTTGAGGTCATAAATGCCAAAATTCCCTCCTGCATATCTATTCTGTCCGACATGACTCAAGGTTACTGCCAATAATTTTTCTTTATCCTGCCAACAAATAAATATGGCACTATGCTCGACATTTCTATAAGAATAATTGACATGAAATAACCAATCCCCAGGCATAATAATGGATGGGTCTTTTAGTAAAGTTCCTTTTTTGGAATCGTAAATCACCTCTCTTTTAGCGGAACCATATCCTGCTAAATCGTATACCTTGTTGACATAAGTCCAACAGGATCCAGTAGTTTTAAAATTAGATTGAAAAAGTTCTAGCCCTTTATTAAGTACCAAAAAACCTGAATTTAGGTTTTGAGAGAAATTATCTAAGGACCCAATACATTCATATTTAGATAGAATCTCAAAATTTTCGAAATAGATCTGATTGGGTTCAGTTTGAATTGTATCGGTAGATAAAGTATCTAAACTATAGAACCCATTTTGATCTAAAGAAAAACTAGTTTCAAAATAAGCATCGTTTCCGTTCTGATTAACAAAGGGCAAATCAATCCCCGCACTATTTTGAAGCGTTAAACTCGCCACTACGGAAAGGATTGTTAACAACATTTTTTAAGTCAAAAAACGGATTGAATTTTTTATTTCTTCCGTGTGAAAAGTTGATGATTTTGAATCTTATCTGCAACTACATGATAGCCTAGCGGAAAAGGAATGGTCGGCCTATTTTCCTTTGTCGTATTTGTATAAAGCAATTCCAAGTCCTTCTGAAACACATGATCTCCAAAATCCTTTATTGGTTTGGTGTATTCCCCAAATAAAGCGGTGCTGAATTGTGTGCTATCTACATATTTATAGGCCAAACCTGAATCATCTTGGAAAATGCTTGCAGTATTTGTAAATATAGATTGCCTTGCCACTTCAAAGGATTTATAATGAAGTAAATAAGATGCCGCTTTCAAAAATACATTCTTCTCTCCTAAAGAATTAACCCACTTCGTGTAACTTGGATTGGAATCAAGGTTTGTGTTTCCCAAGTCAAACTTCATATAGGTCAACTCTTTTTCATTAACTCCATTTTGTGTCATCTTTATTCTTACACCTGCAAACTTATCATTAGAAACAAGGCTGTGATTTCCAGTAGAATCTAAGGCAATTGTTTCTTGGTTTAATAACTTATGCCCCGTTCGGGAAAGAAAAACATAATACAAGGGGAGGATCCCTGAATACTCACCAGTCCTCAAATCCGTTTGCATGTGCATGGTAATAAAGTAGCTTTTACCAATGACATCCCGTAAAGAGTTCCGGAGACTGGATAAGTAATCAATAAGTTGTGCTTCAGTCATTTTTTCAAATTCCGGAAGCTTAGTGACGTTTTCTAAAGCGACAAGATGATACTCAGGCGCATTTGGGTAAAAATACCACGCATGAAGAAAATCTGCTCCCGCAAAAGGATAATACAAAGGTAGGTTTGCCTTTATTTTAGGCGTTAATGAGTTTTCAGCCCAGGAAGTAATAAGCTTAAGTCTGGAATCTTCTGCCCTTTTCCAAATCTCATCCATTTGGTTTTTATGGGTAATCCAAAATTCCTTGGATTCAAGTTGAGCGTAGTAATTGGAATCTACTTGTGACAATCCTGCTAAAAACAAGGCGGTTCTATTAAACTCCTCCGACACTGCTTGTAGCTGTACTGGAGGTGTTGCTACAACTTCTATTTCAGCTTTTTGAACTTCCTTTTCAGCTTTCCCGCAGGTAAAAAATAAGAGAGATAGCGAAAGAAAAAGAAAACTATTTACTAAGAAATTCCTCATTGGGGTGTTTATTTTTTTTTTTTTGAAGAATAAAATAAACAAAAATACCTGGGACAATTGCAAACACGGCATACCAAATTTTCATTGGATCCATCAAAGCAAAACTAAATATCATCCAACCTGTTGCGAGAATAAATATAATTGGCGTAAAAGGATAGCCCCAAGTTTTTACAGGTCTTTCTTCCTCGCTATATCTTTTACGAATAATAAAAATTCCAATTACCGTCAACAATGAGAAGAAGGAAAGTGTAATTCCTAAGGTTTGAATCAGCTCCTGGAATGTAGAAAACAAAACCAATACAATGGAAATTAGCGCTTGCAATAAAATAGCATATATCGGCGTGCCGGATTGATTTTTTATTGCAATCTTCTTGAAAAATGAGAAGTCATTGCCTATTTGTTCCGAAACCCTAGGCCCTGCAATAATCATTGCACTCATGGTACTAAATAACGCAAAAGAAAAAATCGCTGAAAAAACTGCTCCATAACTATCTCCAAATAACTTCAACGCCACAATATTTCCAATATCCTCTTTACCAGCCATTTCTTCAAAAGTTGAAACAGACATAAATGAAGCATTTAAAAATACATATAAAATGGTCACAATAAGCGTCCCGCCGATTAGTACAAATGGAATTGTTTTAATAGGATTTTCAACATTCCCAGCGATATATACAACTGCATTCCAACCAGAATAGGCATACATCACCCATACAAGTGCCGAGGCAAATGAAAAACTAAAAATGATGGAAAGACTAGTGTCTGATGGACTTAAACTGTTTGCAAGAGGCAAATCAGCAGGTAGAATAAAAAAGGGAGCTAAACAAAAAACTAAAATCAGAGCAATTTTAAAGGCTGTCAAAACACTCTGAACCAACCCTCCAACTTTAGTTCCATTTAAATGAACTAAAGACAAAAATAGAATTATACTGATCGCAATGATTTTTTGAATACTCAATTCAAAACCCAATAATCCAATTTCTTTAGAAACATCCACACCTAAAGCTGGCGCGCTATACTTACCTATGGCAAGCCCAGCAGAAGCTATAGCCCCCGCAAACCCAACAACCAAACTTATCCAACCACTGGCAAACCCAATACTTGGATGATAAAGCTTACTTAAATAAACATATTCCCCTCCACTCCTCTTCAAAGTAGTTGCGACCTCAGAATAAGTAAATGCCCCACACAAGGCAATTAACCCTCCCACTAGCCAAATAAATAAAATTGTAAAGCCATCAGGAATCCCCCCGTTTTCAAAAGGAATGACTTGAAACCCTAAGGAAGAAAAAACACCCACCCCAATCATGTTGGCAATAACTGTACTCATTGCAGCAACCTTGCTGTACTTATTATTTTCCATTTAAATAAACCGCCACGCTGTAGGTGAAAACTATTAACTATAATTTAAAAAAATCAATTTCAATTTTACGTTGGTTTATAAAACTTACTTTAGAATAATAGGTCAAAATTATAAAATAAACAGTTAATTTCTTCTGCCTAAATCAAAATATTAAAGAAAAAATCAAAGCCTTCTTAAAAAAACCAGTATACTACAAAGCTCGTTCAATTCATAAAATCCTTCGTAAAGGATTTAACTTTTGGTTCTAGTCAAGGTATTTAGGCACTTTTTGAATAATAGGAAAGGCAACTAATTTCTTAGTTAGTAACCCGCTCATGATGCTCCAACCCCCCCCATTTTGAGCCGAAATAACACAAAAACAATTTGGGAAATTCACCTGATAAAGAATATCAATGCGATACGGAAAGGTCCTGTGAATCCAGGGGCCCTCTCTCCTCGGGAGTTGAACCTGCTGCCACTTGCTAAAAATTTTCTACCAAAGCCGCTTTTGGAATCAGGACGAGATAAGTTGTTTTGCCAATATACTGATGCCCATTCTAAAAGTTTTGGGTGAATAACCCAGTTTTTCTATGGCCTTTTGAATCACAAACCCAGTCTTCATAGGCCGGCGGGCAGGCTGCGTAAATTGGGTTGAATCCGTGCGAACGATCAATTCTTTGTTTAACCCAAAGTAATCCGCCGTCTCCATTGCCATTTGGTAGGGAGTCAAAAGCTCCGAGCCGGAAATATTAAATACCCCTGTAGCACCTTGCTCAGCCATCAAAATACAACCCGCAGCCAAATCCTCTGCCAGCGTTGGCGTTCGCACCTGATCATCCACCACCTGAATTTGTTTGCCCGCCTCCAGAGAGGCTTTGACCCATAGAATGATATTGGAACGACTCAAGTCATTGGCGAGACCATAGACCAACACTGTCCTTGCTATGGCCCATTTCAAACGGGAACGCTTGAGCAGCTCCTCACCGTCCAACTTGGTTTGCCCATAATAATTCACTGGATCAGCAACAGCCTCTTCGGTGTACGGATTTTTACCGTCCAATCCGGAGAAAATAAAGTCCGTAGACACAAAAATAAAGTGAGCCGCTATCTCCTCCGCTGCAGCTACCAGGTACTTCGTCGCTAAGACATTGGCTCTGTAACAAGCTTCTTGGTGCTTCTCACACTCGTCTACATGGGTCATGGCCGCACCGTGAATAATTACCTCCGGGCGTAAGAGCAACAAGGTGTCGTCCACCTCCTGCTGGTTTTCAATGTCCAACATCTCGTAGGTATACCCAGTCCCAGAAAGCCTGCAAGGACCCCTACCCGTAGCGATGACCTCCCAGCTGTTGGAAGCCACGAGCTGCTCCACCAGCTTCTGGCCTAGCAGACCATTGGCCCCAGTGATGAGAACTTTGGGTTTATTGTGAAGGGGGGTAGACATATCCGAATTCTTTTTCAATTTTTTTACGTGACATTTTTTCCACCGTAACCTTCATCAGAACAGGATCTAAGGGGACTTCTCGGGCAGTTTTCTCCGCTGCAATCTTTTCCACGACCTCCAAACCTTGGATGACCTGTCCAAAAACGGTGTATTCAAAATCCAAGTGAGGGGTTCCACCCAGTTCTGCATAGGCCTTAATCTGTTCAGGGCTATAATCCTTGGTGAGTTTCAAAGATAAGGTCTTAGCAATTTCATCTCTTTTTGAAAGCAAAAGTTGGGTGAGACTATCCATTTTTCCTTCCTGATAAAGCCGTGTGTACTCTTCCTTCATCTGTTGCTGGCTTTCCAATTGCATGTACTGGAAGACCGCCTTTTGCAAGGCTGTAAAATCGGTAGTCAACTCCTGCTCCGCATAGGTCCTTCCTTGTACAATGTAAAACTGGGAGCCATTGCTCCGTTTTTGAGGATTGCTATCATCTCCTTCACGAGCTGCGGCAAGCATCCCCTTGGTGTGCACATGATTGCGACGAATCTCTGCAGGAAGTGTTGGCCAATTTTGATAGGGAAGTCCTTCTTTTTTGAATACATCTCCACCTTGAACCATGAAGCCTTGGATGACTCGGTGAAACTGGGTAGAATCGAATCTACCATCTTCTGCCAACTCAAGGAAATTGGACTTGTGCTCAGGCGCATCATCAAATAGAATTGCCTTAATCTCTCCATGCCTCGTGGAAATAGTAACTACATAATCCTTGTCTTTGCCACAAGCCGAAAAGCTCAGCACAGAAAGAAAAAAGAATAAAACTCGCATTTTCTGGTTCATCTCAATGAGGGGATTGTTTTATCTGTTCTAAAATAGTTTTTCCTCCGGCCTGAAGGACCTGTCTTGCCAATGCTTCACCCAACTGATCTGCCTCAGTGAGAGGTCCTGTCAGTTCCAATACGATGCGCTGCTGCCCATCCAAACTTAAAATCCCTCCTTTGAGGTGAATTTGATTTGCAGCAAGCCTTGCCAAAGCAAAAACAGGAATGCTACATCCCCCTTCCAACACACGTAGGTAGGCACGCTCTGCTCGTAAGCATAGCGCGGTCTTCGGATCATTACAAGCCTCAATGATGGCTTGGCGTAACTCTAAATCTAGACTGGTTGAGGCCTCAATGGCAATGGATCCTTGGCCCACAGCTGGAATAAACTGATCTAAGTCTAAATTCTCCACCACTTGATCCACATATCCCATACGAAAAACCCCTGCATAGGCCAACAATAACGCATCGCAAAGACCCTCTTCCATCTTTCGAATTCGGGTTTGAAGGTTCCCACGAACCTCCACTGTCTTTACATGTGGGTAAAAATGCTTGAGTGTAGCTATTCTTCGGGTAGAGGATGTTCCGATCACCAATCCTTTGCTTGCATCTGCCAAGGAAAGATCACTCCGAGAAGAAAGAAGCACGTCTTGGGCTTGCTCACGAACTGAAAATGCGATGAGCTCCAAACCTTCCCCCAAACTTGAGGGCATGTCCTTTGCGGAATGCACGGCAATATCGATGCTCCCATCCAACAGTTGATCTTCTAGCTCTTGGGTAAATACGCCTTTGGATCCAATCTTCGAAATGGAAACATCCAAAACCTGATCCCCTTTGGTGTCGATCGAAACAATCTCCGATTCCAACCCTCCTTTTTTGAGCAAGTCCGCAACGTAGTCAGCCTGCCATAGGGCAAGTTTGCTTGTACGCGTTCCAATTTTTATAATTCGATTAGTCACTGTTTTTCGCGCTTTAAGGATTTTTTCACCACGCTATCTACAACAAATTTGACGATTTCGGCCGCTACATTTACACCTGTAGCTCCTTCGATTCCTTCCAAACCAGGAGAACTATTCACCTCCAAAATCAAAGGGCCACGGATAGATTGGAGCATGTCAACACCCGCCACATCTAGCCCCAAGGCCTTTGCTGCATTGAGGGCAGCAAGCTTTTCCTCTCGGCTCAGTTTGATCACCATAGCCACTCCACCTCGATGCAGATTGGAGCGAAACTCTCCCTCAGCAGCTTGTCTTTTCATTGCCCCAACTACCTTCCCATTGACCACAAAAGCACGAATATCAGCTCCTTTTGCCTCTTTGATGTATTCTTGAACAATGATTCTGGCCTTCAACCCATGAAATGCCTCCACAACTGATTGAGCTGCCTTCGTGGTCTCGGCTAAAACCACCCCTAAGCCTTGGGTTCCTTCCAATAATTTGATGATCACAGGAGCCCCGCTTACCTGTTCGATCAGCTGCTTTTCCCCTCCTTTTGAAAAATTAGTAAAGGCTGTTTTGGGCATACCCAACCCATTTTTAGAGAGGATTTGCAAGCTCCTGAGCTTATCCCTACTTCGTACAATCGCTTGGGAAGTAACTGCGGAAAAGGCTCCCATCAATTCAAATTGCCGAACTACAGCCGTACCATAAAACGTAACCGAAGCCCCGATACGCGGGATGATCGCATCAATACCCTCAAGTTTTTGCCCTTTGTAGATGATGGAAGGTCCTTCTTGCTCAATAATTAGATCACAAAGACTATGATCTACTACCAGTGCATCATGTCCCGCTTTGTGGATCTCCTCAATCAGCCGTTGGGTTGAAAATAATTTAGGGTTCCTCGAAAGGACAGCGATTTTCATTTCTTTTTGCGATAGGGTTTTCCTAGGTTGGTCTTGGATACATCAACGAGAAATTTCCCCCGTAGAATTTTTCTGCCAAGCAAGATAGAATTTTTCATGCTTGACCGATCGGTGAGCGTAAACTCGGCACGAAAGGTTTCTCCAGCAAGCTGGAGTTTGGTTTCAATAAGGAAGCGGTCCTCAACCTTTCCGAAGGAGTTTTTAACTTTTTTTTCTCTGTAGGATTCGAAACAAAGGGTTTTGCCCGTAAACTTCTTGTGTGCAGGCATTAGGATTTTGAAATAAAGCAATTTTCGCCCTTCAACCTCTTCAATCCGAATTTCTTCTGCATGCAAGCTGCTCGTATAGGCTCCAGTATCAATTTTTGCCCCCACAAGGTTTAGACCCAATTCAGGGAGCGTGATTTTTTCTTTCCGCCCAAGAATCTTTTTTTTCATCTCCTCAGTTTTTGGACATCATCAATAGGATCTCCATAGATAGGTCGGTAAAAATCATTTTCGCGTTCCCATTTCGTTCCAAATGATAATGCGCGGCATTAAAGGTATCATAGAGTTGAATCGCATGCTCCTCCGTTAACATCTTTTTACTGATGTTGTTGATGAAGGTTCGATCCTCGTCTGTAGTTCGTAGGAGATGGTCCAAATCTAGATTTTTCAATAATATCTCACGCGTTACATTTAGTCCTGAAAGCATCAATGACTTTTGAGATTCCTTATCCGCTTTGTGAAAATCTTCCGAAAGGAGGAACAGCTCTTTTAAATTTTTGGTAGCGCAAAGTCGAAACCAATCTCGCAGCTGCCGGATAGTTTGATCCTCCACCTGATCAATCAACCGAAAGGCTGCTCGCATGTTGCCATCTGCTAACATCGCAATCTGCGCTGCAGCTTTGGCTTCACATCGCTCTGTTTCCACTAAATGTGCGCTAATTTCCTTATCTGAAAACGCTCGAACAAGTATTTTTTGAGTTCGTGACAAAATAGTAGTGAGCAGTTGATCGGCTTGGGAGGTGACAAGCAAGAAAAGGGTTTTCGCAGGGGGCTCTTCAATGATCTTCAGTAAGGCATTGGCAGCAGAAGGGTGTAAATATTCAGGCGCCCAGATCAACATGATTTTGTAGCCCCCTTCAAATGACATCAAGGAAAGCGTTTGAATCATCTTCCGCGCAGCCGCTTTAGTGATGTTTAATTGCTTTTTTTCAAAGCCATTGAAGTAAATAAAGTCATGGACATTGCCATAGGGTTGGGCTAAAACAAACTTTCTCCAGTTGCCCAGCAGGTCTGATTTCTCCTCCTTCACCTCCTCATCCCCATCTTCTTCTTTGGAAGAAGCCACAACTGGGAATGCAAAATTCAAGTCAGGAAGAATCAATTTATTCATCCGTTGGCAGGATCCACAGGTGCCGCAGGAATCGGTCTCCGTTTTTGCTTCACAATACAGGTAGCTTGCCAAGGCAAGTGCCAGGGTTAAATTTGCCGAACCCTCTGGCCCATGAAACAAGAGGGCATGTGCGAGGTGGTTCAACTTAACCGAGTTGAGTAGCTTTTCTTTGGTTTCCGGAAGTCCGGGGATCGCTGCAAACTGCATAGTGCGGTGGGTCAGGAAGTTTTATCCCAAATTCTATAGCTTTTTGTCAAATCAAAAACCTTATCTAGAATTTCTTTTTGGTCTGGGCCCCATTCTTTTCCTCTTCGAGCATAAACAGCTTGAGCAGTTTCATGAAACTTGGGTGGTGTAAAGGTAGAAAACCCTGCCGCCCCTCCCCAAGCAAAGGAAGGGATAAAATTTCTTGGGAAACCATCTCCAAACACATTTGCTCCAACACCGATGACTGTTCCTGTATTGAACATGGTATTGATGCCGCACTTGCTGTGGTCACCCATCATCAAGCCACAAAATTGCAAGCCAGTATTGGCAAACCCTCCTTTGGTATAATCCCAAAGTTTAACGGGAGCATAGTTGTTTTTTAGATTTGAGGTATTCGTATCTGCACCTAGATTACACCATTCCCCAATCACAGAATTGCCCAAAAACCCATCATGCCCTTTGTTGGAATAGCCCATAATCACCGAATTGGACACCTCTCCACCTACCTTTGAATACGGCCCGATGGTGGTATCTCCTCTTAATTTTGCGCCCATATTTACCGTGGAACCTTCACAAAGTGCGAAAGGCCCTCGAATAAGAGCTCCCTCTTGTACTTCTGAATTTTTTCCCAAGTAAATGGGCCCACCTTCGGCATTAAGAATCGCTGCTCTGATTTGAACCCCTTCTTCGATGAAAATTTGATCTTCCCCATAGCATCGCGTATGTGGATCTTGTATCGGTTGAGAATTTCTTCCTGCAGTGAGTAGGACAAAATCCTTACGGATCTCAGCAGCATTAAATTGGAAAATATGCCAGGTTTTTTGAAGGAGAATAGGTTCGTGAACTGCCTGAATGATTTTTTTCTCAGAGGCAAAAGCGAAACTTTTTTCCTGCCCTCCACAAGCGGTCGCCAATAAGGTTTTTCCAAAAAATAAGGCTTCATTCTCTTTCAAGGCCGTCACTTGCTGCCAAGAATTCCTGTCAGGCAACCAGGAGCCATTGATGGCAATCCCAGGCTGCTCTCCCCTTGGAAAAAGATTTTGAAGGTATTCTTGAGTCCAATAGGACACCTCTGCTCCTGAGTATTTCTCCCATTTTTCAGAGACTTTTAAGATCCCTACCCGGAGGTCGGCAATAGGCCGCGTAAAAGTAAAGGGCAGGAGCGACCCGCGTATAGCAGGGTCGTCAAACAACAGGAGGTGCTTCATAGAACAAAAATAAAAAAGTCTCCCGGAATACATGCTCCGGGAGACTTTTTCGAAGGACGAAAGTCCAAATTACTTTTTGGCGTAGCGCTTGTTGAATTTCTCCACACGACCTGCAGTGTCCAACATCATTTTCTTACCTGTGTAAAATGGGTGAGACTCAGAGCTCACTTCTATTTTGTAAACCGGATAAGAGTTGCCATCTGTCCAAACGGTTGTCTCGCTTGTTTCGATAGTAGACTTGGTCAAAAACTTGAACTCACTAGAGGTGTCGTAAAACACCACGTCTCTGTAGTTTGGATGAATATCGCTTTTCATGCTATTGCTAGTTTATAGTATTGCTTTTCTGAAATGAGGCACAAAGATATCCTTTTAAATAAATCCGACCAAATGTTTGTCAAGGATTTATTGAAAATCACCTAAAACCTAGGGGGAAAATCTGGTTTATTTACTTTTAAAGTCACCTCGTTTGATGGAGCGGATGAATTGAGACCAGGCAAAGGGGTCTAATATTCGCAAAGGCCTAGGGCCATAGATATCTTGATTTTGGAGCATTTGGGACTCTTGGAAAGCTCGGAAATTCTCATTTCCCGAAGCAGGCATGGATTCTGCCCAACGGAGCAGCATCTCTGGACGCATATTCGTTCGACTGATGGACATCGGGTCTTGAACAGACATAGCTAATACAGCTTGTTTAAACTCATCTTCAGTAGGATAAGGCAGCACCTCAATCTCTGCTAGCGCTATTTCGTCCACCTCCATGGTCAAAATCAAAGAGATGCGATCGTCCTTCATATTAGCCGGAATCGTAAAGGTTTGCTTCTTCAACCCAATAAACGTAAACAGGATAGTGTCTCCTTCCAAAACGGGCATGGAAAAATACCCAAATCGACCAGAAACAGTTCCTCTGCCTTTTTTGGGAACATAAATATTCACACCAGGAACGGCATCCGTACTATCTGCATTCAGGATAATCCCTGAAAGTTGAATGACTTTTTTTTCTTGCTTATCTTGAGCCACTAGGTCTTGCGCGCAGAAAAAAAGTCCAGAAACTAGAATAAGCGCGTATAAATAGGTTATTTTCACGAATATTGGGTTCAAAGATGTACTGCCCTTGGACTTCTTTCTGAATTTAAGCCAATTTCAGTGATTATTTTCGTTTCACCTCGGTCACGAAGTTAAAACTTACTAATGAGACTCAAAAATATCAGTTTAAACTATGGTTTGCGAATTTTTAAAGCACTTTCGGAAGAGCCGCGTGTGCGCATTCTTCATTTATTGATGCAAAATAAGGAATTGAGTATCTCAGACCTGGAGCTTATTTTGAACTTTACGCAAACAAAAACTAGCCGCCACTTGATCTACCTAAAGAATGCTGGCCTCCTAGGTAGCCGAAGGACTGATCAGTGGATGTTTTACTACATTCTGGAAGAATATCTCGAAATATTACAACAGATATTCAAGCTTATACAGAAAGATGCAAACCTAACAAAGGATCAAGAAACCTACGAAATCCTGAAGTCCAACCGGGAACTCGCCGCCAATAAAATACAAAACAACCAGTACAGAAGGTAAATCCCTTTGAAAACCTACCAACATCTATTCTTCGATTTAGACCATACCCTGTGGGATTACGATCGGAATGTACGCGAATCCCTATCCGAACTTTACCAAATTTACCAGCTAGACAAATTAGGAATCCCCTCTTTTTCGCAGTTTTTTGATGCCTTTCATCACGTAAACTTCCAACTTTGGGACGATTACAACCTAGGAAAAATAGACAAAAAGGGCCTTAGAGAAGTTCGATTCCCTAAGATTTTTTGCGCAGCAGGTGGTGATGAACAAACTATTCCTGAAGCATTCGAAGCAGACTTCATGCACCGAACTTCTTCCAAGCCCCACCTTTTCCCCCACTCTAAAGAAATTTTAGGGTACCTCAAAAAATCCTACCGCCTCCACGTGATTACCAATGGGTTTAACGAGTCTCAGGAAAAAAAAATGAGATCTTCAGGAATCACCGACTATTTTGAACTCGTAGTGACCTCCGAGACCACCGGCCACAAGAAACCCGATCCGCGGATCTTTTATTATGCTTTAGAACAGCTTCAAACAGAAGCGAGCAGCTGCTTGATGATTGGTGATAACCCCAACTCAGACATTCTTGGGGCACAGCGAGCGGATATCGATCAAGTATACTTCAACCCTGAAGGAAAGCCCACAGACCTCAGTCCTACTTACGAGATACGACACCTACAAGAACTAGAGCTCCTTTTGTGAGGAAAAGCACCTCCACATTCCTAGGGATATCCTATCTTTGTTTCCTTAATTCATACAAACGCAATCACCATGTTAAAGGGATTTTTCAATGTACCTACTCCAGTAAATGAGCCAATAAAGGCTTACGCTCCAGGAAGCCCTGAGCGAAAGGAATTACAAGCCATGCTGGCAACACTTCGCTCCAAACAAATCGATATCCCTATGTATATCGGTAGCGAAGAGGTGCGAACAGGTAAGACAAGAACTATTTCTCCTCCCCATGATCACCAACATATCTTGGGTCAATTCCACGAAGGTGATCGTTCCCATGTAGAGCAGGCGATACAGGCTGCATTGGGCGCCAAGGAAGCCTGGGAAAATATGGCTTGGGAGCAAAGAGCAGCTATTTTCCTCAAAGTAGCCGACCTCCTTGCCGGTCCTTATCGTGCCAAAATCAATGCTGCCACCATGCTGGGACAGTCCAAAAATGCCTTTCAGGCAGAGATTGATGCTGCCTGTGAGTTCATTGACTTCCTCCGATTCAACGTGAAGTACATGTGCGAAATTTACGCCCAACAGCCGCCTGTTTCTGGCCCAGGGGTTTGGAATAGATTGGAGCAGCGACCCCTTGAGGGCTTTGTATTTGCATTGACCCCCTTCAACTTTACCGCCATTGCGGGTAACTTGCCCACCTCAGCAGCGCTGATGGGAAATACCATCGTTTGGAAGGTCGCCTACACCCAGATCTATTCTGCCCAAGTACTCATGGAAGTATTCAAGGAGGCTGGCGTCCCTGATGGGGTGATCAACCTGGTTTTTGTAGACGGCCCAACCGCGGGAGATGTAATTTTCAAGCACCCTGATTTTGCTGGCATCCACTTCACTGGATCTACTGGCGTTTTTCAGCACATCTGGAAAACGGTAGGCGAAAACATCAGCCGTTACAAATCCTATCCAAGAATTGTAGGTGAAACCGGTGGCAAAGACTTTGTGCTTGCACACAAATCAGCAGATGCCAAAGCAGTAGCCGTAGGACTTGTTCGTGGTGCGTTTGAATACCAAGGACAAAAATGCTCTGCTGCTTCGAGAGCTTACCTTCCTTCCAACTTGTGGGAGGACATCAAAAAATACATGTTAGAAGACCTTGCTTCCATGCAAATGGGAGGTACCGAGGACTTCAGCAACTTTATCAATGCAGTAATCGACGAAAAATCCTTTGATAAAATCGCTGCTTACATCGACCAAGCAAAGGCTGCTCCTGGAGTAGAAATCATTGCTGGTGGTAGTTACGACAAGTCCAAAGGGTATTTTATAGCCCCTACGGTCATTCTCACGCAAGATCCAATGTATAAAACCATGTGTGAGGAGATCTTTGGTCCGGTATTGACTATATACGTCTACCACGAGGAGCATTTTGAAACAGTCCTAGAGCTAGTAGATCAAACCTCTCCTTATGCACTTACAGGAGCGGTATTTTCAAAAGATCGCTATGCGATCGAACTGGCTACCCAGAAGTTAAAAAATGCAGCGGGCAACTTCTACATCAACGATAAGCCAACAGGTGCGGTCGTTGGACAGCAGCCATTCGGTGGAGCAAGGGCTTCCGGCACCAACGACAAAGCGGGCTCCATGATCAACTTGCTCCGTTGGGTATCTCCTCGTACGATCAAAGAAACTTTGGTTTCCCCAACAGACTACCGCTATCCATTCTT
>CAMDEU010000002.1 GCA_945897085.1 Spirosoma fluviale | reverse complement strand
GATCAATTGGTAGCTTTTTGTAAAGAAAATGGTCTTTTGGTGACTGCCTATTCTCCTTTGGGTTCTCCAGATTCAAGAGCGGAAAAGCATCAACATGATCCCAAACTGCTGGAAGATGCCTTGGTGCGTGTCCTAGCTGAAAAGCATCAAGTGAGTGTAGGGCAAGTGCTTATTGCCTGGTCTATTGCAAGAGAAATAGCTGTGATTCCCAAATCAGTGAATCAGGCGCGTATAGTAGAAAATTTTGCCGCCTCGAAATTAATCTTGGACGCAGGGGACCTGGCTCAACTCCAGGCGATTGGGACTAGTCATCGCTTTGTAGACGGCACCTTTTTTACTGGACCTAAAAGTCCTTACCACTTAACTGATCTTTGGGATAGTTGAGCAAATAGGAGTTTGAAATCCAAGCGCTAAACAGTGCTTGGATTTTTTTTAATCCTCCAGTTCCAAATTTTCTAGTATTGCTGCCAGCTGATCAAAATCTCGAAGTCCTGGCTTGATCTCATCGCCACTATCCAATGCAAAACCAAAAAGCCCAGGCAATTCACAAAGCGAGTTGGCTTTCTCTGGCGTGATTCCAGCTCCTAAAAATAGGTTTAATTGACTCGATAATTTATTTATAATAAATTCATTATCAATGGTTAGTGATTTATTTATTGAAGTTAAATGTAAAGTGATTTCATGTTCTCGGAGAAGATCAATCTTTGGAAGTAGTGTATCCAATTCTTCTATTTTTACACGGTAGATCAATTTCTTTCCAAGCGAGTTGAGTTGAACCAAGGTTTCTAAATCCCCTGATTCAATCCAAGTGATTCCAGGATACTCAGCTAAGGTTCGTTCAATCGTGTAGGCATCCTCTTCGGCAAATTCCGCCGCGTAATCTATCCCAGAAATCCAGCCAGTAATTTCTTGAAACTGAGTTGGAGACACAAAATGTGGAGACCCTTTTTCCAAGCAAAACCCCAAAATATCTACATACATCCCGGAGCAATATCGTGCATCGGTGAGGTTCGTAATTCGGTTTATTTTAACTTTTGTTTTTAAGGCCATGGCTTTCCTGTTTGTGCATGCGAAGGTATGAAAGCTTGGGGGTAGACCCAAGGGTTTTTCGGGCCTCTTTCGAAGTTGAGGCATATTTGAACTCCTTTTTATTTTTCTCTGAAAATTGTTGTTGCTCACCCCTAGGTTGTAATTAAGTGGGGTGGATTTGGTATCTTCGAGCAGTTACTGGTTTTCACGACCTGAACCATACATTTAAGCATGTCTAAATCATTTTATTTTTTGGCGCTATTTATGTGTTTTTGTTGGACTACAAAAACAGTAGCTCAAGATCGCTATGCTGTATTTTTTAAGTTTAAGCCCCAAAAGGAATATTCTTTAGCAAGTCCAAGTAAGTTTCTGACAGAAAAGGCCATCCAAAGAAGAGTACGGGAAAAATTTCCCTTGGACAGTTTGGACCTACCCGTTACTGCCGCATACATACAAGGGCTAAGTGCACTTAGCCAAGAGCTGTTGTATGTAAGCAAATGGCTAAATGCCGCCGTTGTGGTCACTGATGCAGAAGGCAAGAAAAAAATTGAAGTGCTGCCATTTGTGCAAAAAGTGAATTGGGTAGCTAAAGGATTTATTTCAAGGACAGGAAACCGGAACAGTACTGAAGTTCCTGAATTCCAACCAAAGAAATGGGCAATTGAAGAAAGTTATCGTGAGGCTGCGGCCTATGATTTTCAAAATGAGTTGCTAGGAATTCCAGCGATGCATCAGGCAGGATTTACGGGCAAGGGAATTACCGTTGCTGTATTTGATTCCGGGTTTCCAGGTTTGGATAAGGCCAGCGCTTTTTCGCATGTTTTTACGAATAAGCAAGTTTTGGGTCAGTTAAATGTGGTTCGCCCTTGGATCAAAGATGTGTTTCGGGAGAATGAGCATGGTACCCAAGTTGCTTCCTTGATTTTTGCTAACCAAGCTGGTACTTTGGTAGCTGGGGCCCATCAAGCGAAGGTTATCTTTGCCATTACAGAGGATGTAGCCACAGAATATCCAGTAGAAGAATTAAACTGGGTTCGTGCAGCTGAGTATGCGGATAGTTTGGGTGTAGATATTATCAACAGCTCCTTGGGATATCTTGATTTTGATGAGCCGAGTTTGACTTACAGCAAGTCTCAATTGGATGGAAAAACAACCTATATCACACGAGGAGCTAGTATTGCTGCAAAAAGAGGGATTCTGGTTGTCAACAGCGTGGGGAATAATGGTTCAGCAGGTAGCAGTAGCTTGGTAGCACCAGCAGATGCGGAAGGAATTCTTGCTGTGGGTGCGGTAAACAGCAGTTCTACTGTTTCTTCCTTTAGTTCACGAGGCCCAACTGCCGATGGGCGAATCAAGCCCGATCTCGCCGCCTTTGGGCAAAGTACGATTTTGATTCGTGGTACAGGTCAAGTAGTTGCTGCTTCTGGTACTTCCTTTTCAGCGCCTCAGATTGCAGCGCTTGCTGCTGGTTTATGGGAGGCCAAGCCAGAATGGACCAAAGATGAATTGTTGACTAATCTTCTGAAAAGTGGCAGTCAGTATGCGAATCCAGATCAAAATTTAGGCTATGGGATACCTAACTTCCGAGGTGCTTACTATGGAGCTCTTTTGGGGCTGAAGGAAGAAGTTGAATTAGGTTCAAGTATCTATCCAAATCCCCTACTAACTGAATCCCTCAGCATTCGATTTGGAAAGGAATTGAGATTGACGCTTCAAATTTTAGATAGCTCAGGTAGGCATGTTCTAGAAAAAATAGGAGAGCGAAACTCCATCCAAGAGGCGTATGTATTTAATTTACTTAATATGCCTTCAGGAATTTATTTTCTTCAGCTGCGAGATGGCAAAGAAATTGCGTACAGAAAACTTATTAAATATTAACGTTTGACAAGACAGGAGTTATTCCTTGATTTGTAACTAACTCTTTCCAATATGAATCCTCAAATAGCCCCATCCATACTTGCTGCCGATTTTTCAAACTTGCAACGAGAAGTAGAGCTTCTGAATGCTTCTGCTGCGGATTTTATCCACGTCGATGTCATGGATGGGATATTTGTCCCAAATATTTCATTTGGCATTCCAGTGACCGAAGCGATCCATCGACATGCGACCAAGCCCTTGGATGTCCATTTGATGATCGTGAATCCTGAGTTGTATTTGGAGCCTTTTGTAAAGGCTGGTGCCTCGATAGTGACTGTTCATTTGGAGGCTTGCACGCATTTGCATCGTACTCTTCAAGAAATCAAAAGATTGGGAGCATCTGCTGGGGTAGCGCTCAATCCACATACTCCAATTGAACTATTGACTGAAGTACTTGAGGAGGTAGATGTGGTCTGTGTGATGTCCGTAAACCCAGGTTTTGGTGGGCAAAAATTTATTGAAAACAGCTATACGAAAGTTGCCAATTTGAAGAATATGATACTTAAAAAGGGATCTAAAGCCCTAATTGAAGTTGATGGTGGAGTGAGTGAACAGAATGCCAGGCGCTTGGTGGAAGCGGGAGCAGATATTTTGGTGGCTGGAAGCTTTGTATTTAAGGCTCCAGATCCGATTGCCGCGATAGCTTCTTTAAAAAGCATCACGATTTAATATTTACTTAAAAAATCAACTGGTTCTGTAGAAGAGGAGCCACTATTTAGATTTAAGCTATGACCATTCTAACTCGCGTACTTGTAGTAGCTCTGCTTTTTTGTTGTTCAGCTCAGGTGGTAGTTGCCCAGGAAGATAGTACACAAGTAGCCCTCACAGATGCAGATTGGAGCAAGTATGCACAGATAGAAGTCATGACTTCAACCTTTCTAACCCAAAAAACAGAAGAGCTGAAGGAGTGGATAAGCACAAAGGAAGGACTGGGTGGAGGTGCGCGCTACAATCAGATTAAGGGAGTTTGGGGCAAGGCAAAAAAAGAAATAGCTATCGGATTAACTGAAAAAGAACGAGAAGCCTACCTTGAAGCACTTGCTTTTCAAAACTCAATGCAAAAAATGGTTATTGCCTATCAGGCTGACTTGATTCGTGATGAAAAGCTTTTGGGAGTAGCACTTTTTGAACAAATCTCAAAAGCCATTCAGGATAATCCCTCCTTGAAGGAGAAACTGCTTCAGGAAGTGGCTCGATTAAAGAAGAAAAAAGGGTAGGGGTTATTTTAAAGGGATGGCTTTAACTTTTCTTGCTGAATACACACCAAAAGCTTTCCGATGTTCGTTTCTTAGATTATGATTAAAAAAAAGGTTTTCCTCTTGTTTACTTTTTTCTTGCTTGCAAGTGCGCCTTCTTTTTCTCAAGACGAAGATATTTTTGGAATTACTAGAAAAGCGAGAGCTCCAAAAAGTGAATCTAGCCTTGGCAATGCATTTCGCACGATCCGGGAAATGTTTTCCTTCCAGCTTTCTACTGGTGTGGCACAGTATACAATGGGTACTGAATTTTACAGTGGTGATGGGAAGGTTTACCCAATCACCCAGTACCAAAATTACGAATTTGGATATGCTCCATTGCCCGATACGTTAGCCTTAAGTACTCGCCAATGGATTCTCCCAACCATGGAGGCTGGTCTTCGCCTCAATTTATTTAACATCCTTTCTTTAGGTGGAGGCTATGGTTGGGAAAAAGGAATCCTAAATCCATTTGAGGGGGCTGGCTACCAATTTTCGCTTGAGGGAATAGATTACCGTGCGACCAATTACTATGTTTCCGCAGGTTTGGTGTTGTATGATGCTAGTCGACGCAGATTTTTATTGAAGCAGAAATACAAAAAATTCAACGGGGCAAATCGGGAGCTAAAAATGCGGATGGAGAAGGAATATAACCAGCGAATCCGACAAAATTACCCTTGGAGTATTAGTGTTGAAGCAGAAGTAGGACGGGTGAAGGTCAATCAAGAAGAACCCCTTATTCCTAAAGCATATCAAGCCCGACTGTCAGCTGTGGAGGATCAATATACCTATGCAGGAGTGCTCCGTGTGTCCTATGAGTTTTCAGAATATGCTTCCCTTTTTGTAAAGGGAAAGTATATGCAGCGGT
Source organism: Spirosoma fluviale (assembly GCA_945897085.1). Lineage (GTDB taxonomy): Bacteria > Bacteroidota > Bacteroidia > Cytophagales > Cyclobacteriaceae > Algoriphagus. Next base: position 58,971 of record CAMDEU010000002.1, on the reverse strand, counting down.
CTTTTGTGAATAATTCGGCGGATTTCACTCCTTTTAAGATGGATAATGAGGTTTATTCTTTGCAAACTGGTCTAGCCTTAAAGATACCGGGAACTAAGCGATGTAAAATAAATGGATGTGGAGTAGTGATGAAGCATAACCACAATGGAGTGGAGTATAGGGGTAGTTCTATTTTTTATTTTCAAAATCGAAAAATCGGTCAATGGTACTGATGAAATAAAAGAGGGGCTTGGAATAAAATCTTGGTTTTATTCACGCTCGCTTTTTACTATCTTGCGTTCCTAATTTACGCTACCGTACGCACTTTATGTCCCTTAGAGAAAACGAGCATATCATCCCAATAAATATTGAAGAGGAAATGCGTGGTGCCTACATCGATTATTCGATGTCGGTAATTGTTTCCAGAGCGCTTCCAGATGTCCGTGATGGACTAAAACCAGTTCACCGACGTATCCTGTTCGGGATGCAAGAACTTGGTGTATTACACAACAAACCCCATAAAAAATCTGCCAGAATCGTCGGCGAGGTGCTGGGTAAGTATCACCCACATGGTGACTCAGCCGTTTACGAAACAATGGTTCGTATGGCTCAGGATTGGTCCCTACGCTACACCTTGGTAGATGGGCAGGGTAACTTTGGCTCTGTCGATGGGGATAATGCTGCCGCCATGCGATACACCGAAGCCCGACTCAAGCGCATTGCTGAGGAATTGCTGGTGGATATCAACAAGGAAACGGTAGATTTCCAATTTAACTTTGATGATTCCCTTAAGGAACCTACCGTACTTCCAGCTAAAGTGCCAGCGCTTCTATTGAATGGTGCTTCAGGTATTGCAGTAGGAATGGCGACCAACATGGCTCCTCATAACCTCGGCGAGGTGATCGATGGTATCATCGCCTACATTGCCAACAAAGACATTACTATTGCCGAGTTAATGGACTTCATAATAGCCCCAGATTTCCCTACAGGAGGAATAATCTATGGTTACAATGGGGTCAAGGCTGCCTTTGAAACAGGTAGAGGTCGCATCGTGGTGCGTGGCAAAGCCAACGTAGAAATCAAAGAGGGAGGAAGTAAGGAGATGATTGTCATCACCGAAATTCCCTATATGGTCAATAAGGCCAATATGGTGGAGAAGACTGCTCAATTGATCAATGAAAAGAAGATTGAAGGGATTTCAGCCATTCGAGATGAATCTGATCGGTCGGGGATGCGTGTTGTTTATGAATTGAAGCGTGATGCTGTTTCGAGTGTGGTTTTGAATAACCTCTACAAGCAAACCGCCTTGCAAACTTCCTTCTCGGTTAACAATGTGGCTTTGGTAAAAGGACGTCCACACACTTTGAACTTAAAAGACTTGATTGTTCACTACGTGTCTCACCGACACGAAGTGGTTGTACGAAGAACAGAGTTTGAATTAAAGGAAGCGGAAAAAAGAGCCCATATTTTACAGGGTTATTTGATTGCACTAGATCACTTGGATGAAGTCATTGCCCTGATTCGAGGTTCAGCAGATCCGGAAACTGCCCGTAATGGTTTGATGGAACGTTTTGACTTGAGTGAATTACAAGCTAGAGCGATTCTTGACCTTCGTCTTCAGCGTCTTACTGGCATGGAGCGCGATAAAATCATTGCTGAATACAAAGAAATCATGGCGCTTATCGAAGAGCTTCAGGCCATTCTTGGAGATGAAGTTAAGCGAATGGAGATCATCAAGGCCGAACTTCTGGAAATGAGGGAGCGCTACGCAGATGACCGTCGTACAGAAATTGAGCACAATGCCGAAGACTTCAGTTATGAGGACATGATCCCGAATGAAGAGGTGGTCATTACCGTTTCTCATCAGGGCTATGTGAAGCGAACTGCCTTGACCGAATACCGTACCCAAGGAAGGGGTGGTATTGGATCCAAAGGGGTAAGTACAAAAGAGGATGACTGGACAGAATACCTATTTACAGCTTCTACACACAATTACCTGTTGATTTTTACTGATAAGGGCAAGCTCTTCTGGTTGAAAACATACGCGATACCGGAAGGATCTAAGACTTCGAAGGGTAGACCGATTCAAAACTTGATCAATATCACCCAAGACGATAAAATCCGTTCCATCATCCAAGTGGAGAACTTGGAAGATCAGGATTACATCAACAATCACTTCTTGGTGATGGTGACCAAGCAAGGGGTCATTAAGAAGACTACGTTAGAGCAATATTCTAGACCACGAACCAATGGAATCATTGCCTTGAATTTCAGGGAAGACGATCAATTGGTACACGTAGCCAAGACAAATGGCAAGCAACACATTGTGATTGCAGCCAAGTCTGGTAGAGCTATACACTTCCACGAGACTGCTGTACGCCCGATGGGTAGAACAGCCACAGGTGTAAAAGCGATTACAATGACGGACAAATCAGATTTTGTAATTGGCATGGTTTGTGCGTCGGAACCAAATGCGACCCTGTTGGTGGTTTCTGAAAAGGGATATGGAAAACGTTCCGACCTCGACGAGTACCGCATTACCAATAGAGGAGGCAAAGGCGTCAAAGCGATGAATGTGACCGATAAAACAGGTGCATTGGTTGCAATTAAAGAAGTAGTCGATACCGATGACTTGATGATCATCAATAAATCGGGTATCATTATCCGAATTGGTATGGATCAGCTGCGCATCATGGGTAGAGCTACCCAAGGTGTCCGTTTGATCAAAGTAGGAGAAGGAGATGAGATTTCTTCTGTTGAAAAAATCTCTAGAGAAGATGAAGAACTTTCAGAAATTGTTGATAGTTTAATAGATACTCCCGAAACATTATCACCTTCTGATTCTCCGGAATCAGCAGAAACCCCTGAACAATCACCTGAATAATTAACTGAATAAAACATCCACAACAAAAAACACGAATGAAAAAGCTCATCTTATCACTGGCACTGGTTGCGACCGTCACCTTTGCTTTTGGACAAAAAAAAGTAGTAAAAGAGGCAGAGAAAGGATTCAAATCTGGTAGTTTACAAACTGCGCTAGCTTCTATTGATGCAGCTACTACTAATCCTGAAACTAGTGGTGATCCCGCTACTTTCCTTTTGAAAGCACAAATTCAGACTAAAATTTTCTCAAGAGACTCTTCCAACACCATGGAGACACTTGAGGTTGGAAATCAGGCCTTATCAACATTTGGCACAACTTATGAAATGGGTGGTAGTAACAAAACCTCCACCACTGGAAAAGAAGTTTATGCAGATGAATTGCCTGGTATTCCAGATAACTTGAGACCTTATTCCTTAATAACCCTCAAAAATATCGCTTTTGATAAGGCCTTGGAGCGTTACAACGAGGATGACATGGAAATGTCTTATGAGTTTTTCAACCTTGCTGGAGAAATTGACAAATCTGACTCCACTATTCACTACAACGCTGGTTTCCTAGCCAACGATTTGGGTCGTTTCGAAGATGCTAAAAGACATTTTGGATACTTGTTTGAATTGCCTACTTACAACAAAATAAATGCCTACTATTTCATGGTGCAAATCCTAAGTACAGAGGAGAAAAACCCTGAGGCTGCTTTTGCATTGGTTACCAAGGCAAGAGCAGAGTATCCAAACGATAAGGTTTTGGCTGAATATGAAATCCAATTGCTTCTTCAGCTGAACAAAATGGATGAGGCGATGGCTCAAATCAATGATGCGCTTGCCAAAGATCCAAACAATCCAGGTTTATTATTGAGATCCGGATATTTGAAAGAGCAAGGTGGAGACTTAGAAGCTGCATTAGTGGATTACAAGAAGTCTGTTGAAGTTGATCCAAACTTCTTTGAAGGAAATTACTACACAGGGGCACTTATGCTGGAGAAGTCCAGAGGCATCCTTGCAGAGCTTAACTCTTTGTCAGATGCAGAGTGGGAGAAAAGATCTAAAGAGATGGGTACGCAAGCAGATGAATTATACAGACAATCTGTTCCTTTCTTTACCAAGGCTTTGGAAATTAAGCCTGACAACAACGATATCATGATCATCTTGTTCCAAGTACATACTCGCTTGAAGAATACTGCTGAAGCGAATGCAATGAATGCAAAAATTTCAGCTATCCTTGGAGCTAACTGGCAAGAAAATTAATTTTGAACAATCTAAATAAGGCCGGATTTTTTTCCGGCCTTTTTTTTTGGCCTTCAGTTCAAATTTTATTTCTATTCATCAAAAATCAATTTTATTTGGTTTTGATTTGAAATAGCTTGCGTGTTCATTCGTAGAATTATGTTGCCTAAGTTAATTTTCTTTTTAGTACCCGTTCTTGGATTTGTATTTGCTACCCAAATAGGCTTTAGCCAATCCCTTTCCTCATCCCAGCAGTACCATCAACTGCTGCAGCTGCGGGAGACTAAGCGCGTACTTTATGTAGCTGCTCATCCTGACGATGAAAATACCCGCATGATTGCTCATCTCGCCAACGGGGAGCATGCAGAAGTGGGGTATTTGAGTTTGACCCGTGGAGATGGAGGTCAAAATCTAATTGGGAAGGAATTGGGAATTGAACTGGGTCAAATCCGCACACAAGAATTGATTAAGGCAAGATCCGTTGATGGCGGACAACAGTTTTTTACGCGCGCACTGGATTTTGGATACAGCAAGGACCCAACCGAAACCCTTCAAAATTGGGATAAAGAAAAGGTGTTGGCCGATGTGGTCTGGGCGATTCGTAGCTTCCAACCCGATATCATCATTACCCGATTCAATACCATTCCTGGGATTACGCATGGCCACCATACTACTTCAGCTATCCTTGCCAATGAAGCATTTGGGCTTTCGGGAGATTCCAAAGCCTTTCCAGAGCAGTTGACCTATGTGAAGCCTTGGCAAGCCAAACGGATCTTTTTCAATGCTTACAATTTCAGAGGGGAGTTTGAACCTGAACCAGGAAAGCGCTACTACGCCATGGAAGTAGGGGGCTACGATCCCTTATTGGGTAAAACCTACCACCAACTTGCAGCAGATAGCCGGACCATGCACAAGTCCCAGGGATTTGGCTCCACTGCAGGTGCAGGCAGTGCCAAAGATTTTCTAGAGCAAGTAGGAGGGGATTCTTATGTTAATTCGCCTTTTGATGGGATCAATAGCCGTTGGGATGCTCTTTCCGGCGGACTTGAAGTGAAAGCCAAAATCGACCAATTGCTTGAAACATTCAACTTGAGAGAAACGGAGAAAAACCTGCCCAGTCTATTGGAGATCCGTGCAGCCATGTTTCGCTTAGATTCAGGAACTCCTTGGGAAAAGGAAAAATTAAAGAAGGTAGAAAACCTTATTTTTCAATCCCTAGGCTTAAAAATAGAGTATGTAGCAAACAAAGAATTTGGGTATCCCAGTGAAAAAATACAGACCGAACTACTTCTTGTCAATCCTTCCCAGGAATCAATTTCAGAAGTGTCTTTTCAAATTTACGATACCAATTATGGTGGAAAGGATGCAAAAGGAAATGAAGGCACCCGACTTCCTATTGCTTTAGAAATTGACCCCCAAGAAAGCTATTCACAGCCTTATTGGCTTCAAGAGCCCCTCGATGGTGCCTTATTTTCCATACCCAATCAGCAGCAGATTGGCCTTCCCTTTGAACTAAAGTTTGCCGGTAACTTATCCTTTTCCTTGGGAGGCCAAAAATTTCAAGTAACCGTTCCTTTAGTCTTTAAATATAACGATCCGATTGATGGAGAGGTAAAACAACCTTTTACTTTTGTTCCTGAAGTAACACTTTTGCCTTCCAAAGAATTGGTATTTCTGGTGGATGGGGCAGACCCTACGATTGAGGTACTTGTAAATTTTCAGAATCAGTTATTGGATGGTAAATTGGACTTTGAGGGGCTAAGTTCAAATCAGTTTAAGCTTGTTGGCGTGGAAGATTTTCCTGCTCAAAAGCAACGGAAGTATACCGTTACTTTTTTACCTCTTAGAAATGGAAAACAGGTGATTACTGCACGATTTACAACTTCTGATGGGAAGATTTTTGATCAAGTGACGCAGCGAATTTCTTATAAACATATTCCCAATTTGACTTATTTCAGCCCAGCAGAAGTTCAACTGATTCAAGAAGATTGGAATGTTTCGGGAGGAAAAGTAGGTTACATCGCAGGTGCAGGGGATGAGGTTCCAGAAGTATTGTCCGCTTTGGGATACCAAGTCAGTTTCCTCGAAGAAGATAACTTGGAATTGGATGAGCTGAAGAAGTATCAAGCCATAGTAGTGGGGATACGTGCTTACAACATCCAAGAAGCCTTGGTGACTAAGCAGCAGGTGCTACTGGAATACATGAATTTGGGTGGAAATTTGATCCTTCAGTACAACACGAGCAGCCCATTAGTGACTTCCCAGCTGGGCCCTTATCCTTTTGAGATTGGTCGTGACCGTGTTGCAGTAGAAGGTTCGCCTGTGGATGGGGATTGGGAGAGTAGCCTGCTCAGTAGTCCAAATAAGATACAACAAAAGGATTTTGAGGGCTGGGTGCAGGAACGTGGGCTTTATTTTGCCTCCAAAGTTGATGAACGCTACCAGAGTCCATTGACGCTACAGGATCCGGGAGAAACTCCAACTAAGGGAGCCTTGATCACTGCTAAAGTAGGAGCCGGAACTTACGCGTATACCGGTCTTTCCTTTTTCAGGCAATTACCTGCTGGCGTTCCAGGAGCTATCAAATTAGTTATCAACTTGATTGAACAATAAGATGGAAGAGAAAAATATTTCTTGGTCCAAACTGTACCTTATTTTGATGCTAAGTTTGGCCCTAATGATTGGGTTAATGTATGGTTTAACGGTTGCGTATTCATGAGTACTTTAGATTGGGCAGTTCTATTTTTAACACTGGTTTCAATTGCCGTTTACGGGGTGTACAAAACTCGCGGCAAGCAAAGTTTAGAAACCTACCTCAAAGGCAATAAGGATAACTGGTGGACGATAGGACTTTCCATCATGGCTACACAAGCTTCTGCTATCACTTTTTTAAGTACCCCAGGGCAAGCATACGAAGATGGCATGCGATTTATCCAGTTTTATTTTGGCTTGCCTTTGGCCATGATTATCATTTCGGTCGTCTTTGTGCCCATCTTTTACAAACTGAAGGTATATACTGCATACGAATACCTTGAAAACAGATTTGATTTAAAAACAAGGACCCTTACAGCCCTACTTTTTATCGTGCAGAGGGGGCTAGCAGCAGGGATAACTATTTATGCTCCAGCAATTATCCTATCTACCCTGTTGGGCTGGAACTTGACTTTGACCAATATATTTATTGGGGTTCTCGTGATTTTGTATACCGTCTCTGGAGGTACTGAGGCAGTTTCTATCACTCAAAAACAACAAATGGCAGTCATGATGGGAGGGATGGTTTTGGCTGGGTTCATGGTCATTCAACTATTGCCTATTTCTATGCCCGAGGCGCTTCGCGTAGCAGGAAAGATGGACAAACTTAATGTAGTCAACTTTGAATTTGACTGGGCTGATCGTTATTCGTTCTGGTCTGGTATGAGCGCTGCTGTTTTTTTATTTTTAAGCTACTTCGGTACCGACCAAAGTCAAGTGCAACGCTATCTTTCTGGGCAAACCCTAACCCAAAGCCGAATGGGCTTGATGATGAATGGATTTTTGAAGATTCCCATGCAGTTTCTTATTCTATTTATTGGGGTGATGGTTTTTGTTTTTTATCAATTCATTACTCCACCAATTCATTTCAACCAGGTACAAACTGAGGGGCTTCGACAAAGTACTTATGCTCCCGAATTGGAGCGTTTGGAACAAGCTTTTCAAGCCAATTTTGACTCCTCCAAGCTGGTGTATTCGGATTTGCTAACTGCTATGGATCAGGGCGAAGATACAGCTGTTATGGGGCTAACGGGTACCTTAAAAACGTTGAAGGCTGGACAACAGGAGATTCGCACAGAGGTGAAGTCTTTAGTACTTGCGCATGATCCGGGAGCAGAAACTCGGGACACGGATTATGTATTTATGCGCTTTGTGATGGATTACCTTCCTACGGGGGTGGTGGGCTTGTTGTTTGCTGCCATTTTTGCAGCAGCGATGTCTTCTTCCTCTTCTGAATTGAATGCCTTGGGTACCACCACCACAGTGGACTTGTATAAGCGATCCATTCGGAAAGAAGCAAGTGACGCGCATTATGTGCGTTCCTCCAAACTTTTCACCGCATTTTGGGGATTTGGAGCTATCCTTTTTGCTACCTATGCCTCCTTGTTTGAAAATCTCATTCAGGCAGTGAACCTCTTGGGTTCTTTATTTTATGGAACCATCTTAGGAATTTTTATTGTGGGCTTCTTTGTAAAATGGATCAAAGGGCGAGCAGTATTTCTAGCCGCAATCCTTTCAGAAGCGCTGATATTGGTAGTGCATTTTTTCAATGGAAAGGGACTGTTTGGATTGGAGTGGAACATAGGATTCCTTTGGTACAATGCCATCGGTTGCCTTGCTGTGGTTTTGTTTGGCTTGATTCTTCAGCTCTTTGTGGGAAGTGAAATCATTAAAAAATAGAGACGGAGTAAAAACTTGATTTTATTAAACTAAAGAAGCCTTCGAATTTTCGAAGGCTTCTTTTTGCTGTAGTAGTACAAGACGCAAAATTATGTTTTGATAAAGTATTCGATTTGCTGATAATCCTAATTTATTTGATTGACTTAATCAAGCGGTCATTCAATCCCACATAATCCAGATTTTTGCCCTCTTCTGCTAGCTTCTTAGATTTAGTTGCGGACTCTAAGGCTTCTGTCTTTTTGCCAAGGCTCATTTCGATTTTAGCTTGAAGGTGTAAGGTCCAATACTTCGGATCACTTGTAGTGGATTGTTTGATCCAAGTGTAGGCTTGATTCAGATCCTTAGTACTTGTGAAATAGTAATTGGCAGCCTGATAGAGCAACGCAGGATTTGTACTTTGGGCATCAATCACTTGTTTTTTAATGTCTGCCATGACAATGGGATCTACCTCTGTTTGAATCGTAAATTCTACCCTGGTTTCTTCCCATTTGATGGAAAGATCCGCGCTGGCATCTGTCAATTTATTGAAGCTAATTTCAAAGGAGTCATACAATCGGCTTGTTTTTGCAGGTGTTGCTGAAAAACGAAGGAGGTCATCTTTGGTATCGTATCCGATTGCTCCCCAAAGTTTGGTGTTTTTGCTTAGGATAATGGTCCAAGCTGATTTTCCTGGAATGGAGTAGAGGGCATAGGCACCAGCTGGAACTTTTGTTCCACCGATGATTACTTCAGTGGAGAAGGTAAGGATGGTCGCTCCATTGGCACCAGTTCTCCAAACCTGTCCGTAGGGCACCAGTTCACCGAATATTTTTCTACCCTTTGTGCTGGGTCTACTAAAGTCAACAGTAACATCCGTAAGTCCCACTTTTTGAATGATTTTTGAGCTAGGGCTTGCCTGAGGCATTTGGATTTGTTGAGCCGTACCAATTGTGGTTACAAAAAGCAAGGCTAGGATAAGGAAATTGATTTTTGTTTTCATACAATTTTTAAATTAGGAGTAAAATCGGAGAAGCTTAGATTCTTTTTTTGTTTTGTTCTTAAGGCTTGAAGCTGCAAGTTGATAGTTTATTCTCTTTTTTTTTGAAAATGCTTCAGGAATTTGATAAATGAATTTTTTGCACTGCTGGAATGACCTACTTTAGGCGCTTCTTAGCTTCAAGATTATGAGTATAGCCATCGTTAGTCCTGGTAGAGATCCGAAGGCATGGATAGCGGCGCTTCTGCACCATCATCCAACCTTAGATTTACAAGTCTATCCACACATTGATCGGCCAGAGGATGTGGAAATGGCTTTGCTTTGGCAGCATCCTGATGGTTATCTGAAAAATTTTCCCAAATTAAAGTTGATCAGTTCGCTGGGTGCAGGCGTAGACCATATTTTATCGGATCCTGCTGTTGGGGATGAACTTCCAATTGTTCGTATTGTCGATGAAAAATTGACTTGGTCCATGACCAATTATGTTGTTATGGGAGTTTTAAACTTTCATAGACAGCTTATTCGTTACCAAGAAGACCAGAAAAAAAAAGTTTGGGATATGTCCAACCCAGAAATTCCTACACGGATAGGGGTAATGGGTGTAGGGGCCTTAGGAGGGGATGTACTTGATAAGTTGAATGGTTTGGGATTTGAGGTAGTTGGATTTGGATTTTCAGAGAAAAAAGAGTTCCGCTACCCCTATTATCAAAAAGATCAACTAGAGGATTTCCTTTCACAGGTGAACGTACTGGTATGCTTGCTTCCTCTTACACCAGACACGGAAGGAATTTTAAATCTTTCACTATTTAAAAAATGTAAGAAAGGCACATTCTTGATCAATGTAGCGAGAGGAAAGCATTTGATAGAAGAAGATTTGCTAGTTGCTTTGGAAGAGGGATTTCTTTCTGGAGCGCTTTTAGATGTTTTTCGAGTCGAACCTTTACCGGAAGTGCATCCTTTTTGGGAGGAAAAAAGGATTCAGCTTACTCCACATATTGCATCAGTGACAAACCCATTGGCGGCAGCACCGCAAATTATTGAAAATTATAAACGCTTAATTGCTAGGCTTCCATTGCTAAATCTCGTAAATCGAACTAGAGGTTATTAATTTTCAACTATGGGAACCAACTTCACTATACTTTGTCCGATTGATTTTTCAGAATGTGCTTTGAATGCGCTAGAGTATGCTGCTAAGGTTGGAGAGAAGTACAAGGCTAAATTGATTATTTTACATGTTTTAAATAAGAAAGACTTCCAAAACCTCTCTCCTTTGGATTTGAGCGGCATAGTTCAAAAAGAATTTCTCGAGCAAAAATTAAGGAATTTGCAAGAGGCGGTACTAAAAGAAAGCCTTCCAAAGGGACTCAAAAGCTGTGAAGTGGTTATTTTGGAGGGGGCAATTGTTCAAGCTACACTAGATTTTTCTCAAAAAATCAATGCCAACCTGATTGTAGTGGGTACAGAGGGAATGAATGATTTTAAGAAACAAGTGGTTGGAAGTCGTTCCAGCAAAATGGTGATGCAATCGGATCTTGATATTTTAGTGGTGCCAAGAAAAGCTTTTTTCAAGCGCCCTAGAAAATTAGTTTATGCATCAAATTATGTAGAAGAAGACAAGGGAGCAATTAAAAAAGTGATTCAGTTTGCGACATTCTTCGACTCAGAGATTGATATTGTTCATGTTTCCTCAAGATCTCGATTGATCGACAAAGCCCTGCACAAAACCATGGTTGAGGAAATTAAACCAGCTATTTCGTATGAGTTGGTGAATTATGTATTGAAGTCTTTCCGTGATGATCTGGCACTTGGACTTGAAAATTACCTGCAACTAGCGAAGGGTGATATACTGGTAACAGTAAGCAAAAAGAAGGATTTTTTCGATCAACTATTTTCCAAAAATCTATCTCGAAAGATGTCTTATTTCATCACCAAGCCGCTTTGGGTGATTAAAAGTTACTAGCCTCTTTTTTTGGTAAATAAACCCTGAATGAAGGAAGAAAATTCCTGTCGGATGTCAGCTTTTGTAAAAATCCCATTGAGAATGCCTAGGAAATGGCCAGCAGTTAATTTTGTGCTCGGTGAGGGAGAGCTATTCATTTCCGGTTTTGATTTCCCGGAATGATTTTTTTCTGTTTCTGGCCTGTCTTCGGACTCTTTTTTTGGAGGGTAGCCGGATAACTCATCTGCCTTAGTAAAGTGCTGTTTGGCTTTATCCTGACGGCCCATTTTTTCTTCCACCAATCCTAGATTGTTGTAGGACACCGCATCTTCAGGATCCAGTGCAATTGCTTTTTCATAGTCCTGAATGGCTCCAGTTAAGTCTCCAATTCGATCCTTTAAGTAGGCTCTGCTGCTGTAGCGGTATGGATTGTTTGGATCCAGGTTAGCAGCCCGATCAAGTTCTGTTAACGCTTCCTCATTTCTCCCCAATAAATGCAAAACCACCCCGCGGTCACTTAAAAAATCTGTATTGTAAGGCTCCAATTCAATCAAAATATCAAAATCTACCAAGGCCTCAGCCCCTTTTCCCAAGCGAGTTAAGGTTCGACCTCTAAAAACATGGAACTGGGGATTACCCTGTTCTGCGCTACTTAATTCTTGGAAAACAGCTAATGCAGTTTCAAAATCACCTTCTTTGTATAGAGCTACTCCTTTTTCAAAATTCATCGTCATTCAATTGGCTTGCAAAATTAACCTAGAATCATCGATTAAAGTTTATTTGCTAAGAAATTCTCGATGGATTGCTGCCATCTATTATCTTTAGGTGCACGAGTTATTTCCCGTATGGCCCTCCTTCCTGAAGTAGTTTTAAAAGATTTAAAAGCAAATAAAATAGCCCCAATCTATTTTTTGCAGGGCGATGAGCCCTATTTCATTGACTTGATCAGTGACTACTTGGAAAAGAATGCCATTCCTGAATTTGAGCGTGGGTTTAATCAACTCGTGATATATGGAAAGGAAGCTTCAGTAAGCACTATACTTTCGCATGCGCGCAAATTTCCGATGATGGCCGATCGACAGCTGGTTTTGGTGAAAGAGGCTCAGAATATTCCTGATCTAGGAAAGGAAGATGCACAGAAATTATTGATAGGCTACTTAAATAATCCTTTGCCCAGTACCATTTTGGTCTTTGCATACAAGTATAAAAAACTGGATGGCAGGAGCACTTTAAAAAAGGAGATTGAGAAAAAATCAGTTTTTCTTGAAGCTGAAAAAATCAAGGATTGGAAACTGAATGAATGGATTGAAGGCTATTTTAAGGACTTAGGCCATCAAATCGAAACGAAAGCAGGACAGCTGCTTGCAGACTCCATTGGCAACAACTTGGAAATAATGACCAATGAGGTGGGAAAAATGCTCATCAATTTTACGGAGTCCACCCGATTCACTGTAAATCACATTTCCAAATATATCGGCATCCATAAAGAATACAACAACTTTGAATTGACCAAAGCGATTGGGTATAGAGATGTGAATAAGGCCAATCTGATCATCCATTACTTTATTCAAAACCCTAAAAACCATCCCGTAATCCCGATTTTTTCTTTACTGTATTCTTATTTTTCTAGGATAGCTATCCTGCATCGCGCTGGTCCCTTAGCTGAAAGTCAGCTGGCGGCTGCCATCGGAGTGAATCCCTACGGCGTAAAAGAATATGTAATTGCTTCAAAAAATTACAAGTTGGGCAAGGTAATTGATGTATTCGGATACCTAAAAGAGGCAGATCTTCGTTTTAAGGGAGTAGATTCCGGAAGTATGACTGAAGGGGAAATACTCCGAGAGCTGGTTTACAAAATATTGCATTGAATTCGCTAAATGCCATGAAATACTTCTTGGTTCTGCTCGCAGGGCTTGGCCTCAGTTTGGAGTCCTATTCACAATCTTCGCTTTACCAAAGCAGCTCCCAGCAGGGCTTGGATCGAGCTGCAAGCTTGTATGATCAGCAATTTTTTGCTGCAAGCCTTTACGAGAACAACCAGTTGCTTTCAACGGGGCTTGACCTTTCCCAGCAGAAGCAAGCAGAACTCCAATGTGCGCTGTCAGCGCTACAATTGGATCGACCAGATGGTCTTGGTCTAATCAAAAAATATATTCAAGATTATGCTGGACAACCGAGTGTAGCAAGTGCAGCAACTTTTTTAGGCAATCACTATTTTTTTAAGAACCGATATGCTGAGGCTATTGAAGCTTTTGAGCTGGCTCCGATTGGTTTAGTAAACAAGAATAGCCGTGCAGATGTAGCCTTCAAACTAGGCTACAGCTATTTTCAGCTCAAGGATTATGCTGCTGCGGCAAGCTATTTGGACCAGGTAAAAGAATTAACGCTTCCCTTAACGGCAGATGCATTGTATTACAGTGGTTACATCGCCATGGAGCAAGGAAATAGCCAACAAGCCATTCGAGAGCTGCAACTTGCGGAGAAAAGCGAATTTTATGCAACCAAGGTTCCTTACTTATTGACTTCACTGTATTACGAGGAAGGCAACTATGCTGAAGCCATCGGGTATGCCACACCTTTGCTCGCTTCTGGAAAACTATTCGATCAACAAGGATCCATTCATCTATTCTTGGCAGAGTCGCACTATGCGCTAAAGGATTTCAGGAATGCCGCAGACCAATACAATTCATTTATTTCCTATAAAACGGGTGAATTGACTAAGGAGGAATATTACAAAGCAGGGATCTCATTTTTTGAAACAAAGAACTACCAAAAGTCAAGTGAATTCCTAAAGGTGGCAGCCTTAGGGAATCCTGAGATTGCGCAAGCGGCGAGCTACTATTTGGGACATACTTATGTGCAGTTGGGTAATTTTCCTTACGCATTGACTAGTTTTCAAGTGGCTTCAGCGAGTTCAATTGATCTAGGAATCCAAGAGGAAGCTTTATTTAACTTGGCTAAGATCAATTTGCAACGTGGAAATTTCCAAGTCGCAGTTAATACCTTGGATGAATACTTGAGTGGATACCCACAAGGAACAAGATTTGGGGAAGCGGAAACATTGCTTTCGGATGCCATACTTAATTCTTCCGATTACCTCCGCGTGATGGAGCAACTCGATAAGCTTAAAAGTAAATCACCACGCCTTCAAGAAGCCTATCAAAAAGTGGCCTACTACCAGGCGCTAATTTATTACCGGGATCAAAAATACGAGCAAGCACTTAGCTATTTGACCAAATCTCAAAGCTTTCCAGCTGACCGTAACTTGTTGGCTGAGACGCATTTCTGGAAGGGAGAGATTTACAGTGCTCAGGAGTCATTAGCTCAAGCCATTGCTTCCTACCAACTCGCCATCAATCAAGCATCACCTGCAGATTCCTACTTTTTAAAGGCTACCTATGGTTTAGGGTATGCCTACTTTAATTCTCAAGAGTATGGTTTGGCAGAGCAGCAATTTCAAACCTACCGTTCAAGTCAACGAAATAAAAATGAAGCAGCATTTCAAGATGCCTTGTTGAGGCTGGGGGATTGCTATTTCGTTCAAAAGAAATTTGTTCAAGCAGAGGCTACATTTACGCTAGGCATTGCTGAAAAAATAGCAGGACAGGATTATGCTCATCTTCAACTGGCAGTAGTTACGAACTACCAAGGGAAGAATCAAGCGGCAGTCGATCAACTCAATCTGCTGATTACTAATTTTCCAACAAGTGTTTATTTGGAAGATGCATTTTTCCAAAAGGGACAGATTTACCTCGAAGAGCTTCGCTATGAAGAGGCGATCACCGCCTTCAGTGAATTGATTCTTGAAAGACCAAATTCTCCATTCCTGCCCTATGCTTTGGAGGGGAGGGCAGTGGCAAACTATTCACTGCAACGCTACAGCCAAACTCAAGTGGACTATAAAAAGATTTTGGAGGAGCATCCTTTGGCAGAGAACTCTGAAGCAGCGCTTAAAGGCCTTCAAGAAGCCTTAGCAGTGCAGGAAAAGGCGGAAGAGTTTGGAGAATACCTTCAGACTTATAAAAATGCAAACCCCAAGGCAGGTTCAGTTCAAACGCTTGAGTATGAAACTGCGAAGAATCTTTATCTCAGCCAAAAGTTTCCTCAAGCGGCCAAGGCGCTGGATAGCTACCTACGTAACTACCCCGAATCGGCGCAAAAAAATGAAGCCTTGTATTTTGCTGGAGATTCATACAGGCAGTCAGGCGATGAGGAAAGAGCCTTCGATTTATTTAAATTGATGGATCAACAACCGGCATCCCAGTATCGTGTCAAGGCGCTGCAGCAAATGGGAAATATTGCCTTAAAAAGAGAAGATTTCTCCGAAGCCTTACGCTATTTTAAGTCTATTGAAGGTCAATTCAGGTCGCCATTGGATGAAGCAGAAGTAACACTAGGGATGATGATTGCGCATTTTTGGATTAAAGAATATACCCAAGCAATTACTGTTGCAAACCAACTGCTTGCTCAAGATGAATTGATTCCTGGTTCTTCAGCTAAAGCCTTGTTAATTAAAGGTAAATCCCAGCGATTCCTAAGTCAAAATTCCGCAGCAGAGGATAGTTTTGGACTATTGATTCAGGAATTTAGAACTGAAGAAGCTGCAGAAGGCCTATTATTGCTAGCGCTCATCTATCAAGAAAAAAGTGATTTTACGGGTTCAAACGAATTAATTTTTGATTATTCAAGTCCATTCTCGGGATTTGACTACTGGTATGGAAGTATGTTTTTACTCCTGGCAGACAACTACCTTAAGTTAGGAGAAGTATTTCAAGCAAAGGCGACCCTGCAATCGGTGATTGATCAATCCAACGATGCAACAGTCAAAGAAAAAGCAGCATCTACACTTAAAAGCCTGGACTAGACCATGAGAAGGATTCAGACCATTTTTTTATTCTTAGTGCTTTTCTTCGGATGCCTAAATGCCAGTCTTGCACAAACTCCCCAAAAAGGAGGCGTACAAGACCAAGTGTTTATCATTCAAAAAGATCGTGTGATCCGTTTGCCGAAGCAGATCCGAAGTTTAGAAAAGATGCCTGCATTGCCTCAGCCCAAAGCTTTGGGATCGCTAACCTTCCCAGTAATGCCATTTTTTCTTTCTGTTCCTGCTTCTAAAATTCAGGCAGAGCCTGCCACAAAAGAGTGGGAAGTTCCAAAATTGGATTTGTATCCAGGAATGGTTCGGGTAGGCTATGGCAACTTTTTGTCTCCCTTGATTGAAGGGAGGTACCTATCTACCCAATCCTCCGAATGGCAGTATGCTACAAAACTTTACCACCAAAGTTATGGCAAAGGCCCTGTGAGCTGGATGGAAGAAGAAAGCAAAGAATCGCATACTGAACTTGCTGGAGATGTAAGTTACTTTTTGGAGGAAGCAGAATTGTATTCCTCCATAAAGCTAAAAAGAGATGCGTATACCTATTATGGTCAAGATTTAGGGTTTGTAATACCTCCAAATATTGATTTTGCAGGTTCCTATTTTGCTCCAAATAAACAACTACATGGAAATTTAAAGTTGGGAATCCGCGACTTAGACAAAGTGGGTCGGATCGGATATGAAGGAGAAGTTGTTTTGGGTGGCTTCAGAGATAGCTATGCAGTGCAGGAGCAGGAGCTAGGTTTTGAGGGAAAGGGAACTTTTAGACCATCCAACGAAGGGCTGGGAACTTTGGGACTTTCCTACTTTACCACTGCTACGGAAGACCTGGGGTATGACCTCAACCGAAACTATTTTTCGCTGCGACCTGAAGGGCATTATAAATTTGGTGATTTCCATTTCTCGGCTGGTGTTGTTTTGGTTTCTGATAATGATTCAGTAGCGGAAAGTAAACCAGGGATTCGCCTTTTTCCAGTACTAAAATCCTCTTATCAGGTATCAGAAAAGCTACAGGTGAATGCTGCTATTACTGGAGATGTTCAGCGCAATACCTACAACAGCTTTGTTCAAGAAAACCCATTCTTGGGGCCAAGTGAACAGCTGCGCAACACGGTTACACATTGGAAGGTGGCAGCTGGAATAGTGGGACAGCTTTGGGAGAAGGGGCAATACCGAGCAGGTCTAGATCTTAGTCGGCAGTCTAATCTTCATTTCTTTGTGAATTCTTTTGCTGATACATCTCGGTTTGAACTAGTTTACGACGTTAATAAAGCAACAGTGTTGCAATTTAACACAGCAATTGAGTTCAAGCTATCAGACCTGTATTCACTCCAAACACGGATTGACTTATTTCATTATTCACTTACTACCCAGCAAGCAGCTTGGCATCGACCTACATGGATACTAAGCATGAATCAGCAGTTTACACCTGGTGAAAAGATACGCTTGCAAGCGAATTTCAATTTAATGGGTGGATTGAAGGCGAGGGGATTTGAACCCCAGGAAATCATTTCAACACCGAAATTCCAAGAAGTCTCACTCAATCCCATCCTTGATCTCCAATTGAAAATAGACTATCCAGTAAGTTCGCGTATTTTTATTTTTGCTGAAGGAAATAACCTACTCAACAGAAATAATACCCGTTGGATGAACTATCCAGTGCGTGGTATTCAAGGAGTTGGAGGGTTGAGTTTCAAATTTTAATTTACCGACAGCTAGGGTTGGGCTTTACCTAGTTTTAAGTTAGTTTCGTATCTTCTCAATTGTACAATGGCAGAAAAAGAATCCCATCCCAAACAATGGTCAGATCCCAAGGATTTTGGTCTCCCTTTCGTAGAAATTAGCCCACTTGCTAAGGTAAAATCAAAGACGAAAGAGGTAATTACAGCGGTTCCTGTAACTGCTCCTGAGACACCTATAAGTGTTCCTGTAGCTGCTTCTGAGCCAGCCAAAAGTGCTCCTATAACTGATTCTGAACCACCCAAAAGTGCTCCTCTAACAACTCCTTCAGCTGCACCAGAGAAGAAAAAAGAAACCAAACCAAGTCGCCCAGTTGTTGCTCCTACACCGCTCCCCAAAAACAAGAATAAGAAATCCAAAACCTGGGTTTGGGTAGTTTTTTTCACATTAATAGCAGCAATTTCAGTGATTGTTTTTCAAATTCAAATGAATAAAAATTCGGTTGTTGGAAATGAAAATATAGTGATTAACCAACCGACGAACCTGATACCTCCCAAACAGTCAGTAGATAGTTCCGCACTTACAAGTGCAGATTCTTTGCCTGTTCAAGATTCAACCGCGATTTCAAATTTGGCGTTGAGTTCGAATTCAAATAATTCTGGCACATCAATTGCGATTAATCCTAAAATTATCCGAATAGATAAGAGAGAATCGTATCGAAGGTTTTTCTTAATAATAGGCAGCTTTGGAAGTGAGGAAGAAACTGTTCGATATATTCAGAGACCTGAAAATAAATTCTCAGAATACTATTTGGTATTGCCTTTCGAGGAAAACCCGAACTACAGATTAGCAATAGGCGCCTACAGAAATTGGGATGAAGCTTCAGCCAAGCTAACAGAAATGAAAGCACAAAACGCGAGGGGGTATTGGATATTGAACTATTGATGATGATTTTATTACAGACACTTGCTATTGATTCCGTTGCTAAAATTCCAGCTGCGACTGCTGAAGCAACTACTCAATCCATTGGATTGCTAGATCTCTTGATAAAAGGAGGCTACATGATGATTCCGCTGTATGGATTGTTTGTATTGGCAATTTTCATTTTCATTCAAAAACTATTGGTGATAAGAAAAGCCTCCAAAACTCCAGGAAGCTTGATGGATCAGGTAAAAATATTGGTTCAAAACGGGCAGATAGAAAAAGCTAAAATGCTTTGTGCTGGTGAAAACACCCCTGTAGCAATTATGATTTCCAAAGGTATAGATCGAATCGGGTCACCTTTAAAAAACATTGAAGTGGCCATCGAAAATGTGGGCAAACTTGAAATTTATAAGCTGGAGAAAAATTTAGGAGTCTTAGCGACTGTTTCGGGCGCAGCGCCCATGATTGGGTTTTTGGGAACTGTTACTGGTATGATTCAGGCGTTTATTTCCATTGCCCAAGAGGATGGAATGGTGTCTCCCAAGTTGCTTTCTTCGGGTATTTACGAAGCCATGATTACTACTGCCGCAGGATTGGTTGTAGGAATCATCGCGTACTTGGGGTACAATTATTTGGTCACGCAAGTATCCAAGTTGGTGCATCTCATGGAATATACTTCCATCGAATTTATTGATCTTCTACAAGACAAATAAAAATGGGACTTCATCAGAAAAATAAAGTCGATGCCTCATTTAGTATGTCCTCCATGACGGACATCATTTTTCTTTTGTTGATATTTTTTATGCTGACTTCTTCGTTTATCACTCCTTCTGGACTTTCGGTTAATCTGCCCTCGAGCGAAACCTCTGATATCGTGATGCAGGAAGTAACCGTCTCTGTGACCAAAGACCTGCAGTTTTCAGTCAATGATCAGCTTACCTCCCGTGAGCAGCTGAAGGCCGTACTCACTCCATTATTGGAAGGAAAAAAAGGTCAGGTAGTCTTGCATTTGGACAAGGAAGTACCTGTTGAATACTTGGTAGAAATTGGAGGCATCGCAGCAGGGCTGGGTGCCAATGTATCGATCGCCACCAAACCATACAATTGATGCTTGGTGTGAATTCCAATTCACTCGAACAAAAAAGTCGAACTCAATCGGCTCTTATTACTATACTGGTACAAGGGTTGCTATTTTTAGCCTTTTACTTTATAGTGGTTTGGGAGCAACCTAATCCTCCTACACCTACCTATGGAATGGAGTTGAATTTGGGATTTTCAGATCTAGGCTCTGGAGATCAATCTCAAGTACTTTCCAACACCTCAGAAAACCCGTCTACTGAAGAAGCAGCTCCAGGCGAGATCATACCAGTTCAACAAGCAGCTGTAGCTTCAAATACCCCCACAACTACTTCAGCAAAGGTTAGTACCTCTCAGGCGGTAACTACGAAACCATCTCCTATCAAAGGAGAAACTTTGGCTAATGCTACTCCCGTAAAAGAAGAAACCAAAGAAGTTTCGATAACCCCAAAAGTGGTAGAACAGCCCAAGGTAGACCAAAGGGCACTTTTTGGAGCAGGAGGGAAATCAGGAACTGGTTCGACCTCAAGCTCATCCACTGGGCAAGGAAATTCCGATTCCAAAGGAGATCAAGGGCAACCAACAGGTGCGAGTAATGGAGGTGCTGGTTATAGCCTTGATTTGGCAGGATGGGATTTTGCTTCTCGACCTACGATCAACGATCGGGTATCTACCCGAAATGGCCGCATTGTTTTCAAAATCACAGTGGATGGATCAGGGAAGGTAGTTCAAGCCCTTCCACTCGAATACAATGTATCCAATGAGGTATTGGCCTACTACCGCCAAGTAGTCAACCAACTTGATTTCAAAAAATCTGGTGGTGCTGCAGCTGATTTTTCTACGGGGAAAATCACTTTTGTGGTTAAAGTGGATTAACATGACTTACGTAGAAACATTGGATTACCTTTTTAATGCCTTACCCATGTTTCAGCGGGTGGGAGCTTCTGCCTACAAAGCAGATTTGACAAATACCTTTTCCCTATGTGCTCATTTGGGAAACCCCCAAGAAACATTCAAAACGATTCATGTTGCGGGGACCAATGGAAAGGGGAGTACCTCCCATGCCTTGGCTTCTGTTTTCCAAGCGGCCGGCTATAAAACTGGCCTTTATACATCCCCTCACCTCAAATCCTTCACCGAACGAATTCGAATTGATGGGAAAGAAATTACGGAAGCTGGGGTGGTGGAATTTGTAGTCAACAATAAAGCCTTTTTAGATCAGCTTCAACCCAGTTTCTTTGAGATGACTGTAGGAATGGCATTTTGGTATTTTGCAAAGGAGGCCGTGGATATCGCAGTGATTGAAGTGGGGATGGGAGGGAGGTTGGATAGTACCAATGTGATTCATCCTGAACTAAGTGTAATTACCACTATCGGTTACGACCACACTCAATTTTTAGGAAATACCCTTCCCCTGATAGCGGGAGAAAAGGCAGGGATCATAAAGCAAGGTGTTCCCGTCGTGATTAGCCAAACACAAAAGGAGACGCAGGTAGTATTTTCACAGCAGGCAGCTGCAATGCAGGCAACTATCGTTTTTGCTGATCAGCTGTGGGAGGTAACTAAACTTCAACAATCAGAAGGCCCTAGCCTGCAACAGTCCGCCAATTTTCAAGTGCGGACTAGCGATAAGGGTTTTAATTTGAAGTTTGGCTTGAATGGCGACTACCAACGATTCAACCTTCCTGGTATTTTGGAGGCTGTCAAGCAGCTACAGAATCAAGGTTGGAACCTTTCTGATCAGGCTCTCAAAACGGGTTTGGAAAATGTTGCTGAGCAAACGGGCCTGAAGGGTCGATGGCAGCTATTGCAGCTAAAACCGCTCATTATAGCCGATACAGGTCACAATGAGTCTGGGATTTTAGAGGTAGTAAACCAGCTTAAAAATTATTCATATTCCCAACTTTGGATGGTGATTGGAATGGTGAATGACAAGGATATCTCCAAGGTTTTGGACTTACTGCCAAAAGAAGCTACCTATATTTTTTGCCAAGCAAGTATCCCTCGCGCAATGGATGCCCATGAATTGGAAAGGAAGGGGAATGAAAAAGGCCTGATTGGACAGGTTATTTCCAAGGTTACAGATGCCCTTGAATTTGCAAGAAAAAATGCATCTCCCGATGACCTGATATTTATTGGAGGCAGTACTTTTGTAGTTGCAGAAATTGAAAATCTTTAATGAGTAGAAATAAACTGGTTCGCTTTGCCCAAAACGAAGTCAACCCCAATGTAGTACAGGAAGGTAAGCCTATTTTTGAGCAGGTAAAAGGGCAGTGGAACACACTTCAGTTTGCCGTTAATCAACCCTTAGTCGTCGAATTGGCCTGTGGAAGAGGAGAATTTACCTTAGGTCTAGGTAGGCAGTATCCGAACCAAAATTTTATTGGAGTAGACATTAAGGGCAGTAGGATTTGGAAGGGGAGCTCTACTGCTACTGCTGAGGGGATACATAATGTGGCATTTTTACGCATCCAAATTCAGCAGCTGCAAGACTTTTTTGCTCCAAACGAAATTTCTGAACTCTGGATAACTTTCCCTGATCCTTTTCCAAGGGATGGGGATGAAAAGCGAAGATTGACTTCCCCTAAATTTCTGGAGATGTATACGAAGCTGGTCAAGGCTGGTGGACTCATTCACTTCAAAACAGACAATACAGGGCTCTATGAGTACACGGAGTTGGTTTTAAGCGCTCGACCCGATTGCCAGATTCGAAATAACACGTCAGATTTTTACGAAAGTGAGCTCCGCGATGCGCATTATGGCATCAAGACGCGTTATGAGAAGATTTTTTCGGATAAGGGAGAGAAAATCAAGTACATCCAATTTTCATTTATTGAATAAAATCGGCATCTCGGTAGCGTGGATTGGGGTAGCTGTAGAATCCTTCACCAGTTTTCTCACCAAGTTTGCCTTGCTCAATATAGGTTATCAATAAAGCAGCAAATGCCTGCGATGCAGAATCGGGCATTTTGTGGGTGACATGCCAAGCAGTATCCAGCCCTATGGAATCTAAAATTCCAAATGGTCCCATCGGCATGTGGAAATTGACCATCCAGGACTTGTCGATATCTTCAATGCTTCCCACTTCTCGCGTGATTAGTTTTCCAGCAGCTCCCAATAGCGCCATCAACATTGTGTTGAACAGGTATCCGGGGTTTTCTTTGCGTACGATGACAGGAACCTGATTTAATTGCCTTCCGAGCTCTTCCAAAACCTCAATTAGGGCAGGATCTGTGCCTGGATGGGGCATAATATCTACCACCCTAGAATAAAAGACATCATGAAAATGGAAGGCACAAAACTGCTGGGGTCGACCAGTTTCTTCAGCAAATTGGGAGGGGAGAAGGTAGGAGGTATTCGTGGTCAACCAGGTATTTGTGTCTGCTAGCTGCCCAACTTGTGTCCACAAGGCCTTTTTGATAGTGACATCTTCTGTAACACTTTCATTCACAAGATAAGCTCCTTTCAATGCCTCGCTAAGGTCCAAGGTAGGCTGTACCCGTTGGAGAATTGCTGGTACTTGTGATTCGGTAAGGTTCCCCGCACGAACTAGTTGGCGAAGGATTTTTTGCATGGTCAGCAAAGCCGAATCTAGAGATGCTTGTTTCAAGTCAAAGATCGTAACTGTAAATCCTGAAATTGCAGATTGAAGCGCTACACGTGAGCCGAGAGTTCCAGCACCTAGGATGCAAATTTTTTGAAGAGTCATTTGAATTAGAGTTGATTTTTTTGAAGGGTTTGTATCGCTTTTTTACCTGCAGCTTCTACTACATGGATTAGTTGTGCAAATCTAGCATCGCTAGAATGGCCTTGGGAATATCTTTTAAAGATTTGCTGAGCGATTACTGCAACTTTAAAAAGTCCAAAAACATAATAAAAGATCATTTCTTCCTTGGATCCTGCGGCTTTTGAAAAATAGTAGTCCATCAGCTCTTCCCGGGTGAGGTTACCAGGTAGGTGACTCAAATTAAATAGCTTGAGGATTTCTGGATCTTTTTCTTCTGCCCAATAAGCAAGGCTAGTTCCTAAATCCATCAGTGGATTGCCAATTGTGGCCATCTCCCAATCCAATACACTTCGGATACTGCAGGGATCATCAGGATCTAAAACTAAATTATCGTATTTAAAGTCGTTGTGAATAAAGGCCGTGTACTCTGTTGAAGGAATGTTTTCCTGGAGCCAGGTAGCTGCAATTTCAAGCTCAGGCAATTCGTTTGTTTTGGCTCGAAAGTACCGCTCCACCCATCCGGTTACTTGCCGTTGGGTAAAGCCTTCTGGCTTACCCAACTGAATAAGTCCTGAATCCTGAAGTTCCAACTGATGGAGGTCAACCAAACAGTCAACTGCACTTCTCGAAAGCTTCTCAAACTCCTTTCCTCCAAGAGTCAATCCTTTGGGTACCTGGTTTCTTAAAATTGCACCTTCGACAAATTCCATTAAAAAAAAGGGGGCTCCAAAAATGGATTCCTCCTCACAAAGAAGAATGGGGTTGGGGCTCTTGGTATATCCGGCCATTTTTAAGCCATGGAGAATTTTAAACTCTCTTTCCATGTCATGGGCTTTGGCGATTTTTTCACCAAAAGGAGGCCGCCTCAAGATGAGTTTTCCAGTTGGACTTTGCACCAAAAAGCTCAGGTTGGAATAGCCTCCAGGAAGTTGATCCACTTGGATTTGCTCAGCGGAACAGGTTAGATTGGCAGCCAAATATTCTCTCAGCAAATCAAAATTCAAGGTGCTACTCATTTACTGCTGTAATTTTTAAGAATGCTTCTTGCTAAGGCTGATTTATGCACCTCATCAGGCCCATCGTAGATTCGTGCACCACGCTCGTGTCGATACCAAAAGGAGAGAAGGGTATCATCGGTGATTCCCAGTGCCCCATGTACTTGGATGGCTCTATCAATTACTTTCATGAGAACATCTGCAACAAAAAATTTGATGGTGGAGATATCTTCTTTTACAGCTTTCGCTCCGAATTCCTGCATCTTTTGAGCCGTATCCAAGACCATCAGACGGCTGGCTTTGATTTCTGCTCGACTTTCAGCAATCCAATTTTGGACCGTTTGTTTTTCGGCCAAAACTTTACCTACCTCGAGTTCTCGAGAAAGGGCTCGCTTGCACATCATGTCAAATACGCGTTCGCAAATCCCAATCCAACGCATGCAATGGTGGATTCGCCCAGGACCTAGGCGTTCTTGTGCCAGTGCAAATCCTTGGCCTTCTAGTCCAATGCGATTGGTTACAGGAACTCTACATTGCTCAAATTTCACTTCAGCATGGGAAAGGTAATCTTCCCCTGCTTCCCCCATAATGGGAATGTTGCGGACCAAGGTATAGCCAGGCGTATCCAAAGGAAGTAGGATCATGCTTGCCTTCTGGTAGGGAGAGGGCGCATTTGGGTTCGTTACCGCCATAACAATAGTGAATTTAGCGCCATCGGCTGCAGTGGTAAACCATTTGTGCCCTTGAATGAGGTAGTCTTCCCCATCTATGACTGCAGTGGTAGCCATATTTACTGGGTTACTTCCTGCAAATTCTGGTTCGGTCATGGCAAAGCAAGAGCGGATTTCGCCTCGTTGCAGGGGGCCAAGCCACTTGGCTTTTTGCTGTTCAGATCCAAACTGGTGAAGTAGCTCCATATTGCCGATATCTGGAGCAGCACAGTTAAAAATGTAATGTCCAATTGGGCTTTGGCCTAAAATTTCAGAGACATGGGCAAATTGAAGAAGATTCAATCCCAGCCCCCCTTCGTTTTTGGGAAGGTGAGGGGCAAAAAGTCCAAGGGACTTTGCTTGTTCACGAAGTGCTTGAAGCTGGGGTAAATACTGTTTGAAGGGTCCTTTGACTACCTGCAGGTCTATAGGGAAGATTTCCTGTGCCACAAACTGCCGGTAGGCAATAAGGAGTTGCTGCAGTTGTTCTGAGGTAATTTCTTGTGTCGACTTCATGTTTCTCAAATGGTAAAGCCTCCATCGGCCGTTAAAATCGCTCCAGTGGTGTAGGTGGATGCAGCAGAGGCTAGAAATAAGGCCATTGCTCCAATCTCTTCCGCTGTTCCCGCTCGTTTAATGGCCAATTGTTTGATAATCATGGACATGATTTTTTCATTGGACCAAAGTGCCTCAGAGAATTTTGTTTGGATAAGGCCAGGGCAAATTGCATTTACACGAATCTTTGAATCTCCCCATTCTTTGGCAAAAACTTTGGTCAACGAGATCAATGCAGCTTTAGAAACCGAGTAGATCCCAAGACCTTGTTCAGGCGACAAGCCCCCAATGCTTGAAATGTTGATTACAGATGCACCGGAAGATTTTCTCAAGTGGGGGTAACAAAGTCTACAAAGCTCAAATGCTGCCTTGACATTGACATTCATGATTTTATCGAAGGCCTCTAGGGTAGTTTCGTGTACAGGTCCAAAAACAGGGTTACTAGCGGCATTATTTATGAGGATGTCGATGGTCCCGTATTTTTCAACTGTTTTTTCAACAAGTATTGGGAGCTCGTTCATGTTTCCCACATTGCATGCGATTCCGGTAACTTCATAGCCTTTAGAATTGAGCTGAAGGGCTTGTTCATCGAGCACATCTTGTTTTCTACTGCTGATGACTACTTTTGCTCCTGCAGCAGCGAAGATTTCTGCAATGCTAAATCCTATTCCTTTACTTGCTCCAGTAATCAGAGCTACTTTTCCATCCAAAGAAAAAACTGAAGATAAATCCATGTGTTTTGGGGTTATTTTTCTTCCAAAAGATAGGAAAAATATGGCCATGCTGTAACTTGTGGCCCAAGCAATTTGAAATTATATCCCTCATTTTATCCTTTTAACGAGCACATGAAAGAATTAATTTTTGATCAAACGGGTACGCCTCAGGAAGTCTTGTATCTCAAAGAAAGTGAAATGCCTCAAGCTAAGGCACATGAGGTATTGATACGGGTAACTGCTAGAAATATCAATCCTTCCGATATTATGTTTGTTCGTGGCATGTATGGGATAACACCCAAACTGCCAAGCAGTGCAGGTTTTGAGGCATGTGGAGTTGTAGAAAAAGCGGATGAAGCTGGAAAAGTACCTGCAGGTACTCGAGTGATGTTTACTGCTATTGGTACTTGGAAAGAATATGTCTGTGTTCCAGCTGCTTTGGTGATACCCGTTCCTGCTAAAATGCCGGATGAGGTAGCCTGTCAGGCCTTTGTCAATCCAATGACTGCCTATGGCATGATTGAAGATTCTGGACTAGAAGCTGGCCAGTGGTTAATGCTTACTGCTGGTGCTTCAGCCTTTGGCAAGTTTGCCATACAGATGGCCAAAGCGAAGGGTATCCGTGTGGTGGCAACTGTTCGTCATGAATCCCAAAAGCAATTGTTGCTGGATTTAGGTGCTGAGCTGGTGATCAATACAGCAACAGAGAAATTGGCAAAAGTAATCTTCGGAAAAACTGAGGTAGGAGTGAATGTGGTTTTTGATGCGGTAGGAGGGGAATTGGGAGTGAAGGCCTTGTCTTGTCTGAAGCAAAAGGGCAGAATGATGGTATTTGGAGCCTTATCCTTAGAAAACCTATCCATTAATAGCGGCTTGCTAATATTTAAAAATCTACGAATCGATGGATTCTGGCTAAGTACCTGGATTGAAGAGCTCCCTGCGGAACAGCGAATGAAAGCTTTCCAACGTGTTTTTGGGTTTTTGATGCAGGATAACTCCAAGGTAGATGTAGCAGCAACCTACCCACTTTCTGAGTTTAAAGCGGCATTAGACGCCTATGAACAAGCAGGAAGAAATGGAAAAATCCTCCTCATAAGTGAATAGTTGCATTAATTTGAATCGCTAATTTTAGGATTATCGCCATATTTGTAGTCAAACAATCAATCAAGAGATCAACCATGAATTGGGAAAAAATAGACCAGGAGCTTACAGAAATTGTTCAACAAAGGAATCAGCTAAGTGCCTTGGAATATAGTGATGAGAACTACGATGATTTAGAGGAGCAATTGCATGATCTTGAGGACGACTTCAACGAAAATCACGAGGAGGTTTTAGCTCCCGAATTAGAGAAGATTTACACGAAGTTAAAGTCAGACTCGGATGTTTTATTGCCCACAGCGTACTTGGCTAATCACTACCAGGAAATGCTTTCGGATGCAAAAGGGAGTATCACCTATGAGGTTAGTGGCAATCAGGGTGTGCCTATTGAATCGGACGAGCTAGGCAAAGTGGACTTGCGTATTGTTTTGATCCCTAACCCAATCCGTTTCGTATTGCTTATCAATGGAAAGCAGTTAAAAGAATTGTGGAAAAGCAGATAAAAAAAGGGGCTTTCGCCCCTTTTTTAAAATAAACTTGCTTGCACCACCTGTGGCTTCGTAACCTGAATAGTTCCTTTTAGCATTTCTTGCATTAATTTAAGAAACCCACGCTGCCATGCTTCATGGCTTATTTTGGTTTCCTTTCCTTCAAAAGAAATGGGGCCTTCCATTTTTTCATAGCCCAGAACCATGCTCCAGATGGTATAAAATGTGATTTCTGGTTGTAATTCTGGTCGAATACTCCCATCTTTTATTCCTTGAGAGACGATTTGAATTCCAAATCGGATTGGCTCTAATTGAAGCTCCAAAAGTTTATGAAAATGTATAGAATCTAAAATCAATGGATTGATTTGTGATTTTAACTCGGGAGATGTATATTTTTTTAGTAAGTCCAAAAAATGAATAATGGATTGGTAGTATACGGGATGCTTTTTGGAAAACTGCCAGATGCGTTGGACCAGATCGGTAAGCATTTCCAATCCAGTTTTGCCCTTGGCGCGGAGCGCATCTCTAAACTCATCTTTTAGTTGTTCAAAGGCCTTCTTGGTAAGGGCCATAAAGAGGTCCTCTTTATTCTTGTAATAAAAATAGGTTAAGCCTTTACTAATCCCAGCTTTTTTGGAAACATCCTCCATGCGGGTGGCAGTAAAGCCCTGAGTAGTGAATAAGGCTATTGCAGCATCTAAGATTAGTTTTTCTTTATTTTTTTCGCCAGCCATTTTGGATAAGTTGATAAGTTGACCAATTTCAAATGTATTAAATCTTGGTTAAAAAGTAAGAACTGAACTCAGGTCAAATAATATTAACTAATTAAATTTTTATTTGATCCGACCAGAAAACATGGATTAGGATATTACCTCTACAATCACATAATTTTTCTTTCCTTTTTGAACCAGCAAGTATTTCCCTTGAAGAAGGGCGTAGGCTATTGAAGCTTGGGGATCTTCAACTTTTTCCTTGTTGATGCTGACACCACCGCCAAGAATCATCTTTCGTGCTTCACCTTTAGAGAGGAAAAGCTGAAAATCGGTCTTTTCTCCGAGTAGATCGAGTACATTTTCAAGTTGAGAGAAGATTGAATAGCTCAATTGAACTTGAGGAACCCCCTCAAATACTGCCAAAAAGGTTCGCTCATCTAGAGATGCTAAGTCTTCAGTTGAGGATTTGCCAAAAAGAATCTCAGAGGCTTTAATTGCCATTTCGTAATCTTCTTTGCTATGTACCATGCAGGTTATTTCTTTGGCAATTTCTTTTTGCAAAATACGTAAATGCGGTGCTTCGGCATGTTCTTTTTCTAATTTTTCAACTGCATGCTGGTCGAGCACCGTGAAAATTCGAATGTATTTGGAAGCATCGGCATCGGATACATTCAACCAAAATTGATAAAAAGCGTAGGGAGAGGTTTTCTCTGGATCTAGCCATACCGAACCACCTTCAGTTTTTCCAAACTTGGTACCATCTGCCTTTGTAATCAAGGGAACAGTCAATGCAAATGCGCTTCCAGCACCCATTCGGCGGATTAATTCTGTCCCTGTTACAATATTTCCCCATTGGTCAGATCCACCCAATTGAATGGTGCAGTTTTCATTTTTCCAAAGGTGGTAGAAATCGTATCCTTGAATCAATTGGTAGCTAAACTCTGTAAATGAAAGCCCATTTCCATCTTCTAGGCGTCTTTTTACACTATCCTTGGACATCATGTAGTTG
This sequence comes from Spirosoma fluviale, assembly GCA_945897085.1. GTDB lineage: Bacteria > Bacteroidota > Bacteroidia > Cytophagales > Cyclobacteriaceae > Algoriphagus. The sequence continues at coordinate 28,974 of CAMDEU010000002.1, read as the reverse complement.
ACTGTAATGTGCTTTCCTACATCGCGAATAAAGTCCAAAAAGGTAAATTCAGAGATCCAGTCGTAGTTATTTACTAGGCTAGCATTATTTTTCTGATTGCCAGAAAAATCCAAAAATTTGGCGAGTTGCCTTTGAATACAAGCCCCATTGTGATCTAGGGCAGGCTTGTCTAATAAATTTCTTTCCGAAGACTTAAACGATGGATCTCCAATCATCCCTGTAGCACCACCTACAAGTGCAACTGGCTGGTGACCTGCTCGCTGAAAATGCAATAAGGTCATCACCCCAACCAAGTGACCAATATGAAGCGAGTCTGCAGTAGGATCAAAACCCAGATAAGCAGAAGCCATTCCTTTTGCAAGGTGCTCTTCTAATTCTGGTGTCATGTCTTGGAGCATTCCTCTCCATTTCAATTCTTGGATAAATGAATTCATCTGTTGGGTAGTGGGATAAGGCTACAAATATAAACGCTTGAAAGTAGGAAGGAAATTATTGAAACAATTCAACTTAAAATGCTCCGCTACTTTTTCATCCTAGTTATTGGATTTACTCCTCAAACTGGAGCTCCTAGTTTTTAAAAATAAAAGGGGTGATCCCAAGCTAGAAACACCCCTTCTAAGTGGTGGGTTGAGTTAAGCCGCTCTCAGCTTAATTATACCTGTCGAATGCAAAAGCTTTACAATGGGGTAGGTAGGGTCAAATTCATACCATTTAACCGCGAAATTGGCACGGTTTGGAAGTTTATGGTGGTTGTTTTGAAACAATTCACCCAGCATCAAAACGTCGAGTAAAAGCGAATTTTTTGATTTGTCATTGTTATCAAAATTGGAGTACCCATACTTATGCCCGCTCCAATTGACGATAGCTCCATGAACAGGTCCCATCAAAAAGTGAATTGGCAACAAGAAATACATCAACCAATGCGTGCCTGCTAGTTCAAAATAAGATATGCATGCAATATAAATAGCAACATAGAATATTCCCCAAGCCAGTCGGACTAGCATACTATCTGCAAAACGATCGAATTTATTCCAATCCGGAATGTCCTTCAAAAACCGATCCTCTGGCTTTAGTTTAAAGCTAAAATAGTCGTTGTAAATATTTTTGGTCTTCCACATCATCGAAAAAAGATTTTCTGAATGATGTGGGCTATGCGGATCTTGAGGGGTGTCCGAATACGCATGATGCATGCGGTGCAAAATGGCGTAAGCTCTAGGGGAGAGATAGGAACTGCCTTGCCATAACCAAGTGAAAAAATAAAAAAACTTTTCCCAATAGGGATTCATGACAAACATTTGATGCGCTGCGTAGCGATGGAGAAAAAAGCTCTGACAGAATAAGGAAAAATACCAGTGCAGAAGAAATAAAATGATTAGAATCAATTGAGATGAAGTTTTATAGTTAAACAAATATAGAAGAAGGACTCGACTTAAAAGAAAATTTATCTAATGCTTTTTTTGAAAGCTTTTGATTGACAGCCTTGGAAGGGAAATCGAAATTTTAATTTTGGACTGTATAATGATCTAATTTTTGGATCACCCTATTCTTTGGAATAAACCCAAATTTCTTCCCAAAATTATTTTTTAAATAATCTTATTTTGGTTTCCAATCCTGCAATAGGCTATGGTGGTACCTTGTTTCTTTTTTACAAAAATTTTTGGCCCTCTAGTTGGATGAACCTGGACTATCAAAATGTTTTTTTCCTCTTCAAACGGGTTTTCAAGATTCATTGTGACCGTGTATGTTTGAAGCGAAACCTTTGGTACACAAAAATAGTCATTGGCAGCATTAACCATGAATCGTTCTTCTTCAGGATCAATCCCCATGATTTTCCGCTGATCTGAAATTCCAATCAAAATCAGTCCTCCTACTGTATTGGACATAGCCGAAAGGGTTTTTGCTATCTTTTCCTGGGAACTTATTTTTTGTTTGTACTCCAGTTTTAACCCTTCCACCTCCTTTAATAGTAGCTTCACAAAATCTTGATCTATTTTTTTTGGAAACATTTTTTGTTTCTTCTTATTTTAATAACTGGAATTCCTCCATATTCGTTTAAACTGAAAATTCCAACCACTATTTTAAAATCTACCGCAGATGAGCTTAACCAATCCAGGATTTGACCCAGAAACCATTACCCAACTCAAAAAAGAGTTGCAAGAAAGCGGAATGTCTTTCAAAATAATTCCTGACGAAGAAAATTCAGAGGAATACGTCAACTTTTATTTTTTAGGTACCTACGAGGGAAAAGAAGTAATTTTCGATACTGCGCTCTACACCCTTCGTCTCCACCATGCCAGTGAAGTATACGAATTGGCTGAGCATGAGGCTGCCAAAAAATTTCCCAATTTTAAAGCAATCAGTTACGAAGAAGATGAAAATGGCAATATGAAGCCATTGACCCCTGAAGAAGAGGAAATTGGTTGGTTCATCACAGAACTAATCATGGAGATGGAAGAAGAAGAAACGGTTAAGGTTCAAGAATTTCTTGACATCGATACCCACCACGATTATGGGATTGGCTTGGATGTGTCCTTAAATGTAGATGAAATAGAGGAGGATGTGATTGTGAAATTTATTCAAGAATTCAATGACGACACCTTAACGTTGGATGACACCCTCTATTCATTTATGACTGAGGATGAAGACTTTGAAGATGAAGGTTAATACAAAAGCTTTACTGATTAGATCGCGTTAGTAGTCTACTAGCGCTTTTTTTATGCTGAAAATAGCCCTCTCACCGATTTTTGCACATCCATTACCTGAAGGGCATCGTTTCCCAATGGAAAAATACAGCTTGCTTCCTGAGCAATTGCTGTTTGAAGGGACGGTAACTGATTCGAATTTTTTCATACCGCAGCCAGTGGAAGACGAGTTGATTCTGACCACCCACGAAGCTGGCTATTTGACTCGATTGAAAAACCTGGAATTATCCAAAGCAGAAATCCGAGCGATTGGTTTTCCGCTAAGTATGCCCTTGATCGAACGGGAAATTTGTATTGCTGGTGGATCTGTGCAAGCTGCCCGCTATGCAAAGGAATTTGGAATTGGAATGAATGTGGCTGGAGGAACGCACCATGCCTTTTCAAATAGAGGCGAAGGTTTTTGTATTTTAAATGATTTGGCTATTACTGCCAATTATTTATTGAAGTACAAGATTGCCCGAAAGGTCCTGATCGTAGATCTTGATGTGCATCAAGGAAATGGAACAGCCACACTTTTTCGTGATAACCCTTTAGTTTTCACCTTCAGTATGCATGGGGAAAAAAACTACCCCCATCGAAAGGAGAGTTCTGACCTAGACATTGGATTAGCAGATGGGACGGATGATGCTACCTACATGTCAATCCTTGATCTGAATTTAAAGCGGATTATGGATTTGGAACAGCCTGATTTCATCCTTTACCAAAGCGGTGTAGATGTATTGGAAACAGATCAGTTGGGTAGGCTTTCGTTAACGCTAGCAGGTGTACATGCTCGTGATCGGCTGGTGCTTTCAACTGCTAGGGCCCAGGGAATCCCAATTATGTGCTGTATGGGAGGAGGTTATTCGAAGCGAATCAGAGATATCGTGGATGCCCATGCACAAGTTTTTCGATTGGCTCAGGATCTCTTTTTTTAGTACTTTAACTGATTTTAACGTGGGAATTTTTCTGTAATTCTTGCAAAATGAATACTTTATCTATATTTGCGACCTGTTAACCCTAATTCTATCCAAGTGAAAAAAATTTTTACACGTTTCGTTGTTCTAGCTCTCGTAGCAGTAGTGGTTTATTCCTGTGGTAAAAAATCAGATTCAGCTGGAGCTGATTCCTCTTCAAAAGAGGGTGCAGCTGCTGGCAACCTGAAAATTGCATACGTGCATACTGACTCAGTAATTAACAAGTATGATTTTTTCAAAAAGAGATCTGAGGAGATTACTGAAAAAGGAAAGAAATTGGATTTGGATTTGCAGGCTAGAGCCAAGGGTTTTGAACAAGAAGTGGCCATGTTCCAGCAGACTGGAGGTAATCTAACGCAAAATCAGATTCGTGCCAAGCAGGATGAGTTGATGCAGAAAGAGCAAAATCTCGTCAGCTACAGAGATAACCTGATGCAGGAACTTTCTACAGATGAGTCCGCTCTTTTGAATGACGTTTACCTTCAGGTGCAAGAGTTTATGAAGGATTATGCAAAAGAAAATGGTATTGATCTAATCTTGAGTCACACTAGAGGTGGCGCCATTTGGTATGCAACCGATGCTATTGATGTGACTGCCTCCGTCGTAGAAGGATTGAATAAGAAATACAATGCGAATCCTGCAGCAGCTGAGACAAAGACTACAGCAGCAGATTCAGCAGCAGCTAAAAAATAATTAAACAGCTTATTGTTTGGAAACCCGGATGCCCTCCGGGTTTTTTTGTGCGCAAAAAAAGGTAATTTTGCGAATCTTTAGAAAAACCGATTGAAATGAAAATTACTGAATTTTTAAAACACAACTACCGTCACTTCAATGCAGCGGCACTTATTGATGCGGCAGAAGGATACAAAACCCACCTGAATGAAGGAGGTAAAATGATGGTGACTCTTGCTGGCGCAATGTCCACTGCCGAATTGGGAATTTCCTTGGCAGAAATGATCCGTCAAGACAAAGTACAAATCATCTCTTGTACAGGGGCAAATTTGGAGGAAGATGTGTTTAACCTAGTTGCTCACGACTATTATGAGCGTGTACCAAACTACCGTGAACTTACTCCTGAGCAGGAGCAAGGCTTGTTGGAGCGTCACATGAACCGCGTAACGGATACTTGTATTCCAGAAATGGAAGCGATGCGAAGAATTGAAAATGTTATTCTTGAAGAATGGGTGAAGGCCGATCAAAGTGGGCAAGCCTTTTTTCCTCATGAATTTTTCTACAAAATATTGCTTTCAGGCAAATTGGATGCCTCTTTCCAAATAGACCCTAAAAATAGCTGGTTGCTGGAAGCGGCAAAGAAGAACCTACCGATCATTGTCCCAGGTTGGGAGGATTCTACCTTGGGTAATATGTTTGCTGGTCACGTAATTTCTGGCGATGTAAAGAATGTACACACCGTTCGAACTGGCATAGAATACATGATGTTTTTGGCTGAATGGTATACTATAAATGCTACTGAAAAAAGCACTGTTGGATTCTTCCAAATTGGAGGAGGTATTGCTGGTGATTTTCCAATTTGTGTAGTACCGATGCTTCACCAAGATTTACAGCGCACGAGCGTTCCTCTTTGGGGTTATTTCTGTCAGATTTCTGATTCCACCACTTCTTATGGTTCGTATTCAGGAGCAGTTCCTAATGAAAAAATCACTTGGGGTAAGCTGGGAATGAAAACTCCGAAATTCATCATTGAATCTGATGCTACTATTGTGGCGCCTTTGATTTTTGCCATTATTTTAGACCAATAAGGCATGTAATTACAATCATTCCCACAATCATGACACCCCGTTGGGGTTACAATCATGTCACCCCTTCGGGGTTTGGAAATCGTTTTTCATTACAATTCTAGCATTATGCCACCCCGTTGGGGTTGGGAATCGTTTTTTGATTACAATCTAGGATTATGACACCCCGTTGGGTTTTGGGGGTGGTTTTCCTTACAATTCTAGAATTATTCCACCCCTTAGGGGTTATAATTATGTCTCTAGCATTATGCCTCCAGCATAATTACACCCCGTAGGGGTTAGAAACATGTCACCCTGTTGGAGTTTGGGGTGGGGATTTAAAATCTTTTCTTTAATTTTTTCACCCCTCCGGGCTTTCAATCGTATAAACTACCTAATCCCGAAGGGATGAAATGATGCTAGATTTTTAAATGATATTTTTTAAACGATAGGATTTATGGCAGGTAGTTATTCACAGATTTATCTTCAATATGTTTTTGCAGTAAAAGGCAGGCAAAATTTATTACAAAAACCTTGGCGCGAGGAGGTGTTTAAATACATCTCTGGAATCATAAAAGGGAAAAATCAAAAGCCCATTATTGTAAATGGGGTTTCTGACCATGTCCATGTTTTTGTAGGCTTGAAACCAGCGATGAATATTCCCGACCTCGTTCGTGATATTAAAAACAACTCAAGCAATTTTATCAATGAAAATAAATGGGTAAAAGGTAAATTTTCCTGGCAAGAAGGGTATGGTGTTTTTTCATATTCTCATTCTCAAATTGACAATGTCTACCGATACATTGCAAATCAAGAAACCCATCATGAAAAAAAGACCTTCAAAGATGAATACACCGATTTTCTTGTAAAATCTGGAATAGACTACGATGAGAGATATTTGTTTGAAACGTATCCGGATAAATGATGCCCGATAATTATATCACCCCGTAGGGGTTAGAAACATGTCTCCAGCATAATGATGCTAGGACAATGACACCCCGTAGGGGTTGGGGAGTGGGCAGAAACAAATCACACCGGTGGGGTTTGGGGCGGGGATTATAATTTTTCACCCCTCCTGGGTTTTTATCGTATAACCTATCCAATCCCGAAGGGATGAAATGATACTAGTGAAATGATCCTAGATGAAATAATCATAGATGATTCCATCAAAACCCTGAAAGGGTGGTAGGATTATGGTGGTGGATAATGAATATTAGAAATGTCACCCCACCGGATTTGGTAGGGTGACATTTTTTTTAGGATTATTATAAGGTATAACCAGGTCTATAATTGCGAGTTACAAACTGATTTGCTGGCTCAAAATTGGTAATTTTCAAATTTGGACCATCCCAGAGGAGTTTAATTCCTCGGCCTGGGTAATCCATTTGATTTGAATTACTTGCCCGTGGTACTTGATAGTCGTAGCTTCGGATCGCCAAATTACCTACCAATATGGATTCAGTTAAAGGTCCTGCGATGGAAAAAGGAGAGCTAAGCTGCTTAAATTCAGTCGATCCATAACCAGCAATACAAGCATTTACCCAGTTTTCGTAGTGGCCTGAATTTCCACCCGGCACACGATAGAGCGATTTTTTCACCGAAATATCCTTGGTTTTTGAAGTAGGTAAAAGGAGCGGATTTGCACCATAAGTAGAGCACATCATTTTGCCTTTTGTTCCTTCGATAATCACTCCATTGCCACCGTCACCCATCATCTCATTTGGACCTAATTCCTCTGGTCGAGTAGGCATTATCCCTCCATCCATCCAATGGAATTCTAAATCTTCTTTTCCTGGGCGGTCAAATCGGAGGGTAATATGGGAAGAGGGAGGGCAGCTTTCTGGGAAATGACCTCTCTTAAATTCTCCTACATAAACCGACCCAACCGAACATTCAGCGGACTTTGGGTATCCCAGTCCTAAAATTCTGAAGGGTGGTTCCATGATGTGACAGGCCATATCTCCAAGTGCTCCTGTGCCGTAATCCCACCATCCTCTCCAATTGAAAGGAATCAAATTACCCACATAATCTTTATAGGGAGCTGTACCAAGCCAAAGGTCCCAATCTAAATCTGCTGGAGGAGCAATTGGGTTGCTTGGCCAAGGAATGCCCTGTGGCCAAACGGGACGGTCGGTCCAAGACCATACTTTGGTGGCTTCTCCGATTAATCCTGCCTCATACCATTCCAGCATACTTCGTACCCCTTCTCCAGAGGAACCTTGATTTCCCATCTGAGTAACTACCTTAAATTTCTCTGCTGCTTGGGTGAGCATTCGAGCTTCATAGATGTCATGAGAAAGCGGCTTTTGTACGTAGACATGCTTGCCCATTTTCATAGCCATCATTGCTTGCACAGCATGCATGTGATCAGGAGTAGAAACTGTTATGGCGTCGATATTTTTTTCTTCTTTTTCAAGCAGCACGCGGTAATCCTTGTAATAGGTTGCCTTGGAATGATCTTGTCTTCCTTTTGCCGCACGGGTATCGTCTACATCACAGAGGGCTATGATGTCTACTTTGCCGCTTTTATGAACTCCAGTAAGGTCACCATATCCCATTCCCCCGATGCCGATGGATGCTACTCTTAGTTTATCACTAGGAGCGATGAAGCCCGGGCCACCCAGCACATGTCTTGGTAGGAGTGTTATTCCTGCGAAAGCGAGTGCTGAACTTTTGATAAAGTCTCTTCTTGAGCTTTCTATTTGATGTGTTTTTTTATTTTTCATGACCTATATATTTCGGAATATCAAGTAAGTACAAATAGTTGAAAAAGTCTTTAGCAAGGCAAAAATTTATTTTAGTTGAGCCCATCCACTTTTTTGGAGGCATGTTTCATATTTATTGACTACCTAAAAACAAATTTCTACTATTTTAAAGTATGTTTGACTAAAATCCCCAGCATGAAAAATATACTCTGGACCCTTGTCGTTGGCTCTCTCTTTATTTTAGGATCATGTCAAAAGCCTGCATCCATTACAGAAGCAGGTTTGATTCCGTTGCCTCAAGAACTCACGAATGGAAGTGGAACCTTTCAGTTACAGTCTTCCTCTGGAATTCATTTAGTAGGCAGTAGTGAACGGTTGCCTATTATCGCTGAATTTCTTGCAAAAAGCCTTCAGCCTGCTACTGGTTTTGAGATTCCTATCTCCAAAGATTCTGGGGATATCGTTCTTGAATTAACCAGTTCTGATGCTTCAGAAGGATATGAATTAGTTGTTTCTGATCAGGAGGTTCGAATTAAGGCCTCAGGAGAAGCAGGGCTTTTTTATGGAATACAAACTCTCATTCAACTTTTTCCAGCGGAGATCAGGCATCAAACAGTTCAAGAGGTCGATTGGCTTGTACCACAGGGTAAAGTAGTTGACACGCCTGAATTTGCCTACAGAGGGTCCATGCTGGATGTGGCTCGTCATTTTATAGCTATTGAGGATGTGAGGTTTTACATCGACCAGATGGCCAGCTTGAAGCTCAATTACCTTCATTTGCACTTGACTGATGATCAGGGCTGGCGAATAGAGATCAAATCTTGGCCTAAATTAACCGAAATAGGAGGCAGCACTGAAGTGGGAGGGGGCAAAGGAGGATTTTACACCCAAGAGGAATACAAGGAACTCGTTTCGTACGCAGCAGCTAGATTTATAACGATTGTTCCGGAAATTGATATGCCTGGACATACCAATTCGGCGCTTGCTTCTTATGCAGAATTAAACCCTGGGGTCAACTTACCCATAGGCCAAGGCTTAGATTCACTTAATAAAAAGCCTTTAGACTACCAATTGTCACTCAGAGCTCCTCAAGCTTCTCAAATGTATACGGGCATTGAGGTAGGCTGGAGTACGTTTGCTCCACAATTGGAAGTGACTTATGCTTTCGTGGATAGTGTGGTCAGAGAAATTTCCTTGATCACTCCTGGTCCATATTTCCATATTGGTGGGGATGAGTCCCTTGTGACCGAAAAAGAGGACTATATCTATTTCGTAGAGCGAGTGCAGGATATTGTGTCCAAGTATAACAAAGTAAGCATGGGCTGGGATGAGGTGGCCACTGGCAAATTGCTTCCTGGCAATATCGCGCAGTTTTGGGCTGAGGAAGAGAATGCAATTCTAGCAAAAAACCAAGGAAATAAGATCTTGCTATCTCCAGCCAAAAAGACCTACCTCGACATGCAGTACGATAGCCTTTCTCGAATTGGCTTGCATTGGGCTGCTTACATTGAATTAGATTCTGCCTATTTATGGGAACCTACAACGTATGTAAAGGGACTTGCAAGGGAGGATATTTTAGGTGTTGAGGCACCGCTCTGGTCTGAGACCGTTACAAATCGTGCCGATATTGACTACTTGGCTTTTCCAAGATTAGCAGCTTTTGCTGAGGTAGCTTGGACTAAAAAAGAGCAAAGGAGCTGGGATAGTTTTTCGGGACGTATCCCTGTTCAAGGAGATAGATGGACCATTCAAGGAGTTGATTTTTACAAATCCCCCAAAGTAACCTGGGAAACGAAGAAAAAAAGTGCTTTGGAAGAGCTTATTATCACTTTTAGCAATTGGATTTGGGGTCCGCCAATTTTGATTTTGCTTTTGGGTGGTGGGACGTTCTTTTTTATCCACTCTGGCTTTGTTCCACTTACAAAATTGGGGCATGCCATAGAACTCTTGAAAGGAAAATATGAGGATAAATTGGCTCCAGGAGAAATCACCTCCAAACAAGCACTCATGTCAGCCATTGCATCTACGGTGGGTTTAGGAAATATTTCTGGCGTAGCCATTGCCATAAATATGGGAGGTCCAGGAGCACTTTTTTGGATGTGGGTAGCTGCTTTTGTGGGTATGGCCACCAAGTACTACACCTGTAGTTTGTCCATCATGTACCGAGGCAAGGATTCAACAGGAGTAATCCAAGGGGGTCCCATGTACATCATCGAGCATGGGATGGGTAAGAAATGGAAATTTCTAGCCTATATTTTTTGTGTTGCAGGAATCATTGGTTTGTTGGCCGTATTTACATCCAATCAATTGGCGGCTGTGATTCAGGCAGTGCTTTTGGAGCCGGAAACCGCAGCAGAAACGACCAGAAATAATTGGATCATCGGGGTCATCATGATGCTGATGACAGCGGTGGTGATTTTGGGAGGGATTCAGCGTATTGCTTCAGTAGCTTCAAAAATGGTTCCTTTTATGGTGGGCATCTATTTTTTCGCCGTATTAATCATTATTGTCCAATATTTTGGAAACATTCCTGAAGTGTTTCAACTGATCTTTGTTGACGCTTTTACAGGAAATGCAGTCATGGGAGGGGCCGTGGGTTCGGTGATCATTATTGGTGCTAGAAGGTCCTTATTTTCCAATGAAGCAGGTTTGGGCACTGCTCCAATGGTTCATGGTCAATCCAAGACCAATGAGCCGATTCGTGAGGGATTAATTGCCATGTTGGGCCCCTTCATCGATACAGTTGTAGTTTGTTCGCTCACTGCTTTTGCAATTTTACTGACTGGAGTTTGGCAAAACACTGAAAATGATGGGGTCAAATTGACACTCGAAGCGTTTGAACTGGGTATACCGGTGTTTGGAAAATACCTCTTGATGATTTCGGCATTGGTTTTTGCGCTTTCCACTATGTTTACGTACTCTTATTACGGTCAAAAATGCGCCAGCTACCTCTTTGGGGCGAAGATGGCGGGGTACTACAACTATATTTACTTGATTATGATCGTGGTAGGGGCTGTTGTTTCCTTAGATTTGGTCGTGAGTTTGGTCGATGGAATGTATGCGGTGATGGCGTTTCCGAACATGATCGCAGCGCTGTATTTAGCCCCTAAGGTGAAAGCTGCTGCAAAGGATTACTTTGCTCGAATGAAGCAGGCTGAAGGAGGCATAAAGTAGGAATGAGGTTTTTAATTGCTCCAAACGCTTTCAAAGGAACATTTACTGCCCTAGAGGCCGTTTCTATGCTTGAGGAGGTTTTAGCCCAAGAATATCCTGCTGCAACCTATTTGAGTCAAGCGGTAGCAGATGGGGGAGATGGAACTTGCGAATTACTAATCGCATCCATTGGATTAAAAAAGGTATGCTGTAGCTCTTTAAATGCCATTGGACAGCCTATTCTTGGATTTTATGGCTGGGAGGAGTCTACAAAAACAGCCTTTTTAGATGTTTCCACCTGTTCTGGAATAGGCGTGTTGAAGCCTCAAAATCGCGATCCTGGCCTGACCTCCACTTTTGGAACGGGCTTGCTTATCCAAGAAGCAATAAATCGTGGTGCAAAGCAGGTGGTCTTAGGACTAGGAGGATCAGCGACTGTGGATATCGGTGCGGGTATCCTTCAAGCCTTTGGATTCTTATTTTTAGATGAGCATGGAAGGGAGCTGCCAGCTTTCTCACCAGATTTTTTAAAGCGGAGCAAACATATTCAACGGCCCCTTAAACTCCCAGATATTTCCTTTTCGCTTCTTTGTGATGTGAAGAACCCTTTTTTTGGACCGAATGGCGCAGTCTGTATTTTTGGTCCCCAAAAAGGAATCAAGGAAGCCGAATTAGAGGCTATGGAAGGAATTACTTCAGACTTTGTGGATTTACTATCTCGAAAATCAAAAAGTGGACTGATGGATCAAGAAGGCTTTGGAGCGGCTGGTGGGATAGCTTTGGGTTTGAACCAATTTTTTCCTTGCAAACTTGAATTTGGCGCTCCTTATTTTTTTGAAAAAGTAGGGATGTCCGAGAAAGTAGCTGCTGCTGATTGGATCATTACTGGGGAGGGGCGATACGATCTACAAAGTGAAGCCGGAAAAGCCTGCTATGAATTGCTGCAACTTGCCCGTGAACAGGGTAATAAAATAGCCCTTATCGCATCTGGGAAAGAAGGGTACAATTCTGGATTTAATGCCGTTCTGGAATTGCCAGCACTTGATTTTGCGCAGCCTGACTTCAAAAAGAAAGCCCGAGAACAATTTCAAGGGCTTTTAAGGGAAGCAATTTCAAGGAGGGTTTTCGACTAATTACACACGGATGTAGTCACCCTTCCAGTTTTTGATCTGCTGCTTAATTTCTTTGGCCGTTAATTTTTCTGCAATCGCTCGGTCCATCAAACCCAGGAGCTCCTCGTCACTTGCAAAGCGTAGCCCAATAATTTGACCGAGCTTCAATTCTCTTTCCTTCTCATCGAAAGTCTTTCCCGTAAGGTGGAAATAGCGGTTTCTCATCTCATTGAGGATGATTCGGTTTTGAAGTTTGAGGGCATAGGAACGCACAAGCAATGGGAGCAGGAAAAGGATGAATGCTACAATAAAGAGGAACCAACTGTCTAGTGTGGCTTCTTGAGAGGAAAAATTCATCTTACTGACAGTCCAACCTAGAAAAATAAGGATGAGTGGCGTGAGTAAAAAGTGGTTAAAAGGGTCGTACCGGGTATGGTTCCCGAAATTTTGAATTTTCATGGGTAGAAATAAAAAAAGGAGGCTTGAGACCTCCTTTGGTATGACAAATTAATGTTCGCTTTTCTTTTTCTTGGCAAAAGTACTTCGTGCATCCGCCGCAGATATCCCTGCACCAAGTCCAATCAGGATACAAACAATCAATAAAAACAACTGTGCTCCAGGCTCGATGGGCGAACTAAAGATATTTACTAGTATCATAAGGTTAATTTTCTCAGTGAATAGCTTACAAATATAGAATAGTGGCCTCGGAATTACAAGAAAGTAGGTGAGACCAGATTTACCTTTTAATCCAGGCCGTCGTCAAACGATTCTTGTTCTTCTTCGTCCTCGAAGTCATCAAAATCGTCATCGGCTTCGTCTTCGTCGAAGTCAACAATGTTGTCATCTAGGAACTCGTTGTCTTCTTCGAGGTCATATCCATCCTCAAAATCGTCTGCAAAGTCGTCCTCTTCCTCCTCAAACTCTTCCATTTCTTCGAATTCTTCTTCAAAATCCTCCATAGTCTTCTTTAAAAGGGTTTTTATGATTCAACGATACGAAATAAACCAAAAAATTAATTACACCAATAGCGGTGACTTTAATTTTTTTTCAATTCTTGGTACTTCCAATGATGGGTTTGCTGAAATCCACTTTTCTCTCAATAAGTTAGCCCAAACATGCAAGTAAAAAATAACATCTTCTCTTGAATTTTTATTTATAGAATCTCTTCTTTCTTTTTCGATTTGTGCGAGAATCTCTGGGTCTGACAATCGTTCAAGGTGTCCCAAATCCACAAGTCTTAGTCCTTTCTCTAACATTTTGGATACGATCAGATCTATGGGATAACCGCTGCTTGGACAGTAATCGATAAGCTGCTCGTTCCAATCTCCATGGCGCTGCATCGCATATTGATGAATTTCAGCCCGAGAAAAAGGAGTGAGCTCCTGCGCTAAATTTCCACAATTGCAGGCGCCCATGTGCCCCCATTGGTAAGAGGCGCCTTGTTGAAGTTTGGACGCTGTTCGTTCCAAAGCCGAGATTAATTCTGGAGTTGCTGTCGCCATATTTTTTTAGTGATAAAACCCAATTTAGAGCAGATGGTTTTTTTTTATCCAATTTGAATGCACAGCTAAATTAATTCAGATTTTGAAAAAAAATAGTGCGCTAATCCTCGGTTCACGAAAATTTTTCTTTTCCTCGAAGCAGATCAAAAAACAATAAGAAATCTGAAGCAAGGCTGTAAAATGGATAAGTGAAAGTCGCAGGTTTATTCTTTTCAAAAAAGAAGTGACCCACCCAGGCAAAACCATAACCAAGCACAGGAATTCCAGCTAGCCAACTATAATTCTTCAATGCGATGGCCAATCCAAGCACAACTAATACCAAGCCTGTACCCACAAAATGGAGGATTCGAGAGGTAGGGTGCTGATGCTCAGATAAATAGTAGGGATAAAATTCTTTTAAGGACTGGTATTTTTTTTCCATGGCTATTTAATTGGGGTAGAATTATACTGAAGAAAGGTATTTGCTGTCTTTTCCACAACTTTTAGGGTGATTTTTGGCTTGCTTTTAGGCTGAGATACTTCAGCTACTCCCGTGAGTGTCATTAGGTACTTGTCTTGCTCTGGATCAATCACATCGAGGATAACCTGAAGCAAGGCATACTTAGTCGTAGTTACTTGGGGTCTGTAATTTCCCATCATGGGATTAAACAGCCATGGATTATACATCCGCATACCCCAAAAGGGATAAGAATTCATGGTATTCACGCTTTCCCGCTGTCTCAGATCTTCATTTGAGTGGTAGCGTATCACCAAATCGGGCTGCTTAGGGTCGTAGACAAGACCGGCAGCAACTAATTGAGCTTCTAATTCAAGCTGCACTTGTTTGTCCAGATCGGAGTCCGCAAAGCCTTGAATTCCCAATTCTTTATTGACCAATACAAAGCTGGTATATGTTTTTTGAAAGGGTATTTCCTTGTTTTCCACAAAAACCTCCACAGTGCTGCATGCAGTGCAGAACGGGAAGAGGAAAAAGATGAAAAAACGAGAAATATTTAATCGATGCATCAATGGATTTTTTTGTTTAAACGGGCAAATGTGAAGTTAATTTATCTTTTTCATGAAAAAAATACGGGTATTCTAAAGATTGTGTTTTTGACTACCGCTACTAATGTTATTTTTAACAAATTATATCCATGAGCAGACCTGATTTTGACGATATCTATATGGAATTGGCGGTTAACCTTGCCAAACGATCCCATTGCATAAAAAAGCATGTGGGAGCCGTATTGACGAAGGATACGCGTATAATTTCCATCGGATACAATGGACCGCCAGCCGGTACGCATAATTGCGATGTGGAATTTCCAAGTGAGGGTTGTGCGCGTGACTCCAAGGGAAGTTGCTCCTTGGCTTTGCATGCAGAACAAAATGCTATTCTTTATGCTGTAAAGAACAATACCTCCGTTGAAGGTTCTACTCTTTATGTGACTTTATCTCCTTGTCTAGCTTGTGCCCGGATTATTTATTCTATGGGAATTTCTAAGGTTGTCTACCTTTTTTCCTATGCAGAATACAAGGGTATTGGCTCGGATGAAGGGGTAGACTTTTTGGCAAAGTTTGGAGTAAAAGTGCAGCTATACGCTAAAAAATTGGAAGTAAGTGATCTGTTGATCTAGATGAAATTTACCTCTGCCTGGAGTTGAATCCCAAATTTATCAAACACAGAAGCTTGGATCTGCTCCGAAAGCTTTTTGATTTCTTCACCAGTTCCTTCCCCATAGTTCACCAACACAAGCGCTTGCTTGGCGTGTACGCCTACATCGCCTATTCGTTTGCCTTTCCATCCCGCTTGTTCGATTAGCCAGCCAGCAGCTACTTTTACACCTTCTGAACTAGGATATCCAGGAAGGGTTGGATGTAGGACTCGCAGCTCCTCAAATTGATTGCTTGGGATGCTTGGATTTTTGAAAAATGAACCCGCATTTCCAATTTCTTTAGGATCAGGAAGCTTGGATTGTCTAATTTGAATCACCGCTTCACTCACCTCGCGAAGACTTGGATGTTGAACTCCCTTGGCTTGAAGTACTTCTTGAATAACTCCATATTCCAAACGAAACTCAGGTGTTTTAGCCAACTGAAAGGTGACAGAAGTAATTACATATTTATTTTTGAAGGCTTGTTTAAAGATACTTTCTCTGTATCCAAACTGGCAGGCCTCACCATCAAAAGAATGGATTTCCAGTGTATCTCTATCCATGGCTTGAAGGCTAGAAAATACATCCTTAATCTCCACTCCATAGGCCCCAATATTTTGCATGGGCGAAGCACCAACTGTTCCTGGAATTAAGGAAAGGTTTTCTAACCCAGCCCAGTTTTGGGCAATGCAATGCATGACTAGCTCATGCCAAACTTCCCCAGCACCTACTTCAACCCAAAGGTGATCCTCATCTTCCTTAACTACCTGTATTCCTTTGATTTCTAGTTTGATGACTAGACCTTCAACATCTTGTGTGAGTAATATATTACTTCCGCCGCCAAGGATTAAGACAGGGAATTGTTTTTCTTTTGCTGCGATTAACGCAGATTTTAATTCCGCTAATGTGCTTACCCTAGTGAAAAATTTTGCCTTTTTATTAATTCCAAAGGTGGTAAAGGGTTTCAAAGAAATGTTTTCTTGTATCTTCATGGGCCAATACTTGTCCTGCGAAGTAAAGAAGATTTTACGCCAATGTGAAATTGAATTGCAGAAGCAACTATCCAATTATGAAAGAATTAATCATACACGGAGTGAAGGTTAGGGCTGGAGAAAAAGCCGATATTAAAATCCCAATCGCCAAACTTCCCACCCATACTGTAATTGATCTACCCATTTTTATCCGATCCTCTCCAATTGAAGGGCCAGTAGTGCTGATCAGCGGTGGCGTTCATGGGGATGAAATTAACGGAATCACAACTACAAAAAAGCTTTTAGAAGCATTTGATCAAGAGCTGGAATTAGTTCGCGGTGCAGTGATTGTTATTCCCCTAGTCAATATTTATGGCTTCCTTTCGAATAGCCGCACTTTTCCTGATGGGCGTGACTTAAATCGGAGTTTCCCAGGAAGTAAAAAAGGCTCACTTGCTTCTCGAATTGCCCATATCTTGAGTCAGGAAATCCTACCATGGATTGATTTTGGAATAGACTTCCACACAGGGGGTAGAATGATTTCAAATCATCCTCAAATTCGAGTGGATTTCAAGGATAAGGTAGGCGTAGAATTAGCCAAAGCCTTTGGAACACACTATGTAGTGCATTCGAAGCATATTGATAAATCTTTTCGGAAAACAGCCTACAAAGGAAAGAAACACCTATTGGTGTATGAGGGAGGGGAATCTATGCGCTTAGATCCCTATTCAATTGCCGAAGGGATTTCAGGCACCAAAAGGCTTTTACATCATTTGGAGATGATTGATGCACCTCAAGTCCCGCAAACCACACTTGTATTAAAAGACAGTACCTGGATTCGTGCCAAAGCATCTGGAATATTCTCATGCATTGTACAGCTAGGTGATTTTGTACGCAAAGGAGACCAATTAGCTACCATTTCTGACCCCTATGGGCAGGTTGTGGTAACTGTACTTGCAAGTATTACAGGACATCTTATTGGAGTCAATAATAATCCGGTAGTCAATGTGGGAGACGCCTTACTTCATATTGGAGAAGAATAAAATCAATCCTCCTTAAACCAAAAACAGATCCCGTATTTTACGGGGCCTGTTTTTGGTTTTTTCTCAGCTGAAGTATTTTTTTAATCCCTCAAGATTCTCAAGTAATACTTTTTCAACTTTACGATAATCAGCTGTATTTGAAATAGTTGTATTGACTGAAAAATAGTATTTTATTTTCGGTTCAGTTCCTGATGGTCGGGCAGAAATTTTGCTTCCATCGGCGAGGTAAAATTGCATGACATTGGAATTGTCTAAATCCAAAACTTCTACTTTTTGAGTTTTCGGATAGCTAATGCTTGCATTTTTGACATCGTAAATCATTTCCACTGCAGATCCATTCATTTCCTTCGGTGGATTAGTTCGGAATTGATTCATGAGCTCCTGAATTTGTTCTGCACCGTCTTTTCCTTTTTTAGTGACCGAAATAAGAGCTTCCTTATAAAAGCCAAACTGCTGGTATACTTCTGCGAGTACGGCAAACACGGTTTTTCCTTGAGTTTTGTAGTAGGCTACCGCTTCTGCTACAAGTGCGCAGGCACTGACGCCATCCTTATCTCGAACAAAATCTCCAACCAGGAACCCAAAGGACTCTTCACCGCCAGCAATAAAAGTTTCCTTTTCTTCCTTCTGAAGGATTATAGAAGCAATATTCTTAAATCCAGTAAGCACATTATAGCAAGTAACCCCGAAACCTTCTGCGATTTTATTGATCAGTTCGGTCGTAACGATCGTATTTACCATAAAATCAGTTGCACTGGCAAGGCCGAGCTCCTTTCTTCTGGATAAAATGTAATAGGTAAGGAGCGTTCCTGTTTGATTTCCATTGAGCAATTCATATTCTCCCAGTTCATTGGGTACAACGGCTGCATAGCGATCTCCATCCGGATCACAGGCAAGCACAAGCGCTGCACCTACTTTTTGACCTAATGCTACTGCTAGGGTGAGTGCCTCAGCTTCTTCAGGATTGGGGTAGATTACCGTTGGAAAATTACCGTCGGGTTCTGCCTGTTCCTTCACGATTTGAATATTTTCAAAACCAAATACCCTTAATGCATCGGGAACCATTTTGCCAGAAGCTCCATGGATAGGCGAAAACACGATAGGCATTGATTTTTGTGACAGAATCGCATCCTTGGATAGGCTTAGCTCTTTTACTCTTTCGAGGTATATCGCATCAAAGTCTTCTTCAATGTAATGGATCAGTTCATCCTGGTTATTCCAATTTACTTGCTCGAAAGAGGTGATTTTTTGAACTTCCTTGATGATGTTTTCATCGTGTGGTGCTACCACCTGTGCTCCATCTTCCCAATAGGCCTTGTAGCCATTGTATTCCTTGGGATTGTGGGAAGCGGTAATCATGACCCCAGACTTACATCCAAAGTGCCTTACCGCAAAGGAAAGCATTGGAGTGGGGCGCATTTCTCTAAAGTACATCACTTCGATGCCATTTGCGGTAAATACATCCGCAGTAGTCATCGCAAAGAGGGTGTTGTTGATTCTGCTGTCGTGGGTAATTGCAACCTTAATTTTTTCACCCGGAAAGCATGCAACTAAATAATTGGCCAACCCTTGTGTTGCCATGGCTACGGTGTAGACATTTATCCGGTTGGTGCCCACACCCATCAATCCGCGCAATCCCCCTGTACCGAATTCCAAATCCTGGTAAAAAGAATCAATCAATTCTGTAGGATTCGTTTCAATTAATTGTCTAATGCTCGCCTTGCTGGCTTCATCTATTGAGCTTGCTAACCAGCTTTCCGCCTTTTTTAAAATAGAAGGGTCAATGGGACTCATGGGTTTGAAAAATTAAGTTTAGGATTACAAGTTAGGAAAAATCATAGGGAGTGTCATAGCTAAGAAAAGTCTCCAGATGACTCCTAAACTAGGAATTATAGATTGCCTCTCAGTTCTTGTTCACGCTCGATGGCTTCGAATAGTGCTTTGAAATTTCCTTTTCCGAAAGAGGTGGCTCCCTTCCGTTGAATGATTTCAAAGAATAATGTTGGTCGATCCTGAACTGGTTTGGTGAAAATCTGGAGTAAATACCCTTCCTCATCTCGATCTACCAGGATGTTTAGTGCTTTCAGAGGAGCTAATTCTTCGTCAATTTTCCCTACTCGGTCTAGTAGATCATCGTAGTAGGAGCTAGGAACTTCCAAAAATTCAACTCCTCTTTTTCTCAATTCTCCAACGGTATGGATAATATCGTAGGTAGCTATGGCAATATGCTGTACACCTGGTCCACCGTAGAAATCAAGGTACTCTTCGATCTGAGATTTTTTCTTCCCTTCAGCAGGTTCATTGATAGGGAATTTGATAAATCCATTTCCGTTGGAAACTACCTTGGACATGAGAGCAGAATATTCTGTAGAGATATCCTTGTCATCAAAGGTCAACAATAGCTTGAATCCCATCACTTCCTCGTAAAAGCTAACCCAGCGATTCATTTCACCCAGGGCCACATTTCCCACGCAGTGATCGATGTACTTTAAGCCGATGGATTGGGTGGTATAGCTACTTTTTCGGGCTTGATAGCCCGGTAGGAATAAACCTTGGTAATTTTTTCGTTCCACGAAGGTGTGTATCGTGTCCCCATAGGTTTGGATGCTCGCTACCCGAACTTCTCCATTCTGGTCCTGCAGCGTCTTTGGTGCTTCCACTGATACTGCTCCACGGCTAGTCGTTTCCTTCCAGGATTTCTCTGCGTCATCCACCCAAAGTGCGAGCACTTTCACTCCATCTCCATGTTGTTTGATATGAGCGTTGATCCCGTGATCGGCTGAAAGGGGAGAAGTAAGCACCAGACGAATTTTTTCTTGCTTGAGCACATAAGATGCTCGGTCCTTCACGCCGGTTTCTGGTCCAGCGTAGGCGATTAATTCAAATCCGAATGCATATTGGTAGTAGAGTGCACTCTGCTTGGCATTGCCAACATAGAGTTCCACATAATCGGTACCATTGATGGGGAGAAAGTCTTCAGTCATGGGTTGTATTTGGGTTAATTCTTGGGGCAAAGGTAAAAAAGTCCAGTCAGAAAGTTTTTAGTCAAGAATGACTATTCCTGAGAATTTTCATTCCAATAAACAGTAATCCAAGCCATCAGTAAGAAGGAAATTGCCCAGGGGCCATATCCAGGAATAAAGCAACAAAGCAGAAGCAAAACGTAGTAAATGGGTGCCAATAATCCTCCAATTACGAATTTCCAGGTACTTGTAAATACTTCATCTTCCATTTTAGGGGCAATTCCAAAGAGCCAAATCCAATACAAGGGGAAATGAAATAGTTTCATCATTTTATTCATGAGGTAGCCAGCTGGTTTGACTTTAGTAGCTATTTGATTTTCAACTAAAAATCGCTCCACATCTTCTTTGCTGCAGACATCTACTTGGTTTGAAAGCAGGCGCTGCAAGGTTTCATCGTAGTTGTCATTTGGAAGGTCTACTACCATTGATTTTAAAGCGGTTTCCACTTCCCTGGTTAGCTTTACTGCCTGAGCAGGATCTGGATCTACGGGGATTGGTTTTCCAACGCTAATTTTCACCAAGCTTCCAGATTTTTTATGGGCACTATATTGTAGGCCAATGGGTACAATAACTGGGTTAAGTTCTGGACATTCTGCTATTGCTCCGTAAGCCATTCGGGTGAATCCTTTACTGAGTGGGCGGATATTCCGAACGGTGCTATGGTTGCCTTCAGAAAATATCAGTACCGATCCATTTTGCTGTAGGACTTGATTTGTTTTTTGAAAAGTCCGTTGGTTTTGAGGAATGGTGGAAAAACCGTCTAGAACTCGGTAGACTGGCAACATTTGAACGAGGTCTAACAAATAAGCAGCGATTGGATTTTTAAATACTGCAGCACGAGTCAAAAAGTAGGGACGAATTGGAATATGTGCACCGACCACCAAAGGATCGATTAGCGCATTTTGATGGTTGGCAACCAGGATCACTGGCTGATTTTTGGGGATGTTTTCAACCCCTTCGACAACGATTCTTTTATAATAAAGGTGTAAGGCTATTTTTATAAGGAACCTTAGAAAGATGTAAATGCCTTTTTTCATGTATACTTTCTCCAAAAACCTGCTACAATGATTCCTGAAATGAGGTGCCAAATTCCCCACCAGGCGGTAATTAAGGCCATGCCACCCATTCCAGCGAAGAAACTGAAAATAAGAACCAGCCCTAGTCCTGAATTTTGGATACCTGTTTCGATGGCAATGGTCTTTACATCTTTAAAGGGCAATCGCGCAAGTTTAGCCGTCAGGAATCCACCTCCTAATCCAATAAAGTTATGTGCCAGTACCCAAAGGAAGATGGCGCCGATATAGGTTTTAAATAGTTCGAAATTGCCAAGAAGGGCAAGTAGCACCAAGGCTCCAAATATGACCAGGCTCAGTGGTTTGATTGCCTTTGCTATTTTTTTGGCTAGTTCAGGAAATTTGGTAGTCGTCATAATTCCCAGGAGCAAGGGAATACCCAAGATGAGACCTATGGTTAAGAAGACTTCTAAAGTGTCTAGTTGAACTTCTTGGAGAAGTTGGGCAGTAGGAGCATAGTTGCCTGCCCAAAAGGAAAAGTTAAATGGGGTAAGAAAGATAGCTGCAACACTCGACACGGCCGTTAAACTGACCGAAAGTGCCACGTTTCCTTTGGCATGGCTGGTTAAGAAATTGGATACGTTTCCTCCTGGGCAAGCCGCTACGAGAAACATTCCCAAGGCGATACTGGGAGGGGGATTGAGTACTGTGATCAGCCCCCAAGTGAGAAAAGGTAGTACAAAAAATTGCGAAAAAATCCCGATCACAAAGCCTTTTGGATTTTGGACAATGTATTGAAAATCTACCCATTTCAACTCTAAGGCTACCCCATACATGATGATTGCCAGTGCGATATTGAGCCCAAGCAGGTTGTCTGGAGAAAAATTGAGTTGTACTGAATCTAGTGCATCGGGTGAAGCCATTGCCCTAAAATCAAATTAATAACGGAAAAATCAAAATTACTGCGGGAGGTAGAATTGATTTTGAGCAGTCAAATCGATTTAATTCTCCTCTACATTTCCAATTCCACTCACTTCTTTTTTCAGGATTCGAGGATGTCCGGAATAGCTTACAGATCCTATTCCATCTACCACAAGGGAAAGATCCCCAGTGCAGTGAATTTCAACTTTACCAATACCTGAGCTATTGACCTCCATGTCTTTGACGATTAGTTTGTATGCATCTAGGTTTCCTACTCCATCATTGGTGAAAAAGGCCTGGTTTGCCTTTCCCTGGAGTTTAATATTGCCTACCATGTCAAAATCAGCATCGATTTGTTTCGCATCCAAATCCAATTCTAGGTTACCAACACCAGTCCCGATTAGGCGAACTTGGTCAACTTTAAAAACACCATTCGTTTTCACATTTCCCACGCCATCGTACTTCAACTCTTTTAGGTCTTTCAAACTGAGGGTTATTCTCAGTTCTTCCTTGACAAAAAAGTTGTCCACTATATCCTCTTCCATTGAAATCGTAAGCAAATCTCCATCCTGGTCAATCAAAATCTTTTTGATCAGCTCCTCATCACCTTCCACTTCAATGGATTCTTGATCCGATTGGATGAGTATCAAATTGAAAACACCATCTATGTGAACTCGAGTTACTTCAGAAAGGGATTTTTTCTCTTGAATGCTAGAAGTTGAAATGGAGTATTTTTTTTCCTCACAAGAGAAAGAGAGGAGTAGCAGAGGAATCGCGAGGAATTGGAAGATAGCTTTCATAGCATATTGGTTTTAGGAGATATAAGCCAAAAATGGACCAAAAGAAAAAACCTCCTATTGACAGCTTAAGGGTGTCTCTGGCCAAATCCTCCGTTCGTTTACGAACATGTAAAACCCAATTTGTCCATTTTTGAGGATTGATTTTTGAGGAAATTAAGACGCAATAGGTGTTTTAAAATTCCCATCTGGCAACTATGCCATAATTCTTGATTAGATTTCAAGAGGAAGGTTTATGCTTAAGATTCTGAAAAATACTTTTTTGATACATTTTTTTAGAAAAAAACTTTAAAACAAGAAAATAGCTGGCCAAGCCAGAAAAAATTCCAAGCAGTGCGCCAGCCCAGACATCCATCAAAAAATGTTGCATCAAATAAACTCTGCTCAACCCAACTAAAAAGGCAAGGCCTATCAATAGCCAATGGATTTTAAATTTTTTGGGTAAAACCAAATAAAAAAATGAAGCAAGCATAAATGCAGTGGTGGTGTGTCCCGAAGGAAAACTTCCCCAATGATGGAGTTCAACACCGGGGACTTCATAAAAGGATATATCCTTGAAAAATTCAGCTGGCCTGGGCATTCCATGAAATACCCATTTTTTTGCAATATGAACCAGAACAAGATGGATTAAGGAAGAAACGGCAAGGAGTATTAAATAGCAGTACTTGTGAAAAATAAAGAAGACAATAGGGATTATCAAAAAAAGACCATCTCCAAGGTGGGTGATATTCGCGAAAAAGACATCCAAAATTGGATGATGGAAATGATTTATTTTTAGTTCAATAGCGCCTTTATCGTAAAATGGAAGTAGCGCTAGTCCAGAAAAAAGAATAACTAAAAAGTAAGTTGCAAGGATTGATGCTTTATTCTTGTTCTTGACTGCCATTCTTAAAAGTACCGGATGGGCTAAATAAAATTAGTACCTAAAAGTTAAGAAAAAATTAAGTTTATCCATTGGATAAAAAAATCCAATTGAAAAGACTAATTGAATTTAATCCAGTTCTCTTAGATCTACCGGAACAACTCGGGATACACCTGCTTCAATCATGGTAATTCCATAGATGATGTCCGTACTCGCCATGGTTCGCTTGTTGTGCGTAACGATTATAAACTGGCTTTCCGCGCTGAACTTATGGATGATTTGGTTGAACTTGTCAATATTAGCATCATCTAAAGGGGCGTCTACTTCGTCAAAAATACAGAATGGAGCAGGTTTTAGGAGGTAAATAGAGAAAAGTAGGGAAGTGGCGGTCAAGGTTTTTTCACCTCCACTCAGCTGATTGATTGTTAATGGCCGTTTTCCTTTTGGCTTCGCCATAATTTCTATTGCGGACTCCAATGGATTTTCTGGATCCACCAATGTTAGATCGCAATCGTCCTCCTCGGTAAATAGAGAACGAAATACGCGCACAAAGTTTTCTTTAATCTTCCCAAAAGCATCCAAGAAGGTTTCTCGAGCAACCAAGTCTATTTCTGAAATGGTGGATAGGAGGGATTCCTTGGCCTGGATCAAGTCATCTTTTTGGGTAGTGATGAAATCGTATCGAATCTTGATTTCATCGTAAGCCTCCATTGCCATGGGGTTGATCGGCCCTATTCTGTCAAGTCTATCTTTTTGCTTGTATACGAGCTCTTTTAAATCTTCCTCCTTAAATGCTTCAAATTCCTTGTCAACCTGTGGATTCTCTGCCATCAGGGTTTCCAAATCTATGTCAAACTCTACATTGAGTCGTTCATTCATCCCAGTCATTTTGAGACGAACCTCATTGATTTGGTTTTGTAGGGCTAGAACCAATTCATCGTAGCCTTCTTTGGCTTTTTGCAAACTTCGAATCCGAGTATCTAGCTCATCGATTTCTCCTCTTCCACCATAATAGCTCTTTTCAGCTTCCGTCACTCCAATTTCTATTCCTTCCTTCTCGGTATACAACTCAATAAGCTCTTCATCCTTTACTTCATTGGTGTCGAGTAGGTTTTTGATTTCACTATCTAGCTGGCTTAGTTCTTCTTGGGATTTTTCTATTCTTTCCTTTGAGCTCTCGAAGGCCGCTTTTTTGAATTCGATTTCCTGTTCGGAGCTACTCACTCGGTTAAGTTGCTGGATGTAGGTGATGTTTTCTTGATTGAAGAGTTGGGACTTCTCGGAAAGGACTTTTGAAATCATTTCCACCTCTTCGGTTACTTGGATAAGCTGTTCATTCAACTCCTCAAAAAGGGCTTTTTCTTTGGCCAACTGCGGTTGGATTTCTTCCAAGCTTTCTTCAATTGAAGCGATGCGAGCCAAAATATCTTCGCGCTTGTTTGCATTGGAATAGAGCAATTCTGCCAGCTGCTCCTTTTTGGTGCGTACAGAGACAAAATCAAAGTTCAATTCCTGCAATCTTTCCTGGCTTTCTTCCAAGGCCTTCTTGAAGCTCAGCTCCTTCAATTTGGTTAATTCACCAAGCTTTTGGTCCAAATTGGCACGCGAGGTACTTACCTTCTTATGAAGCTCTTTTATTTCCCGTTCTAATTTTTCAAGATTTTTTGCTCGACCGATTCGTTTTCCTTCAAACAAACCTACAGAACCTCCAGAGAGCGAAAATTTCTTTTTGATGTATTTGCCAGACTCCGATAGAAAAACACCTTCTTTTTGGATTGGAAAATCTTGGTATTCCCCTTGGACGATGTAGACATTGTCTAGGATATAGTTGATTAGGCGGCTGTATTTGACATCAAACTCAATTATCTCGGTTGCTGCAAGGGTATTTGAAAATAGCTGGGCCTGGCTTGAGGAAAAGTGTTCAAAGTGCTCCAAAATAAAAAAATTGGCTTTCCCTTTTGCGGCATCAGTCAGCAATTGAATGGCAGTATAGGCTTCCGCTTCAGTGTCAACCACATAGTAGTTAAGGTAATTTTCCAAATAGTTTTCGATGGTTACTCGGTATTTTTCATCCGTAGTAAGTAGGTCGGAGAGGAGTGGAACATCCTTCCCCCAGCTTTGATTTTTCTTTAAAAATTTGATGGCCTCAGGAAAGCCTTCCAAATTTTCAACCAAGGATTTTGTCAGGTTAAATTCATTGGTTTTCGAATCAAGCTTCCGTGAAGTTTGGGTGAGTTCCTCTCGGATCATCTCGACAATTCGGTTGGTCTCCTCTACCTTTTGATCTTGATCCTCCTGCTTTTGCTTCAGAATCTCATATGCCTGATGCGCTTGATCTAGTTCAGACTTTACACGAGCGAGATTTTGCCCAAAATCGACTAGGCTGGCTTCTTGGGAACTGTCATCTGAGGAGGTTCGCTCCAATTCTTGCTTTAGAGTAGACCACTGAATTTGTTTGATTTCAACCTCTTTACCAGCTTGGTAAACGCGCTCTTTGATCTTAGATACTTGCTGGCTAAGCTCTTTGTGCTGCTCTTGTTTCACCACAGTTGCAGTTTTTTGAAGGTCGTATTCTTCGCGTAAATAAGCTACTAAAACTTCCTTCTCTACGAGAATCTTTTCTGCCGCGTCTTTCTCTTGCTCGAGAGAGCGAATCGCAAAAGCTGCTCGCTCGTTGGATTTACGGTCTTGATCAACCTGCTCACGAAGGGCTTGTGATCGGTCTTCCAAAAATCGGAGACGTTCATTTTTTATTCTTTTGTCCGACTCGAAGGTTCTGATTTTGTTGACCTGTTCATTCAGTGCTTTTTGCCTGGAGGCCAATAATTTTTCTTTCCCAATTAAATCCGATTTGGAGGCACTCAGTAGCGCTTCGAGCGCAGCGATTTGAGTTTGAATTCCAATCTTATGATCGGATTCCTGTTGGATTTTGGATTGTGAATCTACCAAGATCAGCTGTAGCTGCTCCAAAGACTTTTTTGCCAAATTGATGCTGGCTATGCGGTAATCAGCTTTTATTTCGAAATATCTGGCTGCTTGCTTTGCTTGTTTTTCTAAAGACTTTAAGTTTTTATCAATTTCAAAAAGCAGATCCTCTACGCGGGACAAGTCGGCATCTGTGTCTTCAAGCTTTCGTAGGGTTTCGCGTTTTCTACTTTTAAACTTGGATATTCCTGCTGCTTCCTCAAAAAGTTCCCGACGGGAGTTATTCTTATCATTGAGTAACTCATCGATCATCTTTAATTCGATGATGGCGTAGGAGTTGGAATTAATCCCCGTATCCATGAAAAGATTATTGATGTCTTTCAGCCTGCAGGTCACCCCATTGATTTGGTACTCACTCTCTCCACTTCGGTAATACCTGCGCGTGATGGTCACATGCGTGTATTCTGTTGGTAATAAATTTTTAGTATTCTCGAATGTGAGAGAAACCTCTGCAAGGTTGGTGGGCTTTCTATTTTTTGTCCCGTTAAAAATCACATTCTCCATTTTGTCAGAGCGGAGCATTCGGGATTTCTGTTCTCCCAAAACCCAACGAATCGCATCCACAATATTGGATTTGCCACAGCCATTCGGTCCGACCACACCGGTAATGCCCTTATCAAAGTGGATGACCATTTTGTCTCCAAAACTTTTGAAACCTTTGATTTCCAGCTTGCTAAGTAGCATTGATAATTTTGATTCGAATTAAAGATTCAAAATAGCGTGAATCTAGGAATAAGTCAAAAAAATCACAGTAATCCGACTGTTTTGAGCATCGAAAATCTGAGAGGCTAATTTGAAAAAAAGGGGTTACTTCTTTTTTTTAACTTTTTGAAGTACCTTAACTTCATGGATTTCGGACAAATCATTTATATCGTGGCTATTGTGGCCTATTTTCTGTATCGGGCAAGTTCTAAAAAGAAGAACACTCCACTTCCTGATGCGGAAGAAGCTGCCCCCGAAACACCTAAAAAAGGCTTTACCTTCGAGGAGCTCCTTCGAGAAATCCGAGAAGCGCAAACTCCTTCTATTCCAGAATTGGAGCCGGAGCCTGTGCCTTTGCCCAAGCCTAAACCAGCCTATACAATTCCACAGCAGGATCGGCCACTGTTTCAACCTGCTTCTCCAAAGGAGGAAGTCGTTTTTGAAGGGTTAGATTATGAGCAGGTTAATGCTCAACCAAAAAAGCCATTTTACACCGATGCAGATGCTTTTCGCGCTCCTCTAGACCAGGCCAGAGAAATTTCTTATGAATTGGATGTGGAACAAACCAATCCCTATGCGGAATTATTAAAGAACCCAAGCTCTTTTCGAGATGCAGTGGTGGTAAGTGAAATTTTAAAACCAAAATATTTTTGAGGCTTTAATAAACAATTTCACTTCAAAACGATTCTTTACCTGGGAGTTATCATTTTTAACTAGTGAATCGTCATGAAAAATAATAAAGTTGCAAATTCTGGTATGCTTAGCGCTTCTAGAAGACAGTTTATAGAGAAGGCGGGCTTGGCCACGGTAATGAGCACCTTTGGCATTTCATTTTTTACTTCTTGTGTTAGCTCAGAAGATCCCGACGATCCCACCCCCACCACTCCTCCAACCACAACAACACCAAATGGAATTACCATTTCAGGAAATACGGTACAGGTGAATCTGACTATTCAAAATAAGCTAGCCGCTTCAGGAGGTTGGTTGTTAATCACTTCTGCCAAAACGTTGGTAGCAAATCTCAATGGTACATATGTGGCTTTGACCTCGGTATGTACCCACTCCGGTTGTTTCGATAGTTGGTCATTCACCAATAGTCGATTTACCTGTACCTGTCACAATTCCATTTTTGATACCGCCGGAAAAGTGGTGCAAGG
>CAMDEU010000001.1 GCA_945897085.1 Spirosoma fluviale | reverse complement strand
CCATTTTTGGTTTTTTTCCCACTAACCGCCCAGTTGTTTGAACCAGTACCTTCAGTTGGTTGAACTAAAGGTTCTAGGTGAAGAGTTTCTTCAGGGTAATTTAAACTATCAGGCTTTGCCGGAGCCAAGGATGTAAAATCCCATACTCGCTCCTTTTCAATTACTGGGTCATTTTCACTTGGAAACTCTGGATACAATCGATCTAAGTTTACCTTTCCTAAGATTTTTTTAAGGTTGCTGTACTCCAAATCCCGATCACCGACAAGCATATCAGACATATACTTCAGCAAGAGCAGCGATTTGTAGGCAGACCAAGCTTCGGGTCTATAATTTAAGATTTTATATTCTACTGGTAACCTCGCATCTGACAATTGCGCAATGTATTGGTTGACTCCATCAGCATAGGCTTCAACTAAAGCAAGCGTAGCAGGGTCATTTTCCGTGAGATAGCTTATCCCTTTTTCTGCTCCATAAGCCAGCCCTTTTCTACGGGTCATCCGATCCAATTCCAAGGCCATCGGCCCTACAATTTCTGATAGCCTACCTGATGCAGCTCTAGTTTGAAACTCCATTTGCCATAGCCGATGCTTTGCAGTAATGTAGCCTTGGGCTCGGTAGAGATCTAACTCATTCTCTGCATAAATATGTGGGATCAGCTGCTCGTCATACACCACCTCAACTGCTGCATTCAGATTTTCCAAAGACAGGGCCTCCTCGGCAAGCTGGTCCTCGCTAAATGAATTTTGCCAGAACCCATGGTTGGGATCCAACAAGGGAGCAAGGGGAGGTATCTGTCCAAAAGGAAGTGATACTAGCACTCCCAAAGCACCGGTAAGTAAAAGCGTACCTAAGAAGGAAATATATTTCATGGAAAGTTACTGAAGGGGAAGTTATCTTGGATTACAAATTCTACCTGAAACTTAGGGATTTTTAAAATTAAAAAAAATCCCCGACCTCATAGCCGGGGAGTATGCATGCCTATTGTATAGCTATGGGTAGCTTTAATTTATCCCAGCGGATGATCAATCCAGGCGATGCTACAGCGAAGGATAAACTTTCTTGGCTTGTTGGTTCCCATTGCGGCTGAACCTCAACGCGCAAGACATCATTTTTCTCATTGTATTGGAAATGCCCATGTTCCAGATTCCAATCGGAATTAAAAATCACAGTCCAGGATCCACTTTCTTTTGGGATGGTAAAAATCGAATACTTGCCTGCTGCAAGTGCTTTCCCCTCCACTGTAATGGCTTCTGCTAAGTCAATATAGGTTGCCTCATTGGCACCAGTTCTCCAAACTACATTGTAGGGCACAAGGTCCCCCCAGATGGTTCTGCTTTTGACAGCTGGCGAACCATATTGAACCTTGATATTTTTCCCAGAAACCTGACCTTCTGCAACCAACAGCGGACTTGGTCGCTGCTCTGTATCTTTTTCTTCCGATTGTTCTTGGCCATCAGCAGAACTCGTTTCTTCTGATTTGGGCTGACAGGACACTGTAAAATAGAGGGATCCAATCAAGATTAAACCTAAATAGTGCTTCTTCATAAGTAGAAATTTAGTGGTTATTTGGTTCAGTAAAAATAAAAAAATGGATTAATTATCGAAACAATTTATTTGAACCTTACCTACACAGGGTTGAAAAGATGTGGCAGTTCACACGAAATATAAATCGAATGCAACAAATTTTTATAGCCCATTCAAAGGAGGTTCCAAATCCAATCGGATTCTTAAAATTGGAAATTCTGAACCCAAAGGGCTTTTCCCTTCCAAAAAATAAATGAGGGGGAAGCAGCTAAGAAAGGTGGGGATGTTCAGGTTCCTTTTTATGTAATTTTTAAGAAATCAAAAAAATAGGCGCCGCATGATTATTGAGGAAATTTTCTCCAATTTTGAATACCAAATTGATTGCGTCACCTTAACTATTCAAATGAAATTTATCACTGGGCTATTAGTTGTTTTGAGCCTGCTTGTATTTGGAAGTGTATTCATTTCCCCTGAGGTATTTCCATACGTAGGGTTACTGCCATTTTTGGTCCCAGTAGTCCTTGTCGCAAACCTTTTTCTCTTTTTTATGCTCGCCTTAGCCTGGAGAAGGCTGGCTTTTTTTCCTTTGATTTGTCTTGTTTTAGGATACAAATTTTTTCTAATATCCATTCAATTTCATCCTAAAAATGAGGAGGCTTCCGGCCTAAAAGTGCTTACCTACAATGCCCGCCTCTTCAATTATAAAAATCCTCCCACTGGCGCAGAGGATCCAACTGTTTTTTCATGGTTGAATGAGCATCCTGCTGATATTAAAGTCATCCAAGAATTCTACCAAGACTTTACCATTGAAAACAGAAACGCAATAAAGTTTTTGAGTAAAGAAGGAGAGTTCGACTATACCTACCATCCACTTCGCGGAGAGCCTAAAAACCGCTCCTATGGCTTGGCTATATTTTCCAAATACCCCATTGTAAACGAAGGGGTTGTGTTTAATGAAAAAAATAGTAACGGTGCCATTTTCGCAGATATACAGGTAGGAAAAGACACCTTGCGGGTATACAATGTGCATTTGGCTTCTATGTCTATTGAGGCAGAAGCATTTGAAAATTACGACAGTGCGAAAATAGTATATAAACAAACCCTCGGAAAGCTCCACCTGGGAAGCCTAAAGCGCGCACAACAGATGAATATTTTAATGGAACACCTAGGAAATAGCCCTTATAAAGTGCTTTTGATGGGTGATCTCAATGAGTTGCCCTACTCCAATGCCTACTTCCGTCTAAGTGAATCACTCCAAAATGCCTTCGAGCTTGCTGGTAGGGGATTTGGATTCACCTTCAATCGAATTCTTTTTTTCTTGAGAATAGACCATATTTTCGCCTCTCCATCGGTAGTACCCATCCAGTTTAAAACTCACCGTGAGGTGGATTATTCAGATCATTATCCTGTAGCTGCTACCTTTACATGGGATGGTTTTGAGCCCTAAATTCCTTTTGTGATTAAATTCCATTTTTTTCGAGTGCTTTCAAATTTCAAAGGAAACTGCATCCAATCTTGTTAAAAAAATAGGCCAATTTCCTATCTTGCATCCATAGCAAAAATCTCAGCCTTTATGCAGCAATACCACGATTTGATGAAGCGAATCCTTTCCGAAGGTGTAAAAAAAACCGACCGTACCGGCACAGGGACTATCAGCGTTTTTGGACATCAAATGCGGTTCAATCTTGCAGATGGCTTTCCTGTGGTGACAACCAAAAAATTACACCTCCGATCCATCATCATCGAATTACTTTGGTTTTTGAGAGGTGAATCCAATATCAACTGGTTGAAAGAAAACGGAGTTTCCATTTGGGACGAATGGGCAAATGAGCAAGGAGATCTCGGACCGGTCTATGGCTACCAGTGGAGACACTGGCCAGATGGAAAAGGAGGAGAAATCGACCAGATCAAAAACCTGATCCATCAAATCAAAACCAAACCAGATAGCAGAAGACATCTAGTAAGTGCATGGAATGTGGCCAATGTAGATGAAATGGCCCTCCCACCCTGCCATACGCTCTTCCAATTTTATGTGGCAGATGGCAAATTGTCTTGCCAGCTCTACCAACGAAGTGCCGATGTTTTTCTTGGTGTACCCTTCAATATTGCTTCCTATGCGCTATTCACCCTAATGGTGGCTCAAGTATGTGACCTGGAGCCTGGAGACTTTGTACATACCTTCGGAGATGCCCATTTGTATTTGAACCACCTAGAGCAAACGGAACTCCAACTTAGCCGAGAATCCAGACCTCTTCCTACCATGAAGATCAACCCAGCAGTGAAAGATATTTTTGCCTTCACCTACGAAGATTTTGAATTGCTTAACTATGATCCACATCCACACATCAAAGCACCAGTAGCCATTTAAGACCAACTGGTTTAAGTATATTCACCAATCAAAAGACCATGAAAAAACGCCTCCAAAATATTTCGGAGGCGTTTTTTGTTGGATGCATACTAGGATTTAATTCCCCAACTCGTATTTAAGTGTTCTTCCTTTTTCTACTGCAGGAAGCCCTTCAGTCATCCATAGTGGCGCTGGAGCTCCTTTTAAGTAATGGTCAAAGAACTGGCTCAGTCGAACAGAAAGGTCTTTTGCATTTTTTCGTTGCACTAAGTTGTGATCCTCTCCATTGTATTGGAGGAGCCATGCGGGCTTATTGAGGCGCTTGAGCCCCATAAACATTTCAATTCCTTGGTACCAAGGCACAGACCCATCTGCATCGTTGTGCATGATCAACACGGGTGTATTGACGCGATCCAGGGTAAATAATGGAGAGTTTTCCAAGTAGTACAAGGGCTTTTCCCAAAGCGTTCCCCCGATTCGGGACTGGGTCTGCTCATATTGAAACATACGGCTCATGCCCGTTCCCCAGCGAATGCCACCATAAGCGGAAGTCATATTGACCACCGGAGCTCCTGCTCCTGCCGCCTTAAATAAATTAGTTCGAGTCATCAAATAAGCTACCTGATACCCTCCCCAACTTTGGCCTTGAATAGCCATATTCTCTGAATCTATACCTCCTTGGGAAATAACAACTTGTACCCCAGGCATAATGCAGTCGTAGGCACTAGGTCCTGGAAGGCCTAGGTCATATTTGATATCTGGTACAAATACCACATAATCGTTGCTTACAAAATAAGGGATATTGATAGTGGATCGGCTGGGTGCCGGTGCACGATAATTGTGAAGTGTCTCGCTATTCCGCTCATAGAAATAAACCATCATCGGAAATTTTTTTACCCCATCAAACCCTTCTGGAGTAAATAAAAGCCCTTGGAGAGGAGTCCCATCTTGAGACAAATAAGATACCAACTTGACATTTCCCCACTTGACCCCGGCTTGCTGTGGATTGAGCGCTGAGACCTTTACCCAAGAAGAAAAAGTCAAGTCACTTAAGTAAAGATCAGGACTTTCCTTGTACGTTGACCGACGAAAAAGGAGTTGTGAGGAATTTTTAGCCTTCCGAATTCCATAATTGAGGTGGTTGCTTAGCAACAACTCTTTAGGGAGGCCTTTGCCTTGGTAGTTGGCCGAATAGAATCCACTTTTCTTGTTCACTTCATCAAATGCGGAAAGAATGAGGGACTCCTTGGGATCGATAGCTACCTCATCCACTTTCAAACGTTCTCTACGGAAAGATTTTTGTGTCTTTCGTCCTTCTCCCCCGGTAAGATTTTGGGCGGAGGCAGGATATCGAGGATCCACCTTCCACAGGTCAAAACGGTCATTGATCAGAAAGGATGCATCACCTTCCAGCCATCCTGCTGCACCATAACTGCTCGGTAAGGAGGGAGAATCGTGTAATTCGTCGTAAAAAGGAACTGGAATTGCGGCGGTCAGATTGATTTTTACTTTTGCTTTTAGGTCGTACGCAACCCAAGAGCTATCCCTCGCATCATACCAGTACGCATAATTCCCCCCTGGGGAAAGACGAGCAGAGCCAGAAGCATTTTTTTCAATTAACGCTTTATTGCCTGTGGCTAGGTCTAGTAGGTACAGGTCGCGTCCGATTTGGATATCCCAACTGTAATTTTTTCGATAGGGTGACTCGGTCCATGCAAGAGCGATGTCTTGCGTAATTTTGTTTTCTAGTTGTACTTCATCTACCTCGGGAGTTCCGAGCTGCACCACCTTTAAATCTACAAGTGAAAGTACGGTCAGGTAACTTTTCTTCTCTTCTTGTGCCTTGTTTTTGAGTTGCATGGGCTGAATCTCATCATCCTGCCAGCCCCAAATATCTAGGCTTACTCTATCCTCGTCCAGCAAAGTACTGTCGTCTTCGTAGGAATACTCCTTGTAATCCATCGCTACACCAAAGAATAGTCTCTTTTCATCTTCCGAAAACCGAAGGGAGGCATCAGGACTAATTCGACTATTTTCAAGTTTTACAGCTGATTTATCCAATTCAACAACTAAACTCTTCTTTGTGAGATCATAGACCTGCAACTTATGACTTGGCTTTTTGGCCTTTAAGGAGTCGTCACTCGTTACAAATGAAAGGTAGCTGGACTGGGGAGAAAAGGCCATTCTTGAATAGATAGTCATCTTTTCATGAACCAACCTTTGCTCTCCCGAGGTCAAATCAAGCAAGTGGAGGGCTGCATTGTCTTGTTTCTCCTCTTCAGCAAGTGCGTAATAAAGGAAGTCTCCATTCGGGGAGAAGCTAAATGATTTCACACGTTCTATGTCCCAAGTTTTTGTTCCATCGAGTGATCTGACGAGCAATTTGGTACCATCTGTCTTTTTGGGTTTTTCTACTTTTTTGGTAGAATCTGAGGAGCTTTTATCCTTAGGAGTCTCCTTTGGGGCCACTTCCTTTTCAAAGTGGATAGCGATCCAACTACCCTTTTCCGTTGGGGTAGCAAAAGATTTTACTCGGGCGATTTTTTCCAATTTCCCCGTAGCCAGCTGAAGAATAAATAAACTATCCTTAGGCAGGTCATCGGCCTTCTTTTTCTTTAGTTTGAGTGCATAAACCGAATCTTTCTGTGCCACAATTTTCCCTACGGCATAGGCATCATCAACTGTAAATTGAAAGCCAGTTCCTCTAGAAATTAGCTGCTTCTGAGACGGAGTCTTGAAAGGGAAAATTTCAACTCTTCCATCACCCTGTTGGGGAGAGATTTGATAACCCACAAAAGCTCCATTTTTCGTGATTTTTTCAGCTGAGAGGTTTTCCCATCCATCGTAATCTGCATGGGTAAGTGATCGCTTTTGCTGCGCAAAAAGCGATTGAGAGATAAGCAGAAGGGTAATAACCCATCCAGTAGTGCTTCGTAAATTGATCATGCTTAGGTATTAATTACTTAGGGTAAATTCTTTTTCGATAAATCCTCCTCGGGTGGATGAAAGCTTAATTTTTCCTTTGACAGGGGCATCTCCTTTCACCTGTACTACAAAGGTGGCTGTCTTTTTCTCTCCTACTCCGGTGTAGCCGGCATAGATAGTTTTATCGTACAAACTTGGAATAACAATTCGAACGGTAGCTTCTTGATCACCTTTCAACAAGTCCTTATCAAAATCTAAGGAAACGCGATCCTCTTGAACAATTTTCACCAGTTTGGCCTGCTCCAATGCTACAGGCAATTTCCCAGTATTGACCCAAGTTAAGGTCACTTGGTATTCTCCAGCTTTCACTTTTTTAACTTTCAAATCATCAACTACAAGCTGAGGCAGTCTCTTTGCCATCGCTATGTTGAAGAGGGCCTGCTTTTTTGCCCAGCTTTCCAATTGCCAAGGAGGACCATTTTGACCAAAAAACTTGGGGTGAAACCCTCCATATTCAACTTCGCCCAATTCAGGATGGGTAAATGCGGTCCATGACTTAAAACCTTTACTGCCATTGGCCTCGTCATCCCACATCAGACCGTCGTAATCGTCATAGATGCCATCGTTATCGTAATCTTTCATGGCGCCATTGTTCCAGAGCTCATCCCCATACCAAATACTACCGTAGTAAAAGTAGCCGAAGTCAGGCCCATGCCCGAAAAGCGGCTCTGGCTTGAGTGGGTCCCCCGTCATGGAATTGACCTTGTAGCGGGTGGCATAGGTTTCATACACATCGCCAGCCCAAGGGTAAGCGGTAAAAGATAATCCTAGCTGATCCATTTCTTTGTAAATCGCCAAATCTTGTGGATACATCCGCTCTTCACTTTTGGAAGTGGAAGGTGGGCGCAAGTGCATGGGCACCCGAGTATCCATGGAGTTGACCACGGAGATATTTGGATGACTCAACATCCATAGGACAGTAGCGCGAGATTCAATTTCACTGAGTGGGTATTCTCCTGCACCAAACTGGATATATCCCCTTCCGGTGAGGTCTCCACCAGTGTTTGGCCGCCAGTTCTCTGGATAGTTGCGATGAAGATCTAATCCGCCAATTCCGTCTTCATTGTAGCGACCATCTCCATCGTTGTCAATTCCCTCACTGTAGATGATGTATTCTCCCTTTCCTGGGAAAGTTTGCTTCATCAATCGTCCTTTCGGATCTCTAGGGTCCAGGATATAATTTGCTTTTTCTTTTTCTTCGGGTGTAACTGCCTTTTTGCGGATTTGGTACAAGATTCCATCCCCATTTAAATCTTCTTCTGGATCTTCATCCACCAAGCCATCCCGATCTGTATCGTGAGGCTTAACGGTACTCCTGTTGCGCTGAGCGGTAAATAAATACATGTTGGAGCCATCCGGATTATTTTGTGGACGCAAATAAATCACCTTAGTATCGAGCAACGCAGTGATCTCAGGATCCTTGCCGTAGTTCTCTAAAAGATGCTGGGTCATCCACAGGATAGATTCACTCGCGGTTATTTCACCTGAGTGTCTCCCTCCTTCAAAATACGCTGCTGGCTTGTCTGTATCCTTTCCAGTAGTCTTATTGGTAAGCGTCATTTGGTAGATCGGTCTTCCTTCAAAAGATTCTTCTATCACATAGAGGTCTACCAGCTGTGGATATTGCTTTGCCCAGGTTTCATACCAATGGTACATGACATCCACAGTGTGGTATTTGGTAAAGTCAAGAGCGGTGCCTGGACGATACTCTACTTCTGGAAATTCAAACTTCTTGAAAAAAGAAGTCCCGTGACGTTCACCAGAAACTAGGTAATGTTTACTTATTGTGTTTTTCTCAGGAAACACTTGCTCAGGCACAAAAGGCCTCACCTGAGCTAGAAGCACAGTTGAAAGCAAAAAGGATGGGAAAAATAAGAGTTGTTTTTTCATGGAAAGGGTCGTTGACTAGCTAAAAATAGGAAAGAGAAGCAGAGAATTGATTGCCGTTAAAAAAAAATATGCCCCCAAAACCAGGTAAAAACAAAAAGGTCTTGTCAATGACAAGACCCTTTTCAGAATATAAACCCAAATATAACTTTAGAAATTAAAAGTTCTTTTTTGTTTCAATTCTTCGGCCTAATTAAGTTGGACTAGTCCTTTTTGAGTTTTTTATTTCAAAAACCAAAATTAAATTTGGCTGCAGAACACTTTCACAAAGGAAATATATTTTATACAAAATTGCAAATTGAAAAAATAATTTTGGAATATTTTAAACAATCTATAATTTCATGCATCCTTTATTAAAAATCATCTAAATCACACACCAAAAAATGGACA
The DNA here is from genome assembly GCA_945897085.1 of Spirosoma fluviale. Classification (GTDB taxonomy): domain Bacteria; phylum Bacteroidota; class Bacteroidia; order Cytophagales; family Cyclobacteriaceae; genus Algoriphagus. The sequence continues at coordinate 97,179 of CAMDEU010000001.1, read as the reverse complement.
AAATTTTAGATATCGATAATGTTGACCTAAAGATTATCTCCTTGCTCAATGAAGATGCGAAGACGCCATACACTGAAATAGCAAAAAAAGTATTCGTTTCTTCCGGTACAGTTCATGTGAGAATGAAGAAATTGGAGGATATGGGCGTGGTAAAAAGCGCAACTCTGAACATCAATTTCTCAAAATTAGGCTACGATATATCTGCATTCTTAGGAATCTACCTAGAGAAAAGCTCGCTATATGATACCGTGATCGAAAAGTTAAAAGGGATTTCTGAGGTAGTCAGCGCTTATTACACTACTGGGAATTACTCGATTTTCGCTAAAATCATTTGTAGAGACACCAATCACCTCCGACTTGTGCTAGACAAAATCCAAAAAGTGGAGGGTATTGACCGAACAGAAACCTTAATTGTATTGGAAGAAAGTATCAATAGACCGATCTCATTTTTTGACAAAGAGAAATAAGATTATTAGGATTAAATCTAAATAAATAATATTTGAGGATTCGTAAATTTTTTAAAAAAAATGTGAAGAAAGTTCTTCACATTTTTTATATGTATAAAATACTGAAAATCAGTATTTTAATCTCATTTATCCCTAAATATCTAGCAAGCACTCAAGTTTTTTGATCGGAAGAAGAACATATTTTTTTGTTTGAATGTTGTATTTTTACGAACTAACTATAATTAGTCTAAACAACTCAGTTCATGAGCAAAGATAACCAGATTTTAGAAGACCTTAACTCCAAAGAATATGAGCATGGATGGTCTGTTAATTTCGAAACAGATGAGGCCCCACTTGGCCTAAATGAAGATATTATTCGTTGGATTTCTACAAAAAAAGAAGAGCCAAGTTGGTTGCTGGAATGGAGATTAAAGGCTTTCAAAATCTGGCAAGGCATGACCGAGCCCACTTGGGCCAATGTGAAGTATCTAAAGATGGATTTACAGGCTTTGAGATATTACTCTGCTCCCAAGCAAAGTAAAAAGCCAAAAAATATAAATGAGGTAGATCCTGAGTTAATTGCCATTTATGAAAGGCTGGGTATTTCACTCCACGAACAAAAAAGGCTTCAAGGAATTGCGATAGATGTAGTCCTTGATTCCGTATCCGTGGCAACTACATTTAAAGAAACTTTAGGTAAGCTTGGAATCGTTTTTTGCTCTTTTAGTGAGGCAGTAAAAGAACATCCAGAGTTAATTCAAAAATATTTAGGTTCAGTAATTCCGATGACAGACAACTACTATGCTGCATTAAATGCTGCTGTATTTTCTGATGGCTCATTTTGCTATATCCCCAAAGGAGTACGTTGTCCAATGGAATTGTCTACCTATTTCCGTATCAATGCTGCAAACACGGGCCAATTTGAGCGTACACTCATTGTAGCTGATGACTCATCTTATGTATCCTACTTGGAAGGTTGTACCGCTCCCCAGCGTGACGAAAATCAACTGCATGCTGCCGTAGTAGAAATTTATGCCGGTGCACATGCAGAAGTGAAATACTCCACTGTTCAAAACTGGTTTCCAGGCGATAAAGAAGGGAAAGGTGGGATTTACAATTTTGTAACCAAGCGTGGAATTTGCGCCGGGGACCACTCCAAGATTTCTTGGACACAAGTAGAGACAGGTTCGGCTATAACTTGGAAATATCCTTCTTGCATTCTAAAGGGAGATTATTCTATCGGTGAGTTTTATTCCGTAGCCGTCACCAACAACTACCAGCAAGCAGATACAGGAACTAAAATGATCCATATCGGTAAAAACACCAAGTCAAGGATTGTTTCCAAAGGAATCTCCGCTGGTAAATCTCAAAATTCCTATCGAGGACAGGTGCAAGTCATGAAGAGGGCACACAATGCACGCAACTTTTCACAATGTGACTCCCTATTGATGGGTAACCAATGTGGAGCCCATACCTTTCCTTACATAGACATTGCCAATCCTTCCGCCAAGGTGGAACATGAGGCTACAACTTCAAAAATCGGAGAAGATCAAATCTTCTACTGCAACCAACGCGGAATAGCGACCGAAGATGCTGTGGCCTTGATTGTGAATGGCTATGCCAAGGAAGTACTGAACCAGCTCCCTATGGAGTTTGCAGTGGAAGCTCAAAAATTATTAGCACTCACCCTGGAAGGTTCGGTAGGCTAATCCCACCGAAAATCTAACGCGTACCTTAGAAAAACTAGCTCATGCTATCTATAAAAAATCTACATGCCTCCATTGAAGGCACTCCTATCCTCAGAGGAATCAACCTTGAAGTAAAAGCAGGCGAAGTACATGCCATCATGGGGCCCAATGGCTCAGGTAAATCTACTCTAGCCTCTGTTCTTGCGGGAAGAGAAGAGTACGAAGTCACCGAAGGAGAAGTCTTCTTTCAAGGCAAAGAGCTCCTATCCCTCTCCCCAGAAGACCGTGCACGAGAAGGGGTATTTTTAGCTTTCCAGTATCCGATTGAAATTCCTGGGGTCTCTACTACCAACTTCTTGCGAACAGCGCTCAACCAAGTTCGAGAATACAGAGGCCAAGAACCTTTAGATGCTGTAAAATTTCTTTCGTTAATGAAAGAAAAAATGGCCTTGGTGGAAATTGATCAAAAATTATTGAGCCGCTCCTTGAATGAAGGTTTCTCTGGTGGAGAGAAAAAGCGAAATGAAATTTTCCAAATGGCCATGCTTAATCCGGTACTCTCCATTTTAGATGAAACTGATTCTGGTTTGGATATCGATGCGCTTCGAATCGTGTCCAATGGGGTAAATAAGTTGAAATCTGACACGACTGCAACCATTGTGGTCACCCACTACCAACGCCTTCTCGACTACATCGTTCCCGATTTTGTACACGTCCTATACAAAGGACGAATCGTAAAGTCAGGCAAGAAAGAGCTTGCCCTCGAACTCGAAGAAAAAGGCTACGATTGGATTAAAGAGGAAGTTGATTCTACAGCCACAGTCTGATCCCTACCACCACACACATGAGTACCTTGACACAACACGAATCGGTTCTTGGTCTTTTTGAAGCAGCACCAGCTACTTTTCTTTCTTTGCGCCAACTGGGTAAGGAAAGTTTTTATGCACAAGGAATGCCAGCCCTCAAAGCCGAAGAATATAAATTCACCCCACTAGCCAAGAAATTGGAGAGCGGCTTGACTGATTTTTCTCCAGCCAAACCGGTAAAAATTAGCGCCGATCAGGTTAAATCGGCTGTATTTACTGGTTTTGAAGGAGTAGTATTGGTTTTTTCCAATGGCCAGTATTTGCCTGAACTATCCAATTCAACGGAAGGTCTTACCATAAATCTACTTTCTGAGATTGAAAATACCCCTCTGGGAAGCATTGCAAAACCAGATAAGGATCCTTTCGCTGCCTTAAATCAGGCAACTTTCATGGATGGACTCCATCTCTCTATTGAAAACAAGAAATCGATCGAGTCTCCGATTTTACTACTACAGTTCCATCAAGCTCAAGGAGGTCAAGTAATTTCTCCTCGGATTTGGATTGAAGCAGGTGATTTTTCAAAAGCCACCTTTATCGATTACCACATCTCCGTGGATGCTGCGCCCTATTTTGTAAATAAGGTAGTAGAAATCAAGGGTGGAGTTCATGCGAATATTACCTACCACAGCTTACAAGAAGAAAGCAATCAAGTGATTGAGGTGAGTAATGTAGTGACGGATATCCAACAGGATTCCCAGTTTACTTCTACCCAAATCACCCTCTCTGGGGATATGGTGCGAAATAATCTGACACTAAATCTATTGGGTAGCAATTCGGTGGGAAATATGAATGGCCTCTATCTGCTACAAGGTAAAACGCATGTAGACAACCATACCAACGTAGACCATACGATTCCCCATGCTGAATCGAATGAACTTTACAAAGGCATTCTTACAGACCAAAGCAGAGGTGTCTTTAATGGAAAGATTTTCGTGCGCCAAATCGCACAAAAAACAAATGCCTTCCAGCAAAACAATAACATCCTGCTTTCGGAAGATGCGATCATCAATACCAAACCTCAACTTGAGATTTGGGCAGATGATGTGAAGTGCTCTCACGGATGTACCGTCGGACAGCTTGATGAAGAAGCCTTATTTTATCTCCAGGCAAGAGGTATCGACAAAATCACCGCAAAAGGGCTATTGCTGTATGCTTTTGCAGGGGAGGTTCTTGACAAAATCGAGGACGATAGCCTTCGCAATTACATTGTAAATCAAATCCAAAACCGACTCGGGAGTAATTTCTAAGCCATGTCCATCCAAGTCAATGCCATAAGGAGCCTTTTCCCGATACTTCACCAAGAGGTAAATGGGTATCCTTTGATTTATTTTGACAATGCCGCCACCACTCAAAAACCACAAGTGGTATTGGATGCACTAACACAGTACTACGAAAAGGATAATTCCAATATCCACCGAGGTGCACATACCTTAGCAGATCGTGCTACGCACAAGTATGAGGAGACTAGAGAAAGTGTCCGAGCCTTGATCGGAGCGCGAGAATCTGCTGAAGTGATTTTTACAAGAGGAACTACCGAAAGCATTAACTTGGTTGCCAAAACCTTTGGATCAAAATTCATTCAAAAAGGAGATGAAATTCTCATTTCCACGCTTGAGCATCACAGCAACATTGTGCCATGGCAAATGCTTTGTGAGCAAACTGGTGCCATCCTCAAGGTTATCCCAATTACGGATGCAGGGGAGCTGGTGATGGAAGAGTTTGAAAAACTTCTCAGTTCAAAAACCAAATTGATTAGTATCGTCCATGCATCAAATGCGCTTGGAACCATCAATCCTGCAAAAAAAATCATTGATGCAGCCCATGCGGTAGGAGCAAAAGTTTTACTGGATGGTGCGCAGTCTGCTTCTCACTTGGAGGTGGATGTTCAAGAACTTGACTGCGATTTTTTTGTTTTTTCTGCGCACAAACTTTATGGTCCCACCGGATTAGGAGTTTTGTATGGTAAAAGAGAACTCTTGGAAGCAATGCCCCCATTCCTTGGAGGTGGAGAGATGATTCGAGAGGTAACCTTTGAAAAAACCACTTACAACACCATTCCTTTCAAGTTTGAAGCGGGCACCCCAAGTATTGCAGAAGTAATTGCCTTTAAGCCTGCCTTAGATTTCATTACATCGACAGGCAAGACAAATATTCATCTTCATGAGAATGACTTACTACAATATGCAGCAGAGTTACTTCAAGATGTCAAAGGAATAATCCCTGTTGGAACTGCTGCAGAAAAGATAGCTGTCTACTCCTTTACGATTAAAGGGATGCACCCATTTGATGTGGGACAGTTGCTGGATGCTAAAGGTATTGCAGTTCGGACCGGCCACCATTGTACCCAACCCTTGATGCACAGATTGGGATTAGAAGGCACCGTTCGTGCCTCCTTTGCTATTTACAATACCCGAGCTGAAGTGGAAGTATTTGCACAGGCGCTTGCAAAAATCGCTAGCCTTAAAAATAAATGAGCACGATAGCAGACATACAAAATGAGATCGTAGCCGAATTTGAGATTTTGGGTGAAGACCGAGAATCCACGATTTTTTACATCATGGAGTTAGGAGGAAACTTAGAACCCTACCCAGAATCCTTTCGTAAAGACGAGTACACTATTCAAGGATGTCAATCGAAGGTATGGTTAGTGGCTGAGGAGGAGGGAGGAAAAGTGATTTATAAAGCCGATAGCAATACCGATATTACCAAAGGGTTGATTTCGCTCCTTATTCGGGTATTAAATCAACGAAGCCCAAAGGAAATTCTAGAGGCTGATCTTGATTTTATCCCACGAATTGGAATGGGCAATATCCTAGGCAGTCAACGATCGAATGGATTGGCATCGATGATGAATCAAATGAAGCGCTATGCCCTAGCTTTTCAAACCAAGCAAAACGCCTAACATGAACGTCGACGAATCTTCTGAAAATAAAGTACAAATTGATAACCTCCGGGATAAGGTAGTCACAGCCATTAAGTTGGTATATGACCCTGAAATACCCGTTGACGTATATGAATTAGGATTAATCTATGAAATCAGTGTTTACCCAGTAAACAATGTATTTGTATTAATGACACTAACTTCGCCAAATTGCCCTTCGGCTGAGTTTATTCCTTCAGAGGTGAAGGAAAAAATTCAACAAATCGAAGGAATTAACCATGTAGAAGTCGAGGTAACTTTTGAACCTCCCTATACCCAAGATATGATGTCTGAGGTAGCCAAATTAGAATTAGGATTTCTTTAACAAAAAAATAAACACGCAGAACAATGTATCCTGAAGAATTAATTGCCCCCATGCGCGCTGAGTTGTCTCTCGTTGGATTCGAAGAGTTTCGTACAGCCGAACAAGTAGCTGCCCACCTAGGTCCAGATCATAAAGGAACTACTTTCCTAGTAGTCAACTCCGTGTGCGGATGTGCTGCTGGTGCTGCTAGACCAGGAGTAAAAATGGCTCTTGAACAAGCTGGCAAAAAGCCAACGACATTAGCTACTGTATTTGCTGGGAACGACCGCGATGCGGTTGCTAAAGTCCGTGAACTGGTATTGCCCTACCCTCCCTCCTCTCCTGCAATGGCTTTATTTAAGAATGGTGAACTCATCCACTTTATTGAGAGACACCATATTGAAGGACGAAATGCAAAAATGATTGGAGAGCATTTGGTTGAAGTTTTTGAACAATTTTGTGATTAAAAAAGTCCTTCGGGACTTTTTTGTTTACAAAATCAAGTTGACCTTTCGATAAAAAGGGTTTATTCATTTATACCTTGATAATCAATTGATTAGATAAAAATAGATTTAAATTAAATTCATTTTATCTTTTTCTAAGATTACCACTAGAATAATTTATTTGAAAAATGGCCGATATTAGTAACTTGGGGCCGATTCTAGAGTTTTATATCCAAAATAAGCTACAAACAAATCCATCATGTCTGATTCTGCCAAGCTGTTCTACAAAGGACAAGAGTTTGAATTTCCAGTTATCATAGGTACTGAAAACGAACCTGCAATTGACATTGCAAAACTTAGAAGTGATACTGGTCTTATCACCATTGACTCTGGCTTCAAAAATACGGGTTCAACAACTAGTTCGATCACATTTCTGGATGGAGAAGAAGGCATCCTTCGATACAGAGGCTACCGAATCGAAGATCTTGCAGAAAAATCTAGCTTCATGGAAGTGGCTTACCTCCTTATTCATAGTGAATTACCTACACAAGCTCAATTTGAAGATTTCACAAAACAGATCACCTACCACACGCTAGTTCACGAGGACATCAAAAAGATTTTGGATGGCTTTCCCTCCAATGCGCACCCGATGGGTGTTCTCTCCTCTTTAATCTGCTCTTTATCTGCTTTTTACCCGGATTCCCTAAATCCAAATAGCACGTCAGAAGAAGTCAATCTAAGTATGGTTCGCCTTTTAGCAAAGATGCCCACCTTTGCGGCTTGGGCTTATAAAAACAAGATGGGCCATCCAGTAAACTATCCAGACAACTCGCTTGATTACTGTTCAAACTTTTTGAAAATGATGTTTGCACTCCCTGCAGAGCGTTATCAAGTAGATTCAGTGGTTGCCAAAGCATTAGACGTACTCTTGATTCTTCATGCAGACCACGAGCAAAACTGCTCTACTTCTACCGTTCGCATGGTAGGATCTTCTCAAGGACCTATTTATGCGTCTATTTCTGCGGGTATCAATGCACTTTGGGGACCACTTCATGGCGGAGCCAACCAGTCGGTGATTGAAATGCTTGAAGCTATTAAAGCCGATGGTGGGAATACTAAAAAGTATTTGGACAAAGCAAAAGACAAGAACGATCCTTTCCGATTGATGGGTTTTGGTCACCGGGTATATAAAAATTTCGATCCTCGCGCTAAGATTATCAAGAAAGCTGCAGATGACGTATTGGGAAAACTAGGAATCACAGATCCGATTCTGGAAATTGCGAAACAACTAGAAACTTCAGCCTTAAATGATCCTTACTTCGTTGAAAAAAAGTTGTACCCAAATGTTGATTTTTACTCCGGCATTATATACCGAGCGCTAGGAATCCCAACAGATATGTTTACTGTGATGTTTGCCTTGGGTCGTCTACCAGGATGGATTGCTCAATGGAAAGAAATGATTCAAAAAGGTGAGCCTATCAGTAGACCGCGACAAGTTTATACTGGGGCTATAGAAAGAGATTATGTAGCCATGACAAAGCGATAATTCATTGCATTACTGAACAGCTCCTTTTTCTCTATTTTGTCAATCTGACTGAAAAGAAATAAAGGCGCTGTTTTTTTGAGCTTTTCAAAAAGATAAAAAAAAATAATTTCAAACGCCTTTAGATCCGATGAACCCACAAACCCTTGAAGAGGCAGTAGCGCTCACCCAAAAATTCACCTCACGCCCTTCGAATGAAGAGCTCCTTCGCCTCTATGGATTGTACAAACAAGCTACTGAAGGAGATAATGAAGAGGAAAGACCTGGAGGATTCGATTTTAAAGCTGCCGCCAAATACAATGCATGGCTAATTTTAAAAGGGAAATCTAAAGAAGATGCTACCCTAGCCTATCAAGAATTGGTGGGAGAACTTGCCGGAAAATACATCTAATCGAAACGAGCCCTGAATGAATTTCAGGGCTTATTTTTTTCATAGTACCTCGCCAGAACACTTCCAAGAATCAATTGCTGCAAATGATACAGCATTACAGGAAGCAAAACCAAGCCAAAGATTGCAGCGCTTGGAAATAATACCTTACCAATTGCGACTCCATGTACCAAGGATTTGGTAGAACCACAAAAAAGGGCAGCGATTCGATCCTCCTTTGAAAAAGAACCCATTTTTGTCAGTAGAAAGAGTATTCCCACAACCAATACTAAAATAAAAAGCATGAATAGGGCTAATCCCCCCAAGCTTAACCAGGTGAAGGAGGCGAAAAGCTGTTGTGAAAAGGACTCCGAAAAGGTGGTAAACACAATGGAAAGAATGACCGTTTGATCCAAATGTTTCAAGCGATTCAAATAGGGCTTAATCTTTGGAAACAAATACCGGTGCAATACTAATCCAAGCAGGACAGGGAGTACTACTTTGATAAATAAGTCAATGATCGAAGACCAAAGATCAAGTTCTCCTACGACCTCCCCTCCTGCAATACGCATCCAAAAAGGAGTGATTACTACTCCTAAAAGGCTTGAAATACTTGCATTAAAGATAGCTGCGGCAACATTTCCCCCAGAAATTGACACCAAAACGACAGAGGCACTGACGGTAGAGGGTAAAGCTGCAAGAAAGCTAATGCCAAGGGCAAAATTTGGATCCAATCCAGGGAAAAAATAAACCAATGAAAATACAAGCAACGGAAAAACCAAAAATGTAGTTACCTGAATCAAAATATGAAGTTTCCAATTGCTCAGCCCCGTACGAAGTTGTGCTGGATCGAGCTTCAGTCCATAAAAAAAGAAAAGCAGTCCAATACCCACTTGAATAAATGGCTTCCATGGAAGGTTGGACTGCGTTGAACCCAATTCAGGCAGGATTGCCGCCAGTCCTATAGCGCATAGGATGCCAACCAAAAATCCATTCAGGCCAACACGAGCTAATGATTCACTTAATTTGGCCTTCATTAGTGAACAAGTCTTTTGAAATTATCACAGAAAATGGCAGTGGCTATGGCGACATTGAGAGATTCTGCCTTTCCAAAACTTGGGATGGTAATCTTGCTATTCACCCACTTTTCAACCTCTTTCGATATTCCCTGAGATTCATTCCCAAGCAAAAGCACACCTGGAGAAGGATTTATAAGTTCATGAATAGATTCACCTTCTAAAAAAGCCCCATACACTGGTAATTTCCATTGTTGAAACGCCTGAGCTAAGTCTCCATAATAAAATTGCACACGCGTAAATGAACCCATGGAGGCTTGAATCACTTTCGGATTGTAAAATTCAGCGGAATGGGTGGAAAAAATTAATTTTTTGATGCCATACCAATCTGCAATTCGAATGATAGTACCGAGGTTACCCGGATCCCGAACCTCATCCAATGCAAGGATAAGTTCGCCTTTTTCAGGTAAAAATGCTTGGTTTGGCTTAATTTGAACTACTGCCAATGCGGAATCATTGCTTTGATACTGCCCTACCTGCTCGAGTTGATTGGGGGTCACAAAAAGCACCTCGAATGCTTTGCCACTCAATAATGGGGCATGTTTAGCAGCAAATTCCTGGGTGACTAAAAGTAAATCCACCGTGAAACTAGATTGAAGAACTTCAACCACACTTTTCTCCCCTTCTACAAAGAATTTTCCCGACTCAAGGCGGTATTTTTTTTGATGTAAGGATTTTATAAACTTAACCGTATTTTTGCTTAGCATTCGTCCTCCAATTCGAACTTGAAATCTTCCAAATATATACTTTTTCTCAGTCTACTCTGGTTTTGCCTTAGCTGCTCTTTGACCAGAAATTTGGAGGAGGGTGAGTATGCGGTCTATGACAATGAACTAGTTGGCCTAAATAAGGCGGATGCGGATGCTCTTCAACAACTGCTAGAGCAAGAACCTAATACCAGAATTTTGGGAGGTTCCTTTGGTGTAATGCTCTATCGAATAGGAAACAAATTTTACGATAGTAGTAAAGTTGCCACCAAACGAACTAAAGTAGTTGACGAATTGAACGCGCTTCAATTGGATAATGAGGTTCAATCCAATGAATTATCCTACAAACGAAAAGTAGAAAACTTAAAGATCAAGTTAGAAGGTCTGGATAAGATCTTAGAATATGGGAATGCGCTGATGCGTACGGGAAATCCTGTAGTCCTCTTAGATAGTAATTTGGTTGAAAAATCCAGAAAAAACATGAAAGGTTATCTTATCAATCATGGTTTTTTTGATGCAGATGTAGACTACAGCATTTCAACTAAAAACAAAAAAGCATCCATCGCTTACCTAATCAAAGAAAATAATCCATACATCCTTGATTCGGTATATACACGCATCGACAATTCTGAAATTCAAGGGCTCCTTTCGAGCTTTTCATCCAATTCTTTTATCAAAAAAGGAGAGATTTATAACCAAGATAATATCACGGCAGAACGCAATAGGTTGGAAGAATTGCTCAAAAATAAGGGCTACTACATGTTTTCGAAGTCCTACATCAACTTCATCGCCTACCAAGACACTGCGGCGAAGACCATACGACTGGAGCAAGTCATCCAAAAACCTGCCTTTGCAGAAAGCCATCAAGTATATACGCTCGATTCGATCAGCCTGCAAATCAATCCTCCTTCCGATGAGTTTGCAGACAGACGAATCCTAACCCATTATCAAGGAATTGATTTTTCCTTTTATCGAGATCGGTATTCTGCCAAAATCCTAGCCTCAAGGATTCAATTGCAAAAGGGGAAGCCCTATAATAGGATTGAAGCACTTGAAACTCAACGGCTGATTAATAGTTTGGACCTTTTCCGATTCGTTAATATTACTTTTGATACGCTAGGAACCTCCCTGACCGCCGCTATTTATACACAACCCAATCAAAAATACCAGCTAACCAATCAGCTGGGGATGACCATCACTGAGCAGCTTCCAGGACCCTTTTTTAGTACGGCACTAAGAAATCGTAATTTCTTTAGAGCTGGTGAACTGCTTGAACTCAATTTCAGGGCTGGCTTGGAGGGTGTTGCTTCTGCCACAGGCCAAGGCGTTTACCAAAGCAGTGAAATCAATACCTCACTTTCTGTAATTTTCCCTAGATTCTTAATCCCATTTTCCCCAAAGACACTTCAGCAATTGGGAAAATACAATCCGAATACAAAAGTTCAATTTGGGTATTTGAGCACCAATCGGCCGGAATACAACCGAAATGCCATCAATGGACAATTGGGATACACCTGGGCTACGCGCAACAATCGTCAATCCTTTACGATTAATGCCGCAGATGTCAGCTACATCCGTACGCCCTATATTCAAGACGAATTCCTAAGCATTCTGGAAAACTTACAGAGCGATGGTAACAACCTGATCTGGTCATTTCTACCCTCCCTGATTAGTAGTTTTTCAGGTCAGACCCTGATCAATTTTAATCGATACGGCGATTTTTCAGCGCGAAAAGCCTCCCTACTCCGAGTTTTTGGAGAAAGTGGCGGGACTACCTTGAATTTAACCAATGTTCGGAGAAACGATTCTCCAGATATCAACTATGCCAATTTCCAATGGCTTAAGGGACAAGTTGATTACAGGCGTTATTATCCAATTAGCAAAAAACAAACCCTTGCCTACCGACTCAATTTTGGGATGGCACGTCCTTATGGAGTCAGTGTGGGGATTTTGCCTTATGAGAAATATTTCTTTGCTGGAGGTGGTACCAGTATCCGTGCTTGGCAAGCGAGAAGACTTGGACCTGGAAGTTCTACCCCAATCACTGGACCAGGTGGGAATTACGATTACAGAAATGAGCAACCTGCAGAAATGATTCTTGAGAGCATGTTTGAGTACCGCAGAAAGTTATTTAGCTACTTTGATATGGCAGTTTTCCTAGACGCAGGTAACTCTTGGATGATCGGCAGGGACGATGCTCGCCCTGGAGCAGATTTTAGATACGATCGATTTTACAAGGAGATTGCGGTAGGCACTGGTGTAGGATTACGAATGGATTTCGACTTTTTAGTCATCCGCCTAGACTTGGCTACCAAAGCCCTCGATCCAGCACGCCAAGAAGGCCAACGATGGATTCTTGACAACATTCGATTCAATAAACCCTTCGGGGAAAAAGGACAAACCGTATTTAATTTTGGAATTGGGTATCCATTCTAAAATCAAAAAACTAATGAGTAGGAAATCAAAAGAAGAAATTGCAGCCATTTACAAGCAAATGCAGGATTACATTTGCGAAGCCGTTGAGGCTGGAGACGGTGCAGGATCCTTCAAAGCAGACAATTGGGTTAGAGAAGAAGGTGGAGGAGGGCAAACTCGAATTTTTCAAGATGGAGCAATCCTTGAAAAAGGTGGAGTAGCCTTTTCGGCTGTACACGGCCCCACTCCCAAAAAGATTTCTGATAAGCTTGGGTTGGAGTCCGGTATTTTTTTTGCTACTGGAGTGTCTATCGTTTTGCATCCCTTCAATCCTATGGTCCCCATCATCCACATGAATATCCGATACTTCGAGATGGAAGATGGCACCCATTGGTTTGGTGGAGGAATAGATTTGACCCCCCACTATATTGTTCCAGAAGATGCGGCTTACTTTCACCAAAAATTAAAAGAAACCTGCGATTCCTTTGATTCAAGCTACTATCCCAAGTTCAAAAATTGGGCAGATGAGTACTTTTTCATCAAGCATCGTCAAGAGACCCGTGGCATTGGGGGCATTTTTTACGATCGACTCAGCGCTACCTCGGACAGCCATTTCCAGGAGATTTTAGATTTTAGCCTTGCCTTAGGAAGACTTTTTCCGGAGGTATATACCCACTTCATGGAAAAGAACTCCGTGCTTCCATTCGGACCTGAGCAAAAAGCTTGGCAAGGACTCCGTCGTGGCCGCTATGTGGAGTTTAATCTGGTATGGGATGCAGGAACCAAGTTTGGTTTGGATACCAATGGACGGACAGAAAGTATTTTAATGAGCATGCCCCCACAAGCAGAATGGTCCTATCAGCATGAACCCAAGCCAGGAAGTGCGGAGGAATATACCTTGGCTCATCTAAAAAAAGGAATTGACTGGATTTCGTATACCGCATGATAGAATCTATTAAGCATTGGGACGAGAAAGCATTTCTATGGCTCAATTCCTTCCATTCGGATGGATTGGATCCTATCGTCTTGCAGCTAACGCAAACGATCACCTGGGTTCCCTTGTACCTTTTGCTAGTCTATTTAATCTACCGGAAAGATCCTAAAAATACGGCCTGGGTGATTGGAGGAGTCATGCTGACCATCCTCCTTGCCGATCAAGTTAGTTCAGGATTGATGAAACCCTATTTCGAACGACTCCGTCCCTGCCATGATCCACAATGGGAAGGACTCCTGCACAGCTATGGTAGATGCGGAGGTCTTTATGGTTTTGTTTCTTCCCATGCTGCCAACACCTTTGGGATGGCCACATTTTTAACGCTTATCCTGCATAAAAAGCAAAAAGGAATCTATTGGCTATTTCTTTATGCTTTGGTAGTCAGTTATACACGAATTTATCTAGGGGTACATTATCCTTTAGACGTGTTTTTTGGTGCCTTGGTCGGCGTTCTTTCCGCTTACTTATCTTGGGCTGTCGTAGTCATTCTCAAGCGGAAAATCATCAAAAAAGTACTGGAATAACTTACTCCCACTAAGATTAAGGGGCCTCCAAAAGCTTCTAACTAGGTGTTTCCCAAACCCCTTCCTGTTGATACTGAATTTCCCCATTGCTGACGAGTAGAGGGGATTCCAAATTGTTGTGATACAATTTCCCTGTTCCCAAGCCTTGTGGGAGACTTGGTAGATAGATAGAAGTGAGTTGCGAGATGGCATTGAGGCCAATCGCACTCTCCAAGGCTGAAGTCATCCACCAGCCAATACCCATTTTTTCTGCAAGCTGAATCCATTCACGGGTTTCTAAAATCCCTCCCAAAAGGCTGGGTTTTAAAATTAGGTACTGCGGCTGTATGGAATTCAGTACTTCCTCTTTAGCTAGTTTACCAATAAGTTCCTCATCCAAGGCGATTGGAATTGGACTTTTTACCGCCAACTCCCGCATTGCTTTCCACTGACCCACCGCGATGGGCTGTTCGATACTATGTATTCCAAAATCCTGCAATAGCTCCAATTTGCCCATTGCTTCTTGGATTGAAAAGGCACCATTGGCATCCACTCGCAGTACAAGATTTTTTGCTGCTTCATGCTCTCGGATATAGCGAAGTATTTCAAGCTCCTGAGCAAAGTCAATAGCCCCGATTTTTGTTTTCAAGCAGGTAAACCCCTCCCCTAATTTTTGATTAATCTGCTGCAGCATAAATTCTTTAGTTCCCATCCAAATCAATCCGTTGATAGGAATAGGCACTCCCTGATCAAAAAATGTATTGGAAAGAATACGCTTCCTTCCACCATTAAGAAAATCCAAAAGGGCCGTTTCCAAGCCAAAACGGATAGAAGGGAGTGAAAATGGTACTAACGCTTTCACTTGCTGGAGTAAGCTCTCCTCCTCCAAATCCCAAGACCGTTGATTTGCCTGGGCTAAAAATTTCCCTAAAACTTCCTCAAAATCAGGTAAGAAGTCTGGACTCAAGCCAATCAAAGGTGCAGCCTCTCCCCAGCCCACTTGATCTAAATCTCCCATACGATGCACCTTGATCCAAAAGACGTCCCGTGTATGCATTACCCCTCGAGAGGTTCCTGCTTCAAATCGAAAGAGAAGCATTCTTTTGAGGTAAGAAAAAGTAAGGTGAACAGGTAAAGTCATGAAGCTGTAACCAAAAGGAGTTGATAAGGGTTAACTATATTTGAGGATAAATTGCCCTATTTATGGAAATCCCGAGTATTGATCTTAAAGAGTACGAATATACTTTACCCGAAGAACGAATCGCTAAATATCCCTTAGAAAAACGGGATCATTCCAAGCTTTTGGAATATAAAAAGGGAATCCTCCACCACCGCCATTTTTTTGATCTTCCTGAACTTTTGGATTCTAGTAGCCTCCTAGTTTATAACAATACCAAAGTAATTCCTGCTCGCTTAATTTTCCAACGTCAAACGGGTGCTCGGATTGAGGTGTTTTTACTCCAACCTGTCGCTCCCTCTAAGGTGATGTCAGAAATTATGGCTTCGAAGAAGCCGGTGGTTTGGGAAACCATGATTGGTAATGTTAAAAAATGGAAAGAGGGGGAAGAACTTCAAGGGACTGTTTCGGTAGCAAATCAACAAGTGGTCCTTACAGCCCGCCTTCTAAATAGAGAACTAAAGCAAGTCGAATTTTCATGGTCAGGTGAAGAAATTGCTTTTGTAGATTTGGTGGAGGCATGTGGGGAAACACCCCTTCCACCTTACCTCAATCGAAAGGCACAAGAAGAAGATAAATCGCGTTACCAAACCGTTTATTCTGAGAAAGAAGGTGCTGTAGCAGCGCCAACTGCGGGTCTTCATTTTACAGAGGAGATTTTTTCGGGGTTACGAAAAAAGGGAATTCAAGAAGCTGCTCTTACACTTCATGTAAGCGCTGGGACATTTCAGCCGATCAAGGCTCAAACTGTGGAAGAGCATCCCATGCACAGTGAACAAATGGAAATTCAGCTAGAAACCATTGAAAAACTGCTCAAACATGAAGGGAAAGTTATTGCTGTGGGCACCACTTCAGTAAGGACTCTAGAAAGTATGTACTGGTTTGGTGTTCAATTGCTTGAAAACAGGGGCAGTCTATTTCAAATTGAAAAACTTGCTCCTTATGCTCGACGTGAATATTTGCCCACGGGCAAAGAGGCCTTAGAAGCAATTGTTAAAGAAATGAATGCTAAGTCAGTGGATTCACTATTGGGTACTACCGAGATTTTTCTCTTTCCAGGGTATCGATTTCAACTAGTAGATGGATTGATCACCAACTTTCACCAACCTGGCTCAACGCTTGTACTATTGATTGCAGCGATTTTGGGTAAGGACTGGAAAAATATTTACCAAGAAGCCCTCGATAACAACTACCGATTTCTTAGCTACGGAGACAGTAGCCTACTTTGGATTTAATCTCCAAAGCTTCCGAGCTTCCGGATACCCCCTAGGAGTTGGTGGTAAAATGTACGCCCTATGGGCACAAGATCATTGCCGACTTTTACCTCCTTGGTTGTGATCGAAAGAATCTCTGAAGCTTGGACAATATAGCTTTTGTGAATACGGATAAACTGGCTCACCGGAAGGACCGATTCAAATTCTTTTAGAATATTTCTAACAGAAAACACAGAGTTCTTAGTAATCAAGGTGGTGTAATTGCCATCTCCTTTTAACCAAAGAATGTCATCAAATTTGACCTTGACTAGGCTGCCCTCTTGGCGTACGAATACCGCATCTTTAACGAGTAGTTTCGTGTCTTGGAAAAATAACTTCTTCTCCCCACTTCCGTTCCCGTTGGTCTTTCGCACTTCGAGTAGCTCTTTCATAGTCAGGTATATATCGAGTAAACTCCCTGAAAAAGATTATTGTTTGAAAAAATAGAAACTATCCCTGTTTTGCCAAATAAACACCTACCTATTTCGTTTTTTACCCATAAAAAAAATCTTAAAAATGGCTAATTTCAAGGATTTTAAATTCTAGTTTCAGTTTAACTGATTGGGACACCTAAAGGAATTACCTCATCGCTTTGTAGGCATTGATCAGTCCATTGGTAGAGCCATCGTGAGAGTTGACAGTAGCCTCTCCTGCTAACTCTGGAAGGATACCATTAGCAAGGACTTTTCCCAGTTCCACTCCCCACTGATCGAAACTAAAAATATTCCAAATCATTCCTTGTGCAGCAATTTTATGTTCATACATCGCTACCAACTGCCCTAGTGTATAGGGAGTGATTTTCTTGACCAATATGGAATTGGTAGGTCGATTCCCCTCAAATACGCGATGAGGAGCAAGACGTTGAATTTCATCGTCTGATTTACCCCCTTTTCTCATCTCAGCTTCTACCTCAGTCAGCGATTTTCCCTTCATCAGAGCTTCAGTTTGTGCAAAAAAGTTAGAAAGTAGCTTGATATGATGGTCTCCAATCGGGTTGTGGGACTTTGCTGGTGCAATGAAATCACATGGAATCAGGTGTGTTCCTTGATGAATTAATTGATAAAACGCATGCTGTCCATTGGTACCTGGTTCCCCCCAAATGATTGGGCCAGTACTATAATTTACCTTTTTCCCATCTCTACCTACGTACTTTCCATTGCTCTCCATGTTGCCTTGCTGGAAATATGCGGCAAATCGATGTAAGTATTGGTCATAAGGTAGGATGGCCTCTGAGGTTGCTCCTAGGAAATTGGTATTCCAAATTCCTACTAAGGCCAAAATCACAGGAATATTTTGATCTAATGGCGCATTTTTGAAGTGCAGGTCCATGGAGTGTGCCCCAGAAAGCAATTCCTCAAAACGATCGAATCCAATCGCACAGGCAATAGGAAGTCCGATTGCAGACCACAAAGAATATCTACCTCCTACCCAATCCCAAAATGCAAACATATTTTGTGGATCAATCCCAAAATCACTTACTGCAGCGGAATTGGTTGAAAGGGCCACAAAATGCTTGGCAATCGCTTTTTCATCTTTTGCATGGGACAAAAACCAAGATCTAGCTGTATGCGCATTGGTCATGGTCTCCTGCGTGGAGAAGGTTTTGGAGGCTACAAAGAAAAGTGTGGTTTCCGGATCAACTTCATTTAGCGTTTCAGCAATATGCGTCCCGTCCACATTGGAAACGAAAAATAATTTCAAATTAGGGTGCTGGTAGGCCTTTAATGCTTCTGTCACCATCACGGGTCCCAGGTCAGATCCTCCAATACCAATATTTACTAGCCTAGTGATCGGCTTTCCTGTATATCCTAACCATTTTCCTTGATGAATTTGAGTAGCAAAAGCCTTCATCTGGGTCAATACTGCATTGACTTCAGGCATGACATCTTGGCCATTCACCACTACTGGAGTGTTGGAACGGTTTCGGAGGGCCGTATGTAAAACAGGACGGTTCTCAGTTTGATTGATTGCTTGACCATCAAACATGCTTACGATGCCGTCTTCTAGTGCTGTCTCCTGAGCTAGTTTAATTAGTTCCTCGAAAACTTCGTCTGAAATTCGGTTTTTAGAGAAGTCAACCAAAATATCTTCAAAGCTTCTGCTGTAGCGCTCAAATCTATCTTTTTGATCAAAAAATGCCGCAATGGTGCTAGTTTGATTTTTTTTTGAAAGTTCAACTAGCTTGGTCCATGCAGAAGTGGTGGTCGGATTTATAGCTTTCATTGCTGTGATAGCATATTTAAATGAAAAGAATCAGGTTAAAAGAAAGGGATTCGTGCAGTCCTAAAATTTATAGCGTTTTGCGAAATCAATAGCGATTTTGGTAGTATAAATTAATTTCCTCCTTCAACCTTTACTTTTCTTTTA
The DNA here is from genome assembly GCA_945897085.1 of Spirosoma fluviale. Taxonomy (GTDB): domain Bacteria; phylum Bacteroidota; class Bacteroidia; order Cytophagales; family Cyclobacteriaceae; genus Algoriphagus. The sequence goes on along the minus strand of CAMDEU010000001.1, from coordinate 78,110 downwards.
AAGCCCTTGTTGAAAGGCCAGGTGTACTCAAGGGCTTCCATTCCTTTATTCAGATTATAGGAGGCAGAGTCTGCATTCTCCATTGTTTTTTTCAGAGATTTAGCAAATTCTGGGTCATTCAATAGCATACCAAGAGAATTGTCTTTGGAATTGAGCTTATCTGTGATGCCTGCAAATTCCTTGGATAAAGCTTGGGTATTCGCACTGGTTACACGAAGGCTCTCCATGGTAGCTTTAAGATCTGGAACGATAGAAGTATCTGTTACCAAGTCATTTATTAAGGTTCCCTTTTTGTTGAGCTTGGCGGAGAAGACATTCAAATCTGCAATCATCTTGTTGCTATTTGTAGAAGCTCTTTCCAGATTGCTCAAAATCGTTCGAAAGTTTACGGCTAAGGTAGAATCAGTCATTACAGCACCGATAATTCCTTCTCCCGAGGCTATTTTACCAGTAAGCACCTTCAGATCATTGGTAATGTCTACCAGGTTCTTATTGTTCTCTTGTAAGGTTTCCATCATCTTGTCCGTATCCAAAGGCATGATCGCCTCTAGGCGATCTCCCTCTTCCACTGGAGGATAATCGGTTGTACCTCCATAAATGACAATGATTTTATTTCCAATCAAGCCATCTGAACTGATGGTTGCCTTGGAATTTTTACGAATAAACTCAGCCACTTTTTCCTCAACACTCAATTCAACTTCAACTTGAGAATCTCCAAAGAATTTTATAGTCTTTACGTTACCGATTTTTACACCCGAAAACCAAATGTTGTTTCCAGGCTGAAGTCCTCCAATATCATCAAACACTGCCTTTACATGGATGGCTTTCACAAATTTTTTCTGCTGCCCACCTAAGGTCATGATGGCTGCCACTAGTATGACAATTCCAATCAAAACAAATAGACCTACAAGTACAGATCGTTTATTTTCTTGATTCATGAGTTGATAAAATTATAATCGTAGAATGATTTAATCCGCTGATCTTCAGCATGAGGAAAAACCTCCTCAAAGGTACCTAAAGCACCAAATTGCCCCTCCAAAAGTACGGCCATCCGATCTCCAGTTTGCTTAGCACAAGACAAGTCATGGGTAATCACAATCGAGGTGGTCTTGTATCGTTCGCGAACTTCATTGATCAGATTGTTGATTTCCACACAAGTGATGGGGTCCAACCCAGCTGTAGGCTCATCGTAAAGCATTATCTCTGGATTGAGCACCAAAGTGCGAGCAACACCGATTCGTTTTTTCTGGCCTCCTGACAACTCAGATGGCATTTGATTGATAGTTTGTGGAAGACCAACGGCATCCAAGAGTTCTTCAATTCGGAAAGAAATCTCCTTTTTAGTGAGATTCTTGATGTTTCTAACCAATGGAAACTCCATATTTTCTCGTACAGTCATGGAATCATAGAGCGCTGAGTTTTGAAATGAAAAACCAATTTTTAGTCTCATTTCATTCAATTCGCGAACACCAAGACGGGAAATTTCCTTTCCAAACACCTCCATACTGCCACTATCCTGCTGCAGCAGTCCAACCATGATTTTGATCAGCACCGATTTACCTGTTCCTGAGCGACCCAAAACCACGAGGTTTTCTTCACGGTACAAATCCATATCCACTCCTTTCAGTACTTCAAGCTCACCAAAGGCTTTGTACAAGTCACGGACCACAACCACTTTTTCTCGATTATCCATGGCTATTTCATTCGGAATAAGTTGATGATCTGAAGGGAAAGTAGCTCCTCAATGAAAATAAGGAACATGGAAACCACTACCGCTGCATTAGCAGCTCTACCTACTCCTTCCGTTCCTTTGGAAGAATTGTACCCTTTGTAGCAACCCACCATTCCGATCGTAAATCCAAAAAACAAGGATTTGATGATGGAGGAGAAAATGTCTAGGAAGGTAACTGAACTAAATACCTGCGCAAAAAAGGTGGAGATACTCACCAGTTCATTAGCATTGACATTGATAAAGGCACCCATCAAAGCCACAAAATCAGTGTACATCACCAATACAGGAATCATAAAGGTAGTGGCTAATACCCGGGTAACTACCAAGAATTTATAAGGATTAGTCGCTGAAACTTCCATTGCATCGATTTGCTCGGTTACTTTCATGGATCCAATTTCAGCACCAATGCCAGATCCAACCTTTCCTGCAGCAATCAAGGCAGTGACCAAAGGCCCCATAGCCCGAACAATTGCAATTGCAATCAAGGAGGGTAGCCAAGATGTGGCCCCAAACTCAGACAAGGAAGGGCGAGACTGGTTCGTAAATACAATCCCTACAATAAACCCAGTCAAGGAAATCAAGGGCAAGGACTCTACCCCAATACGGTAACACTGGTGGATGACTTCCTTAAACTCATAAGGTGGAACAAACACCTCTTGAAAAAATCGCTTCACAAATTTCCATGCATCCGCCAACCCCTTAAAAAAGGCATCTATTTTTTTTGAAAAGACATGCTTTCGCGTAGTGGTCTGTCCTGCCATAGTCGTATTTGGAGATTCAAAAATAAGGAATAAAATCCAAAGGATGTTCCAAAAACCTGCAATTGATCCCCTAAAAAAAGGTCAAAAATTAGAAGCTACTTAGATGCATTTGGAGGTCAATTCACCTTCCACTCTTCCTAGGAAAATAGAATAAAACCCTAGCCTAGACTCTAAGATTTCTTTGCCCTAAAAATCGGGATGCTCCCTAGAAATGAAAGAAAAAAATCACACGATTTTCAAATCAATTGAAGATCCATTCCAAAGCGTTTTTCCCAAAAAAGCCTTGTGACCATTGGATCAATTTTAAGTAGCTGAGGAAAATCAAAGATCAGGATGGAGCATTCGATTCAAAAAAAATAGATCCATACTTCTTCTAAACCTGAGAAAAACAAGGGGGATACAAAGAAGGAGCAGAAAATCACAAAATTATACCCTAGTTTTATTTTTAGATTAATCTAATTTTTTTAGATTAATCTAATTTAGGCTTAGTTAAATTTGTTATATTAACTTATAAATCAGTACTTTACGATATAATATCAAATGCTGTAATTGAATCAAAAAATAAACAAATTACTAAAGCGTATTGGAACTGCTTCTCTACTCACATTTGGTCGAAGTAGGCTAGTTAGTCCCCGGAAATAGGTACTAAGCGCTCCTCATCATCCTTCCCATCACTTCCTATTCGATTTAAATCTATTCAACAATTGAGCCAAAAAATAACTATTGATTTGAAATTTTCACACAAGCAACAGCACAACAGGCTCTCCTCTCCCACCCTATTTCAATTCAGGAAAGGTAAGGAAATGACTCGCTTTTGAAGCCTATATTCCTACCTCCCACAAAGTTCTTTGTAGGCGCAAAAGTTACATTTTTTCTTATCGTCAGTTTGGTCGAAAGGTACCAAGGGATCCATAATTTCTTCTAGCAATCCTCGAAGTCCTTCCTCAAATCCGGCTGCAAAATCTCGGTAATCAGTCACCTCAGATTCTTCCAATTGGAGGAAGGGATTAAAATCTTCCGAATAGATTTCTTTGATATTAATAATCCCCGGCTTTAGAGCAAGGAGATTTTCCGGATGTTGGTACTGGTAGAAAAAGGCATACAGAAAAGTTTGCATCCCAGCCTTATTTCTTTTCTTATCTGCTCGATCAAAAAGAGAAACCAAGGAAGGGATTTTTTTGGTGTCCTTCCCTGTTTTGTAATCGAGAAGACGAACCACCGAGTCTTTGATATCCATCCTATCGATCACTCCCCCAAGGGCTACCTCTTTGGTTCCTTCCTGAGTTTCGATCGAAAGGTGGGCCAAGTGTTCTTTCTCCAAACCGATCACACGGAAATCACCATTCTTTTTGTCGTAGTTCAAAATCGCTTGGATGTACTTAGTCAAGACCTCTCGCGCAATTTGAAGTTGCCCAGTCAACAACAGCTCCTCTCCCTCTTGCTTTTTATAGAGCTCTCGAAATGCCGTATTCACTGCCGCAGGCACTTGAGGAAGGAGTCGGTCAATGGTATGCCCATCGATATCTCGAAATGTCTCCTCCTTAGGAATTTCATACAAAAGCTCTATCCCACGGTGCAGCAGCGTCCCAAAAGTCATGGGATCAATGGTAGTCACCACTTCCTCCTGTTCCTTCAACTCCGCTACGTACCTGAGGTAAAACCGTAAGCGACAGTCCAAGTATATATTAAGAGCAGAAGCTGAAAATCGTTTTTCTGCTTCTCCAACACCTTCAGGCTTAAAATAGCGTGCCAAGCTGCTGAGCATGGCAGGAGACTTCTCCAGCGTAATGGGCTGATTTGGTGTAAGATTCACAGGCACCAAAATAGATTGAGGCTTTGCAATGGGTAGCTCTACTCGCATTTGCTGAATAAACCGGCTCATTTCACTCGATTTACCCTGCTCTCCCGCGGTGGCATAGATCAAATGCACCTCTTCTGCACGATGCAGCAAACGGTAAAAGGTATAGGCATAGATGGCATCATTTTGCTCCTGAACAGGCAAACCAAATGCTTTCCGTATATTGAATGGTATCATAGATTGAATTCCCCCACCTGGAGGAAAATTACCTTCATTCACATCGCAAATGATCACGCGTCGGAAATCCAAATTTCTAGACTCTAAAACCCCCATGATCTGCAAGCCTTGGAGCGGCTCCCCCTCAAATGGCAACTTGAGATCCCTGAATAGCTTTCGGAATAAATTAAGCAAAAACTCTACTTTTAGCTCCTTAGTGCCTGATGAACGGAATATTTCCTTTACCCGATTCAATTGTTTGAAGGCCTGAAACAAATAGCTTTTCTGCGTAGGGTCTTCCTGAAATTCTTTGGCCAAAAACTGAATAATCCCAAGTAAGTAATCCAAAAGTGAATCCGAACCGACCTTTTGAAAAACCAAGGCAAACAGCGTATTTTCTTTACTTAAGAGATTTTGGGGCACATCTACCCAGTTTTCATTCTGGATTTTCTGAGCTGCTTCAGAAGCCCAACCTGTATCGGCTGACTGCAGATAGGCATAGGCCAGAAGATCCAAAACAGGTTTATGGTAAAAAGTCACCACTCCCTCCTTGCTTTTCGCGTAGCGCTGCAAATCCAAAACCGCATCCAAAAACGCATAAATTGGAGCATTCCGCATGGGATAGCCCATAGTCACATTGAGCTTGGTAATCACTTCTGGAAGCTGATGCAGCATCGGAAAAAGCATCTGCTCATCCGGGAGAATAATTACAGTTTCTTCCAAAGGTTCATTCACACCCATCTGTTCCAAAATTTTCCCGACCAAATTGGCCTGGTTGGTCTTTAAGGGAATCGCATGTGTGTGAATTTGAGAACCCTTCTTTTTTATCTCAGATGGAATTTTTTCAGGGAAGGTTTTTCCAAGGATTGGATCCTTAATGTAGTCTCTGAAAAATAATCCTGCTTCCTGTAAGGGATCTTCTAGGTAATACGCATCCACATCCCAAAAAATCTCGGCGCCATGAGCCTTAATAAAATGGGTTATAATCTTTTCTTCCGATAGCGTAAAAGCATTAAACCCTACAAATACGAGCTGCTTGTCTGGTTGAGCAATGGATGAAGTGTTTTCAGCCACTTGCCGGTACAATTGCCCTGCATAGGCCAATCCACTAGACTGGAGTCTTTCCTGAAATCCTTGATACAGCAAACCCAAAATTTGCCAAAACTTAAGGAAGCGCTCCTTCTCTGTTTCATTTTGACGGGCAAAAGCTTTCCAAAACTGTGCAATCAGTGCTCGTTGCTCTTCGGTCAGGAAACTTAAATCCGCTTCAAATTCCTTGATTTCTGCCAAGTAGGCATACACCTGCTCGACTGGAGCTAAGAATTGATCCAAGTCATTGAAGTCCTTTAGGATTAACTCTCCCCAATGAAAAAAACGATCAAAGGGCTCGGGGTCCTTTTGTAACTGACAATACTGCTCATACAGTTCAAACACCAAGGTGAGTTCATCCGTAGGCGTATTTTGGGCCAACTGATACACCAGCTGCTCAATGGTCAGCACTTCCGGCATCCAAACTGGCTGATCGATTAGTTCCCCCAAGTATTTGGTAAAGAATAAACCTGCACGGCGATTAGGAAGTACCAAACGAATAGCTTTCAAATCCCTACCGGAATCCAAGAGTGCTTTGGCTGTTTCTTTCAAAAAAGGAATCATAGCGCAACAATTTCAGTAGGTTCAAGGTAACAGAGGTAGCCTTTTACAGGGAGCTGGGTCAAGGTTTCAACCAATGCCATGTATTCCCTTACCTGGAGCACATGTGACTCCCGCTTCACCCCAGTCTTAAAATCAATCACCAAAGCGGCATCTTTTGCAATAAGTATTCGATCTGGACGCTTTTGCGTGCCACCTGGCTCTAAAATTCCCTGTTCGGTCAGCGTAGGAAAGACAGGGTCAAACCAAGACCTAACCTGTGGCAGCTCAAAAAGCTGTTCCAACTTCACTTTGATTTGTGCAGCAGTATCTTCTTCCCATCGCCCATCAAAGGTATATTCCTTCAATAGCCGAAGTGCATCCTCCAAGCCCTGCGATGCTGCCAAAATATCATGAATAATTACTCCAAAGTCTCGCTGCTCACGCGCACGAATCCCTTCCGAAGAAAAATCCCAAGGATAGGTCTTGGTATGCAGTTTAGACTTCCAATCCATGCAATCCCAGCGTAGTGCTGGAACTTGCCTGATTACTTCGTCCTCTCTTTTGACCGCTATGGGCCATTGCCCCCAATCAAAAGTCATGGTGTCGGAATTCCATGAAGAGCCCTCCTCCTCCCCAAACTTAAATCCTCCGGAAAAAAGGCTGTACAACAGATTTCCTGTTTGTGTAGGCGAAGCTTCTTTTTTAGTTTTAGAAATTGAATAGGTACTAAAGCCGAAAAAAGCCTCTTTAGCTCTCGTAAATGCTACATAAAGCATATTGAGTGAGTCCAAATAGGACAATCGAACCTCCTCATCGTATGCTCCAGCAAAATGGCTGTTTTTCAAAAGGCTTTGGTGCGTCAATGGGACCACGGTTTGCAACCCGTTTTCCGTTTCAAATGGAGCCCATAAGACCGTAGCTTGAAGACCAGAAGATACAACCCCCCAATCCATAAAGGGCATCACAACAACCTTAAATTGAAGTCCTTTAGCTTTGTGGATGGTTAAAATACGCATTGCATCGTGATCCTCTGGAATTTTTACAGTCCGCTTCTTTTTGTTCAACTCCCACCAATCCAAAAAGCCAAGAAGATCTGCACGATTCTTTTTTACAAAATCAAAGACCGCCTCCTTGAATCCAGACACATAGCTCAAGTCTTGTTGCTTTTGAGTGAGACCTAGAAAAGTAAGTCCCTGCTCCACCAATTCAATTAATGGCATTTGTTGGAAGCTTGCTTGCATCCGCAACAATTCACTTTCTTTTTCTTGCAGCTCTGCCGGAAGGCCTCTCACAAAAAATAGTTCATGACTCAGCGGGATGTCGTGTACCAAGGCATAGTATTGCCAAAGAGTTTTTAATGCAACGCGGTCAGAAGGCGCACTCAAATAGGTTAAAAATCCGAGCACACACTTGACTGCTATGGATTTATCGATAAACAAGGATTCCTCCGAAAGCACATCAAAACGGTAATCTGTACCCGTTTGTGTACGCTGCACCTCCATAAAAGCATCTGCTAAAATAGCACCCTGCCCGTTGGTTCGTACCAAAAATGCAATATCCCGCAAGGCATATCCTTGATCCTGCAGCTGCATCACTAGGGCAGGCAGCCTTTCCAATTCTCCCAATTCTACCCCCTCCTCGTCTTCATTATCCTCCTCAACAGGTTTTTCCGAACTAGTCTTCTCCGTAAATTCTAGATGAATTTTGCCTTTAAACTGGGAGTCTTTTTTAAAATCAGGCACTTGCTGTGCTACCCCCTCAAAGGCTTCAGAAAGCTTTTTCTGAGGATCCAAGTTATAGTGGTGCTCCATTCCTAATTCCATCAATCCAGGCAATTGCTGGAAAACTGAATTATTAAAGGTGATGATACCCGGTAAACTGCGGTAATTGACCGTCAGGTTTTTAACTTCTACAAAATCTGGATGTATCTGGTTTTGAACTTCCGAAAGTAGCAATTCCAACTTGCCTCCACGCCAGCGATATATAGACTGCTTTACATCGCCAACCAGAAGGTTGGTATACCCAGAGGCTAGGGAATTTTCCAGCAAAGGCTTGAAACTCGACCATTGGAATTCAGAAGTATCCTGAAACTCATCGATCAAAAAGTGTTGGTACTGGTTGCCGATTTTTTCATACAAGAAAGGTGCTTCATTTTCTCGAGTGATCTCAGCTAGAAAATCATTCACGTCTGAGATCAAAAGGATTCCTTCCTCATCCTTAAGATCTCGCAACTCTACAATCAAATTGCGAAATACCCCGAAAGCATTCAGATTCTTCTGGAGAGAGGTGTACGTATTCCAAACTTTAACCTTTTCCGGCCATGATTGCAGCAAATCCCGCAAACCGGCCTCATAGGCGCTACAGATGGCTGCCTCTTTAGGGGATTTTTTGGTAAACCAATTGGCAGCATCTGGCAAATCCCGATGCATAGTTACCGTATGCTCAGGAAAAGGGAATTTAGCATTGCCTAGCGCTGCAAATTTTTTAGCAAAGCTATTGCTGCCCCCTTTGAAATCGGTCCATTCCAACCCAAATCGAACCCGAATATCCTCTGCCTGATTCCACTGCCCTTTGCCTTCCACAACCAGAGACTTCCGCACCTCCGAAATTTGTGCCTTGAGCGCGGGCAAAAAACCGGCTTGGCCAACAGACTCTTGGAAAATGGAACGAAAGGCCTTAAAACGCTCCTGAAAAATCTCCTTACCTAGGCCTTTAATCCCAACTCGAATATCCCAAGACTTTCCATCCAATAGCAGTTCCTCCGCGTAAGCAATCAACCAATTTTTTAAAGCAGGATCATCCGCCACCTTTTCTACGATCCGATCTACCAGTTTTTCCAGTACCGCATCAGTGTCCATCTCCACATCAAACTTGGCCTGTAAGTCCATCTCTCTAGCAAAGGAGCGGATGACCTTTTGAAAGAAAGAATCGATGGTGCTTACCGCAAAATGTCCATAACCATGTAGAATATGGAGCAGTGTCATACGCGCCCGAAGCATCAACTGCGCTGCGTCCAAGCCTAGGTGATCCATCAGCTCCTCATCCAAGGATTCACCCGGCTTCACCACCCTGCTCAAGCGCTCCAAAACCTTCACAATTCGCTCCTTCATCTCTTGAGTAGCCTTATTGGTGAAGGTTACTGCCAAAATTTGCCGGTACCCTGACTTGGGGTTTTTCAATGCCAATTTCAGGTATTCCAAGGTGAGCGTATAGGTCTTACCCGAACCTGCCGAGGACCTGTAGAGTAGAAAAGGTTTGGTCATAGAAAAAAATTCAACTCGAATATAGCCAACTCCAAACGCAATCCGTTTTGGGAAATTGTAATTTGACAAGAATTGTCAGCCTTCAGAAAGAGGAGAAACTTCGATTGTGTTGTCCGTCTGTTAGCGCTTTAAGGCGTTCCACAAGATCTCAATCGGATGCAAGGCCTTCCTTCCTGTACCATCGCTAATCTGATGACGGCAAGAGGTACCCGGTGCGGCAATCAAGGTGTCTACCTCAGCTTTACGAATTGCCGGAAACAAGACCAACTCACCAATTTGTTGAGATACGGCAAAATGCTCCGCCTCATAACCAAAGGAGCCAGCCATCCCACAGCAACCACTAGGGATGGTTTCTACCACATAATTAACCGGGATTTGAAGAATTTTTTGTGTCCAACTCAATGAGGAGAGCGCCTTTTGGTGGCAATGTCCATGTAACTTGATTTTTTGTGCTCGCGTGGTGAATTCTTCAGACTTAATATTGCCCGCGGCAACTTCCTTGCCCAAAAATTCATCAATCAGCTGCGCATGAAACTTGAGCTTTTTGGCTCCTTCCACCCATTCTGGACCCACAATACGTGGGTATTCGTCACGGAAACCTAAAATTGCTGAAGGCTCCAAGCCTATCAATGGGGTGTTGCCGTCAATTAAGTTTTCAAAAATGCGCACATTTGCTTCCGCATGTTTTTTTGCCTTGAGAAGTAATCCTTTAGAGAGTGCAGAGCGTCCACTTTCTTCATGGTCCACTACCTTGACCCCATAGCCTAATTTTTTAAGCAAGGAGATGGCCTTGATCCCGATTTGGGTATCGTTGTAATTCGTAAACTCATCTACAAAAAAATAAACCGTCTTGATCATCTTGGCTGGAGCAGGAAGTATGGGATAGTTGCTTTTATACCAAGCTCGCAAGCTGACCGAACTAATCTCAGGCAAATTTCGGGTGGGAGCCACGCCAAGAATCGCCTTCAATATCCCACCGGTAAGGAAATTCGTCAATAGAAAATTAGTTACGATAGGAAGCAAAGATCCAACCTGATTCAGTTCATTGATGTACGCAAAAGCCCTGGACCGAAGCGGTATCCCATGCGTCTTTTGGTATTGATACAGGAATTCCGCCTTCATACTGGACATGTCCACATTGGATGGACACTCTGCCGTACATCCCTTGCAACTCAAGCACAAGTCAAGAGCCTCCTTGATTTCGGGATGATCAAAGGCATTTTCCTTTTTGTCTAGCGTCAAAAACTCCCGTAGCGTATTCGCTCTGCCACGGACAGAATCCCGCTCATTCCGAGTAGCCATAAAGGAAGGGCACATGGTTCCTCCTGAACCAGGCAGCTTGCGGCAATCGCCCGAACCGTTGCATTTCTCTGCCAATCTCAAGATTCCTCCAGCAGCTGAGAAATCAAAAACCGTTTCTGGATCCGGCGTATGCATCCCTACCTCGTAGCGTAGAAACTGGTTCATCGGAGCGGCATCCACAATTTTACCTGGATTGAAGATGTTTTTTGGATCCCAGTTATACTTAATACGCCGGAAGAGCTGGTAATTTTTTTCTCCCACCATCATCGGAATAAAGGCAGCTCGTACCCTCCCATCGCCATGCTCTCCGGAAAGAGAACCTTGGTATTTCTTGACCAGCTTGGCTGAAGCAAGTGAAATCTGGTAAAATTCTTCTACATCGGCAGCTTTTTTCAAATTCAAGATGGGACGCATGTGGATCTCACCCGCCCCAGCATGGGCATAATGGACAGGACTTTGGTTGAAGCCTTCCAACACTCCATCCAACTCATCGATGTAGTTGGCCAAGTCCTCAATGTCTACTGCCGTATCTTCAATACAAGCTACTGCTTTGGGGTCGCCAGGAATATTCCCAAGCAAGCCTAGCCCCGCTGCTCGTAGCGCCCAGGCTGATGCTACTTTTTCGGGTTCAATGATGGGATAGGCATAGCCATAGCCTGATGATTTTAAGTCAGCTATCAAGGCCTCTCCTTTTGCCATTGCTTCCTCCAAGGTCTTTCCTCTAAACTCAATCATGAGTAGCGCTTTGGGATCACCCTCCACGAAGTAGCGGTTTTTGGAATACTCGATGCTTTCCTTGGTGCAGTCCAATATGATTTTGTCCATCAACTCCACTGCCGTCACGGGATACTTCATGGCCACCTGAGCAGATTTCATGCTCTCGTGAATGCTTTCAAAATGTGCAGCAACCACGATTTCTATGGGATCTGGTAGCGAATCAAGGCTGATTTTAATCTCGGTAGTAAACGCTAAAGTTCCCTCCGAACCGGCCAAAAGCTTACAAAAATTAAAATTATCGGTTCCCTCAAATTGAGAGGCTTTCAAAAGCTCGTCCACTGCATAGCCCGTATTGCGACGGTGGATTGATTTTTTTGGAAACTGGGCATCGATTTCTGCTCTAGCTTCTGGAAGGCTTAGCTCCTCAAGCGCCTGCCGGTAGAGATTCCCCTCCAAATCTTTTTGTCCACACTTATGCTTAAAATCTTCTGGAGAGAGGGCTCGAAAAACCACCTTTTTTGCATCGCTGAGGATGGTATTTAAGGAAATCACCTTGTCACGGGTGACGCCATATACAATAGAAGTAGTTCCTGAGGAGTTGTTTCCCACCATCCCTCCAATCATCGCTCGATTGGCAGTAGAAGTAATGGGCGAGAAAAATAAGCCGTAAGGCTTTAAATACCTGTTGAGCTCATCACGAACCACCCCTGGCTGTACCCGAACCCAACGCTCTTCGGTATTCAACTCAAGGATTTGGTTGAAATGAGTAGACACATCCACCACGATTCCATTGCCTACACACTGACCTGCTAGTGAAGTTCCTGCCGTTCGTGGGATCAAGGAGGTCCCATTATCCGTGGCAAATTGAATCAACTGCTGAATATCTTTTTCTGTTTTAGGAAATGCTACTGCCAAGGGTACTTCCCGATACACAGATGCATCGGTTGCATACAAGGTTTGAGTGAGTAAATCCCAGTGGAGTGTACCCTCCAACTGAGTGGCTAAATTTTCTAAAAATGGAATAAGGTTGGACTGGTCTGAAGGCATATTCAAAATTAGCTTTCTACAGCAAATTTTTACGAACAAAACATAAAAATATGCACTTTTGAAGCGTAAAAATCTTGCGGCAGGTATTAAAACGGAAATAGTCAGAAAGAACTGCTCGCCAATGGATTTCAGTTTTTAGCATTCAACCCCAGCTACCATGTTTTTCTACTTCTCTCAATTCCTCAGTTTTTTGGCCATGCCCCTCACCTTGGTGTTGCTGCTGCTTTTGATTGCCGCCATTTTCACTCCCAAATCAAGGGGTAAGAAAATTTTGTGGATAGGGATCCTGCTGTTGGTATTTTTCTCCAATCCTTTTCTTTCCAACCTAGCCCTACTCGCTTGGGAACCGCCTTACAAATCCTTTGAAGAAATTCCGCCCACTGAAATCGGCATTGTCCTCACCGGGGTAACTAATCTTAACAAAACAGCAACGGATAGGACCTTCTTTGGCAGGGGTGCCGATCGCATCACGCAGGCCTTACAGCTCTACCGCTTGGGCAAGATCAAGAAAATCCTCATTACTGGAGGCCAAGGCTTGAATCCCACAAATACCAGCAGCGAGGCAGAATTGCTCAAGCGCTTTTTGATCATGACGGGTATGCCTGAAACCGACATCCTAATTGAAGAAAAAAGTGTGAATACAAGAGAAAATGCACTTTTTACGAAAGAATTTTTGGAAAAACAGGGGATTGATATCGAGCAAGAGTTTGTGTTGATTACTTCAGCATTTCACATGCCTCGATCGAAAAAATGCTTTGACAAAGTAGGGCTCAAAACCATCCCCTTTCCAGTAGATTATTACAGCCATGATGTTAAATATGATCTCCCTGAGCTACTTTATCCAGGTCCGGGCTCGATAGCCAGTTGGCAACTGTTGGTGAAGGAATGGATTGGTCTGGTTGTATACCGACTAGTAGGCTACAATTGATGGCTGCTATCTGGAATTAGTTGAAAGGGGAGTCTTTCTCCTTAGCCATCTGATTGTAAACAATCCCATCTAAGATTCCTGGAATCCATTTATTTAAAAACACTGCCAGCTTTCCTTGCGAGGTAAGTACCAGGTCACGTTTTCTTTTCCAAGTAGCCCGGAGGATGTGGGCTGCTACTTCTTCGGAAGACATCATCTTGGATTCATCGCGTGGGGATTCTCCTTGGGAAGCTCCTGAGGCAGTTAAAGCCGTATTTCGAATATTGGAACTGGTAAATCCCGGTGCTACCACCAGCACATGAACTCCCTTTTTCATCACCTCGGTACGTAAGGATTCAAAAAATCCATTCATCGCATACTTACTGGCCGTGTAGGCAGTGCGAGCGGGTGTGCCCCGGTACCCGTTGATGGAGGAAATCCCAATGATAGAGCCTTTGGATGCCAAAATGGCGGGTAAGCAGTACTTGGTCGCATAGACAGTTCCCCAAAAATTGGTGTCCATTACTTTTCGAAACACTTCCAAATCCAGATCCAGAAACAAGGCTCGCATGGAGATTCCTGCGTTGTTGACCAATATATCAAGCTGACCATAGTGCGCGAGCGTTTCCTCAGCCATGCGGCAGTTGTCGGCTTCTGAACCTGCATCAGCTAGGATAGGAAGTACGGGATAGTTTTTGGAGCGCAACTGTGCCGCACAATGCTCGAGCTTTTGTGGATTCCTTCCTGTGATGACTAGCTTGGCGCCTGCTGCACCAAATGCAGCTGCACAGGCCTCTCCTATTCCTGAGGTGGCTCCTGTGATAAGTACCACTTTATTCGTATAGTTCATACCCTTATTTAGTCCTAAAGATAGAAAAATGCTAGAAACAAAGGCCTAAGCAGGCAAATTGTGGGATCAAAGCGTACCTCGCTTGGAGAATTTGGTCTAAACCTGTCCCTTTTTTCCTAATTTTACGGCAATGTCAAGAAAAATGAAACATAAGGTCATCACCGACCTGACCATCGAACGGATTGCTACAGAAGGCAAGTGCCTAGGTTACCACGAGGGAAAGGTGGTGTTTGTGAATCAAGTCGCCCCTGGAGATGTGGTGGATGTGCGGATTACCAAAGGCAAAAGCTCATTTATGGAAGGGGAAGTGGTGAAGTTCCACTCCTACTCCAAAGACCGAATCGAACCTTTTTGTGCTCATTTTGGAACCTGTGGTGGCTGCAAATGGCAGCACATCACTTACGAACTTCAACAGCAATACAAGCGGCAACAGGTGGTGGATCAGTTTGAACGGATCGCCAAAGTACCTATTCCGGAAGTTGCTCCGCTCCTAGCCTCTGCGAATACCCAGTACTACCGCAACAAACTAGATTTTACTTTTTCAAACTCCCGCTGGCTCACTCGCGAGGAAATCGACTCAGACCAAGAATTTGAACGCAACGCTTTGGGCTTTCACATCCCAAAGATGTTTGATAAAATCATCGATATCGAGCACTGCTACTTGCAGGGTGGTATTTCCAATGCAGTACGAAATGGCCTTCGAACTTTTGCCCGAGCAAATGGAATTTCCTTCTACGCAATCCGCAATCAGGAAGGAGTACTTCGTAACCTGATTATTCGTACCACCAGTACGGGAGAAACGATGGTCATTGTTCAATTTGGAGAAAATGACCCAGAGTCAATTTCTAAGGTAATGACCTTTTTGAAGGAGACTTTCCCCGAAATAACTTGCCTACTCTATGTGATCAATACCAAAGGCAACGAAACTTTCAATGATTTAGACCTAGTAACTTTTTCAGGCCTCCCCTACATCGAGGAGCAAATGGAAGGATTACGGTTTCGGATCGGACCCAAATCCTTCTACCAAACCAATTCTGACCAAGCCTACGAACTCTACAAGGTCGTACGCGAATTTGCGCAGCTCCAAGGAGATGAGGTGGTATACGATCTCTACACCGGCACGGGTACCATTGCCAACTTTGTGGCCAAGCAGGCAAAACAAGTTATAGGGGTGGAATATGTAGCTGCAGCCATTGAAGATGCCCGGCTCAACTCTCAGCTGAATGGGATTGAAAACACCCTCTTCTATGCGGGTGACATGAAGGATATCCTGAACGATGAATTTATAGCAAACCATGCCAAACCAGATTTGATCATCACCGACCCTCCTCGGGCAGGAATGGACGAAAAAGTCATTGAAATGCTTCTTCAAATCGCTGCCCCAGTAATTGTATACGTTTCCTGCAATCCTGCCACCCAGGCTCGAGATCTAGCCTTATTGGGTGAGCGCTATCAGGTAGAAAAGGTGCAGCCTGTAGACATGTTTCCTCAAACCTACCATGTAGAAAATGTGGTACGACTAACCCTAAAGCCATGATCTCTGATTTCAATGATCCCGAACTGAGTGGGAAATACCTAGGTACGATCACCAGCGACTTTGTCAAAGTCTGTGATATACTCAAAGAGGCCTCCTACCAAGTACGGTCCAAGGGATTTTCTAACTTTCCTATTTTCCCTATTTGCAAAGACATGCAACCCATCGGAAAAATCTTTATCGGCAAAGCCGAAAAAGACTTGGATTGGAACTACTTCATCACCTACGTGGATGAGTTTGTGCAGCGTACCCTGATTGCAGAAGAGGGACTCGAAGACTTCACCAAAAACTACAAGGACCCCGACGAATTTTGTTGCTTATTTGTGATGGATGGAGCCTTTACCAGCTTTGTCTTTATTCCGTATCCAATTGATTAAAAAAGATTCTAATTCACTTGAATCACAAATAAATAATTAACTAAAAATCCGTTTTTAATATAAAATTACTTCGACTGGTTTTAAAAATTAAATTGAATCAAAATCATTGAATCTATTTGCTTAAATCTCCGCATTCCTCCACCACATGTCCGACCCAACTCTCCTTCAAGTCGTAGCTGCGCAGGTCAATTATCGAGGAGCTACACTCTTTGAAGACCTCCACTTCACCTGGAAGCAGGGCGAACATTGGGCGGTATTTGGAGATTCAGGTAGGGCGTTGACAGGATTCTTAGAAACCCTTCTTGGGAGAACTCTCCTACAAAAAGGAACCGTTGACAGGCCCTTTTCGGCAACGTATACTCAACAAAAAAATAAGGAGGGTCAGGTCTATAGTTTCCGTGACTTGATGGCGCTGATCTCACAGGACTATCAAATTCGAAACACGGCTGGCCTCCAGAATTTTTACTACCAACAGCGCTTCAACAGTGAAGCAGTAGATGATACGCTAACGGTAAGCGCCTACCTCCATAAAAACAGCCCCTCCATTCCTGGGCCTTGGACCATTAAAAAAGTAGCAGAACTCCTTCGATTACAACCGCTACTTGAGCGTTCCGTACTAGCTCTTTCCAATGGGGAAACGAGACGCTTATCTCTCGCTTTAGGCTTATTAAGACAGCCGAAAATGTTCCTAATGGACCAGCCTCTAACCGGACTAGATCAAGAAAGTAGAAGTGCCTTTGGGGATTTTTTGGAAGAATGTATCCGCCAAGGCATACATGTCCTGCTCACGACCAACTCCCACGAGATTCCCTCCCAAATCACCCAGGTGGCTCAACTAGCAGAAAATGGGAGTCTCCGCACCTGGGAGCGGAAGGATTTCATCCTCCCCAGTGCATCCGAATTTAACTTACCCTGGGACCTATCCCTACTTCCGCAGCTCCTTCCAGCTATTCCTCGATCAGAAGGCCGCGTAGTAGAACTAGATCAAGTCAGCATCCGCTATGGAGATAAGCTAATCCTAGACAGCTTCAGTTGGAAAGTGGAAGCCGGGGAGCTATGGAGGCTTTCTGGACAAAATGGGAGCGGTAAATCGACGCTTATCAGTTTGCTGATCGGAGAAAACCCACAAGCCTATTCTCAAAAATTCTCCCTTTTTGGTAAAAAAAGGGGAACAGGCGAAAGCATTTGGGACCTCAAGCGGCCCATAGGATTTGTAGCTCCCGAGCTAGGACGCTTCTTTCCAAGAAACCAGAGCCTACAGAAAGTCATCCTCTCGGGATTGACAGACACCATGGGATTGTATAGAAAGGCAAGTCAGCAGGAAGAAAGCCAAGCAAAGGCTTGGATGGATTTCTTTAAGCTACAGCACCTATCCGATCGGTATTTTCACGGATTAACCCTTGCAGAGCAGCGCTGGGCCCTCCTCGCCCGAGCTTTGATCAAAAACCCGCAACTCCTTATCCTAGATGAGGCCTCTCAGGGGATGGACGAACAACAGCGCCAACTTTTTCGAGAAACCCTCCAAACAATCCTACTTCATTCGCCGATGACTCTGATCTATGTCAGTCACTACGATCAGGATGTGCCCGCCTGCATAGATCATTGCCTTAAGCTTGGAGAATAAGAGCAGCAAGGCCGACCCAGAGCGATTGGTTAATACAGCCTCAAACTAACGCGCAACCTGAGAAACTAGAAAACTTGATCAACGGATTCCAAATTCGGCTGATATTCATTAGTTTACTCCTTTAGAAGCGACCCATGAGCAGCCGAAGAACCTTTATCCAACACCTAGGGCTAGGATTAAGCCTACCCACCCTAACTGGATTTTCATTTCCTCAAGAGGAAAGACCGCCTTTTCCTTCGGGCATTGTGCAGGATGAAGCTTATTGGAAAGCAATAAGGAGCCAATTCCCCCTCACCACTGACCGCATCTACCTCAACAACGGTACCTTTGGCCCTGCACCCTTTTCGGTACTCGATGCCCTAGAAAAAAGTAATAGAGACATCAATACCAGCGGGGAATATGGAAACTCGGATCAAGAGCGAATCCAGCTTGCTCAATTTCTCCGCATCCAACCTACGGAATTATCCATCACACACAACACCACGGAGGGAATCAATATCCTGGCCTGGGGCATACCGCTGCAGTCTGGAGACGAAGTCATACTCACTACGCACGAGCATGTTGGAAATGCACTCCCTTGGCTAAATAGAGCAAAATACGATGGCATTGTCCTTCGAACTCTTGAACCTAAAGCGACACAAGAAGAGAATTTGACTGAAGTTCAAAAATTAATTAATCCCAAAACTAAAGTTATTGCCCTGCCCCATGTGACCTGCACCACAGGGCTGGTATTTCCTATTCAGGAGATTTGCAAACTAGCCCAAACTCACGGGATTCTCACTGCGATAGATGGGGCACATGGGGCAGGAACCTTTAATCTAGACCTCCATGCACTGGGCTGTGATTTTTATGCAGGTTGCTTCCACAAATGGATGTTGGGTCCTAGTGGCACCGCATTTCTATATGTTAAAGAGGCCGCACTTGAAAAAGTTCGCCCACTTATGATTGGAGGGCATTCGGATACAGGATGGAACATGACCGTGAATCCCCCTACCCTAGCAGGCTATGTACCGTCCGCGAGGCGCTTTGACTACGGCACCCAAAGCAGATCCCTAGCCGTAGGTATGGTGGCAGCCGCGGAATTCCATGAGAAAATAGGCAAAGCCAACATCGAAACCAGGCTCAGAACCCTCAACCAGCACCTGCTAGATGGGCTTTCTGAAATGAATTCCAAACTAGATATCCTCACCCCTGTGGAAAAGGAATCACGAATCTCACTTCTTTCTTTCCGGCCTAAAAATATGAGCTACCAAACCTGTGGCAACGCATTGGGCAAAGCAGGATTTCGAATTCGGCAGGTACCTGAAGGAGGCGTGAATGCCATTCGCGTATCCACTCATGTCTACAATACCAAAGATGAATTAGACGCGTTTGTAGTTGCTTTAAAACAAATCCTTACTTGAGTTTCTTTTTCTTCTTTGCCGCAGCTCTTTCTATGGCCTCCTGAGCACGAAACTGAGCAATTGCAACAATAAGTTGCTCCGGCAATTCTTCGCCATACGAAAATTGAATAACCCCCTTTGAAGTCACATAACCGGCCAATTTTTCCTTAAAATTGGAAACTCCAGAGGAGGTAGGATAAAAACCGAGATGACTTTTGGTAGCTGCATAGTACACCAACACTTCGCTGGTTTTAAATGCTGGCATGTGGTAGCTGATGACTTCTTCTGCCTCGGGTAAGGTCTGCTTCAATAGCACTCTTATTTGGGTTAATTTGGGTTGGATTTCTGGGGGAAACCTAGAAAAATACTCTTCCACGCTGCTAGGTTTGGGATTCATAGGCGCTGGCTCTTTATATTTGAATAGATGACTGAACTTATGGAAAAAAATGATCTTACGCTCAATGAAGCGCAAAAATTAGTAGACAATTGGATTCAGACTGTGGGCGTACGCTACTTCAATGAACTGACCAACATGACTTTACTGATGGAGGAAGTGGGGGAATTGGCCAGAATCATGGCTCGAACCTATGGGGAACAGTCATTCAAAGAGTCGGACAAGGGCCGCGCACTCGACGACGAAATGGCCGATGTACTTTGGGTGCTGATTTGCCTTGCCAACCAAACAGGCGTTAACTTAACGGAGGCTTTGATGAAGAACTTGGAGAAGAAAAATAGCCGAGATTTAACCCGTCACCAAGAAAATGAAAAATTGCGGAAACCAAATTAATGCGTTACCCTTCAATTATGCGTAAGGCCCCATTTTCAGCTACCCTTACCACTAGCTGGCACAGATTGAGACTCAAGCAAAAATCAATATCAGTCTCAATACCATGATTTTGTAAGCGCTTGGCGTGGGAAGCCTGCGACAGGTAAGTTGCCAAATTTTCACCTTCTAGGGAAAACAAAGATCCCATGGCAAGTGCTCCGTCTTCTCGGTTGGAATGGCTTTCTCCAAGCGCTTGAACCAATGCACCCGCATAAAGCGAATCTTCCAAATTAAATCGTCCCTTCCAGCCTGCACAGTGAATCAACACATCCAAATCTCGAGATTGGATGTAGGTTACTGTGGCTTGAAGGTTCGGAAAAGCCCCAATCAAAATTTCTGCAGCACCTTTGGATTTTTTGAGGGCCACCGTACCATTGGTAGTTGTCATCGCTAGTTTCCTGCCTGCATACTTTCCATCAATATAGG
This sequence comes from Spirosoma fluviale, assembly GCA_945897085.1. Taxonomy (GTDB): domain Bacteria; phylum Bacteroidota; class Bacteroidia; order Cytophagales; family Cyclobacteriaceae; genus Algoriphagus. The sequence continues at coordinate 57,716 of CAMDEU010000001.1, read as the reverse complement.
CTACTGGGGAATTTCCCAGTTCAAATCCCGGCGCAGTAAGTCCATTACGCTCTCCAGAAATAAGATAACCTTGGCTCTGCATCGCTCTACAGGCTTCCAAATCTGCGAAAGGCAGAATCTCCGTAACGCCATGGGCCAAAGCAGACACCATGGTAGAAGTTGCTCTAAAAATATCCACAACGACCACCAACTTACCGGTTACCTCGTGTAAGTGGATCAGCTCTGGACTAAAGCAAACTTCAATGGATCGCATTATCCTTTGTATAAAGGGAATTTTTCTATTTGAGCCTTTAGGTTTTTGTTTCGGATCTGGATGTAAATCTCCGTTCCCACCTTGCTGTAGCCGGTTTGAACATAACCCATCCCAATTCCAAGTCCCATACTAGGAGACTGCGTACCGGAAGTAACTTCTCCAATCACCTCTCCAGCAGCATCCACGATTGGGTAATGCCCTCTAGGGATACCACGCTCCTGCATGACAAATCCTACCAACTTGCGACTTACCCCTGCTTCTTTTTGTTGCTTCAATGCTTCGGAATTTGTGAAGTCCTTGGTGAATTTGGTGATCCAACCCAATCCTGCTTCAATGGGTGAAGTGGTATCGGTGATGTCGTTGCCATACAAGCAATAGCCCATCTCCAAGCGCAGCGTATCTCGAGCACCTAGCCCTATAGGTTGGATGCCATAGCTAGCACCTGCTTCAAAAATCTTTTTCCAAACTCGCTCTGCATCGGCGTTTTTAACATAAATCTCAAATCCTCCAGCACCCGTATAGCCTGTTCCTGAGATAATCACGTCCGAGATGCCCGCAAAGTCGCCGATTTCAAAATGATAAAACTTGATATCTGCTAGCGACACCGACGTCAACGGCTGCATGGCTCCAGCAGCCTTAGGTCCCTGTACAGCAAAAAGACAATAGTCCTCGGATGCATTGCGAAGCCTTGCGCCCATCGTATTATGGCTTGAAATCCATGCCCAATCCTTGTCGATATTAGAGGCATTGACCACCAGCATGTACTTCTCCTCCTCCATTTTGTACACAATCAAATCGTCTACGATTCCTCCGACTTCATTGGGATAGCAGGAATACTGGGCCTGACCGATCACCAAAGTGGACGCATCGTTGGAGGTAACTTTCTGAATCAGTGCCAAAGCCTGAGGCCCCTCTACAAAAAATTCACCCATGTGGGAAACATCAAATACCCCTACTCCTTGACGAACGCAAAGATGTTCTTCCATATCTGAACTGTAGCGAACTGGCATCATGTAGCCTGCAAAAGGAACCATTTTACCTCCTAAAGCTGCGTGAAGATCATTTAAAGGGATGGTTTTGATGGGTGTTTCCATTGGGGTGTGTCGGATTATTCGAGAGTAAAGGTAAGCAATGCCCTAAAAAATGGGGTAAGCAAGAAGATATATTTTGAGATTGCACATAAAAAAAGCAGCTCGTGGAAGCTGCTTTAGTGTTTATGTTTTTGATCGCTTAGACGGAGAAACTTTCACCACATCCACAGGTACGGTTAGCATTGGGATTTACAAACTGAAATCCCTTGCCATTTAGCCCATCGGAAAATTCCAAAGTCGTACCCACTAAGTACAAGAGGCTTTTTTTGTCTACCAAAATTTTGACGCCCTTGTCCTCAAATACATGGTCGCTGTCTACCAATTGCGCATCGAAGCCCAACTCGTACATCAAACCAGAACAGCCTCCTCCTTTCACAGATACACGAATGTTCTCTTGCTCCATTCTCCCCTCTTCTTTTTTCAATTCAAGAATTCTCTCTTTGGCTTTGTCAGAAACGGTGATCATATCTTTATATCTTTACACTTTGATTTGTTCCTTCTTCCCCGTTAAACTACCTACGGGAGAAAAAGATTCAAACAAAGATACAAATTAATGGCATGAGGAAAATCGAACATCTTGGAATTGCGGTCGCTGACCTAAAAAAATCCAACGAACTCTTTCAGCGGCTCCTGGGAAACCCTCCTTATAAATCAGAGACAGTTGCGGCTGAGGGTGTTGAAACAAGTTTTTTTCAAGTGGGCGACACCAAAATCGAATTGCTTCAAGCTAGCAGAGCTGATTCTCCCATCGCCAAATTCATCGAAAAAAAATCCGAAGGGATCCACCACATTGCCTTTGATGTGGAAGATATCTATGCCGAAATGTCCCGACTGAAAGCCGAAGGTTTTGAGATTTTAAATGAGGTTCCCAAAAAAGGTGCCGATAACAAAATCGTGGTATTTCTGCATCCGCGCAGTACCAACGGGGTGTTGGTGGAATTGTGTCAAACAAATCCCAACCCAGAAAAACTCTAAAGCACCTCCAAATTATCAATAGCCTTTACTGCTACAACTACAAAAAGCATGTCTGAGAAAAGAACTGAAATAAGTGAATTGGGAGAGTTTGGCTTAATTGAGCAGCTCGCCAAAGGTGCACTAGTCAAAAATCCATCTACACTTAAGGGAATCGGTGACGATGCGGCAGTACTCGATGCTGGCGATCAAGTGACTGTCGTAAGTACCGATTTACTTTTGGAAGGGGTACATTTTGACCTTGCCTACACTCCCCTCCCTCACCTGGGATTCAAGGCTGTAGCGGTGAATGTATCAGATATTGCTGCTATGAATGCCATTCCTACCCAGATTACGGTCAGTATTGCCTTATCCAATCGATTTTCAGTAGAAGCAGTTCAAGCACTCTACGAAGGAATATATGCCGCTTGTGAGCAGTATGGAGTAGATTTGGTTGGAGGCGATACCACCGCCTCCCGTTCTGGGCTCGTGATTTCCGTCACAGCTATGGGTCAGGCCAAAAAAGAGCAACTCTCCTACCGCTCAGGGGCCCAAGTAAATGATATTCTCTGCGTAACCGGCGACCTCGGTGCGGCACTGGTAGGACTTCAGATTCTAGAACGAGAAAAGCAGGTTTTCCTCTCCAATCCAGAAATGAAGCCAGAACTGGAGAAATATACGGTGGTTACAGGACGTCAACTTCGTCCCGATGCCCGCATGGACATCATCCACGAGCTCCGAGAACTAGACGTGGTACCGAGCAGCATGATCGATATTTCCGATGGGCTGGCATCTGAGATTTTTCACCTCTGCAAGGCTTCGAATGTTGGAGCTACGATTTACGAGGATAAGCTGCCTATTGACAAGCAAACCTTTGATACAGCCGTCGAACTCAACCTCGACCCCATCACCTGTGTGATGAATGGTGGAGAGGATTATGAATTGCTATTTACGATTGACCAAAAGGATTTTGCCAAACTGGAAAAGCATCCTGATGTGCATTTTATTGGGCATATCACGAAAGCAGAAGAAGGGAAATTCCTGGTTACCAAAAGCGGTACTGCGGTACAAATCAAAGCCCAGGGCTGGAAGCACTTCTAAGCTACGGCCTCACTTCCTTAAAATTTGGAGTTGTATTAAACCTTGTTTTTGGTATCCATGATCAGGGTAACAGGCCCATCATTGATCAGGCTCACTTTCATATCTGCACCAAAGGTTCCAGTGCTGATGGATTTCCCTAATTCTACGGCTAGGACCCTGATCGCTTCCTCGTACAAGGGTAGGGCGATCTCAGGCCGTGCTGCTTTAATGTAAGATGGACGATTGCCCTTTTTGGTACTTGCATGCAGGGTAAACTGCGATACCAACAATAGCTCTCCGCCCACATCCAGTAGACTCTTGTTCATCACTTCTTGCTCGTCTGGAAAAATGCGAAGGTTGACTATTTTTTTTGCGAGCCATTCGAGGTCCTCCTTCCCGTCCGCCTCTTCGATTCCCAAAAGAACCAACAGTCCTGTTCCAATTTTGGATTTGACTTTTCCATCGATGGTCACCGAGGACTCTGAAACTCGTTGAATCACTGCAATCATGCTCCTAATTCTTGCATTTTACCAGATAAAAAGCAGTCCATACTGCTTTTTGAATCGCTTAGCGCCACATTAACCAAAGATTTGGCAACTACATGGTCCCGAATGGGGCGAATATTTTTTCCAAGCTTCAGCCAACTCAAAGGCATCATAAAAAAGGTGGCCACTTGTTCACCAAAACGAAATTCATGGCGAGCTCCCAATAACAAGGAAGGACGAAATAGACCTAAATATGGGAATCCAATTGCCTTTAAATCCTCTTCCGTCTTGCCTTTTACTTGGTTATAAAAAATAGAAGATTGGGGATTAGCTCCCATCGCAGAGACATATAAAAACTTTGAAGCCCCTAGTTTCTTGGACCAAGAAGCAAATTCAAGCACCAAATCGTGGTCCACTGCATAAAATTTATCCTTGGAGCCCACCTGCTTAATGGTCGTGCCCAAGCAACAAAAAGCATGTACGGTCACCTTTTTTTCTTGCAAGGCCAACACCAAAGTATGGTATGCTCCTCCCAAAGACTGCGCATTGATTTTATCTTCCCAGGCCCAAGTAGTTAATTTAGGCATGTCCCCATCGATTTGGAGCAATTTCTCGTGCTTCAAGGCAAGGCTCCTTCGCCCTACACTGATCACATAGCTATATACAGAATTACGAAGGAGTTGATGCAGGAGCTGCATCCCTACTAATCCCGAAGTTCCAGAAATCAAAGCAATAGTCATGGAATCAAAGTTGAAGAAATTAAAGGATAGATTTCACTTTAGAGGTCTTTCTGTTTGTTTTTGGCATACCAAAGATGCCCTTCTTCCAAAAAATCTGAATAGGATCGGCTTTCTGAATTTTTCTTAAAGGCTGCATGCTGATCCATCAGGTATTTTGGAATTGGTTTAAAAAATCGTGTTTTCAAACTACTAACTCCAATTCTGTAGTACTTGATCGTATTTTTTTGGTGAATTATAGTTTAAAAATAGACACTGACTTCCGTCTTCACTTTGCGAATAGCCAAGGCAATCGGGTCGTTTTTCCGGTCAAAGGACTGGGTCAATACCACCTTTGCCAAGTCTACACCGGAAGCGGATTCATTCAATTGTTGGCGACTCACATTGATGCGGGAGATCACCTCTTCTACTGCAATTCGTACTGCATCCCAGGTATCTTCAGAGAAGTACACCTGCTGGCTGGCATTGTGGTTAAACTCCTCTCTGATTTCTGAGATGAGGTGATGATGCAGTTCTTCCGCAGAAAACTGTCCAGGAATGGCCCTTCGGATCACTTGAGCTGGCGTAATACGTTCCAGCAGGAGGCAAAGCCGTTCGGCCGCCTGAAGCCGAATGGGAAGAACCAGATTCGCTTGCTGGCTTCGTAGATCCAACTTTAATTTTTCCTTTTCCTTGGATAAAAAAGAAACTACCACCAAATACATCCCATATAGAACTGCGGTAGCAGGAAGAAGTATTTTTAAAAGTTCGAGAAGGTAAGTCATGTCTAAATTTTAATTCGAATATCTGCAATTCTTTGTTGCCAAAAAACTGAGTAAACGAGTAAGTTTACAAATCAAGTTGAACTAATCCACACACTTGTTGCTTTAAATTACATGTTGATTCCCATCGAAATAACGCCCAAAGCGGAGCTTGAAATCAAGCACATCATGGCTACCAAGAATATTCCCGAAGATTATTTTCTGCGGGTAGGCGTCAAAGGTGGTGGTTGTGGGGGGATGGCTTTTGCCCTAGGTTTTGATAAAAAAAAGCCTGAAGACCAGCGCTTTGAAATTCAAAGTATTCCAGTACTCATTGAGAAAAAACACCTCATGTTTTTGATGGGGATGCAATTAGATTTTTTTGAGGGCGATGAAGCGAGAGGATTCACGTTTACTAACCCAAGTATTCCTAAGCGACACGACCTTTAATTTACTTTTTTAAAGCCCTGCTGCAACCAGAAATTACTACTCTTCAAATACGGGTTTTACCTGATCCCAAAAGTCGTCCAAGGCAATTATTCTCGGTTTGAGAAAAGAAATGATTCGAGGCCAATCTTCTGAATTGAGGACATTGACCCCTTCTAAAACACATTCGATTTTGGAAGTGATTTGACCCATGTCATTCGCCACATGCAACTTCCAGTTCCATTCCTCCTGCAAGCATCCTTCAAAGATTTTTTTAAGTTGACCAAATTGGTCCAGCACCAACTCCTGCATTTCTAAATCAGCATGTCCCAATTCGATGGCAATCGCTGCATAATCGCGCTCTGCACGCATGCGGAAATAAATATCCTTTACTCCTGTCTTGTAATTAGGCCAATTGGTTCTCCTCCCTTGCGCATTGGGAACGGGCTTCATGTATTGCCCAAAAGTTATCCAAAACTCCGTTCGGATTTTTGATAGTTCCGCTCGGGTATACATGACTTATTCAGGAAAAATCTTCCGGATAGGAAAGTGTTACCCCAGAAAAATCAACCAAGCCTCCAATGGCAGGCTGCTGCTTTTTGATCGTTATCCGGAGTTGGCGTGCCTCAGGATAAGCTGCTCGGATGTCCTGAATGATGCCGTAGCTTAGATGCTCGAGCAACTTGACACGTTGGTCCATTCGAGTTTTTACAAGATTATAGAGTTGCTCATAGTCGATAGTCCCTTCGAGACGGTCCGTCTCCATGGCCACCTTAAAATTGGTATGAAGTTCTAAGTCTACCGTAAACCGGTTTCCCAGCACATTTTCTTCAGGATACACGCCATGGTACCCAAAAAACTCCATCCCCTCCAGCACTACTTTTCCCATCAGTCAAATTGATCAAAAAATGACCCTGAGGAAGGTTTGTCCTCCTCTTGCTTCTTTTTATCCTCTACCTCGGAGGTAGGTTCCTCAGGTGCTTCCATGTTCGCTACTTCAGTTTGGATTTCAGAGGGCACTTCAGGCTCATCTTCCTCCTCCAACTCCTCTTCTACCCCTTCATTTTCTTCTTCAACTCCCTCATCTTCAATTAACTCTTCCTCCTCTACAAATTCTTCGTCTTCATCAGCTTCGAATGCCAATTCTTCAACTGAATCCTCTTTAACTTCTGAAACAAGTTCTTCTTCATGAAAAGAACTGTTTTCCTCGGCTGATACAAAATCATCCTGGATGACTTCCTCGGAAAAGTTGCTCGCAAGCTCCTCTTTTTCTTCACTTAGCACCGGCTCAGCTTCTTCTTCCTGCTCTGCTACCGCTTCTTCAGGTTGATTTGAGCTTAGATTGACTGCTATTCCAAGCGCAGCTGAATTTGCTGCGGAAAAATAATTGGAGCGAGTTAGTTCTTCAGCAGTGCGAAGGTAAGCTTTGGCATCAATTCGAGAGAAATGCGTTTCGGAAAGTTCAATTTGATTTAATGCGTCTTCTGAAAACCGGCGTAAGCTTTTAACCAAGGCCTCCCGCTGTTCAACTAGGCCTTCATAACTTTTGATTAGTCCCTTTAGGTTTTCGGACAATGCCCGCATGGCTTCTTTTGCATTTTCTTCTGCTGCCTGGGTAATCAATCTTGCTTGCTCTTGGGAATAGGTTCCCAATTGCTCAGCATAGCGCTGTGCCTCTTTGGTAGTTTGTTCAGCAATTTGATTCGACTCTGCAATTATTTGATCAGCAGCCTCGGTAGCCTCCGTAATGATGGCAGCCCCCGTATCCTCAGCAGTCTTAAGCGTTCGAAATAGGGAATCTTCCACATCCTTGAGACGCTTAGATTCCCCCTCTACTTGTTGCAAGCGGCTTCTTAACTCCAAGTTCTCCTGGTTGACCTGTTCCATAGCCACACTCATCTCCTCAAGGAATTCTGCGACTTGTTTTTTTTCATAACCTCTAAAAGAGGTTTCAAATGCTTTTTGCCGAATGGCCGTAGGGGAAATTTTCATAGGTTTTGTGCTTCAATTTGCCAAATAGCTATAGCTCGGTCGTCTGAAACCGAAACAATAACACCAGAATAGGTACTCCAAAAGACTTTATTTATAGAGGTTCCGTGACCTGCATTCCTAGCCTTATCAATAACTTTAACTAGGTTGCGACTTGTCATCTCCCAAATTTTTAGTGATTTATCCATCGAACAAGTCACTAAGTATTTACCGTCTTCACGGAAAGATAAATAATTAATAGCATACAAATGTGCCACTACATTTTCCTCGAGTAAATAGTGGTCTGTGCTCCAAAATTTTAAACAGGCATCTCTTGCCCCTGAGACGAGTATTTTGGCATCAGGACTGTATCCCAACGCAAAAACCGAATTGCTATGACTCTCAAGACGGGCAATGGGTACAGCATCAGCAGCGAGATCTAGCACCTGAATACTGTGATCACTAAAGCCCAAGGCTAAGTGTTTTTTTTCAGGAGCAATGGCAAGTACTCGAATGGATTTGGAAGAAAGCTTCACCTGTCTTTTCACTGCCCTCATTTGCATATCAACCACAATAAGAACCCCATCCCCTGTCGCTACAAATAGTTCGTCTCCAAAGACCTTTAAATCAAAAATAGCAGCTGAGCTCAATTTTAAATTCCAGCTCTCCTTCTTTTCTTCCAAATCTATCACGTGGATCCCCTCGTAGTTATGACCTACAATCAAAAAATTCCGCTTTGGATCTACTTCTAGTGCGTAGACCGAGTGCGGAAGTCGGGCAAGCAAGACCCCATCTTTTGGATGATCTAAATCCCATTCTACCACCATCCCATCACCGGCACCCGTATAAAAATAGCGAGGATCAGCGCCTTCTTTCAATGCATATATGCTGTCATTGTGTCCAGTAAGGGTATTTAATTTTTTTACTAGGATTTTTGACATATCTTCGAAACTCACTCTTAGCTGCGCCTTTAGGGCCTATGCAAACAAAAATAGGAAAAATTGATTCTTCCTCAGCCTTGTCAGTGAAGATAATCGATTCACTGTCAGAAAAGGATTTAGAATTTTTAAGTTTTCGAGAAAAACTTTCCTTTGCCAATATTTCTCACCCAGAAAGAAAAAAGGAATGGGGCACAGCTAGACTTGCCATTCAGGAAGCATTGGAACTCCTCCAGATCCCCTACCCAGGCTTTTTTAAGGACGAGCATGGGAAGTCACACCCCATGAATGGGCAAGGATTTGTGTCTTTAACTCATACCCGCGGCTATGCAGCAGCTATATACCACCGAGAGCTTCCAGTGGGAATTGATATAGAAGTAATCCGAGAAAAAATCCTTCGGATCGGGACCCGCTTTTTAGCAGAAAGCGAGTTGGAGTTTCTTCAACCGCAGCCTGCCCATTACACCATGGCCTGGTCCGCAAAGGAATCCATTTTTAAATGTCATGGAAAAAAAGGGGTGTCCTTACGCGACAACATCTTATTGGAACCTTTTGCTCCAGATGCAACCTTGATCAAGGGCAAAATTCATGGGACAGATTTTAAAGATCACCACTACAACGTGCAGATAGAACGAAATGAAACCCATATCTTAACTTATACCATTTGGTAGTATGGATTTCGTCCCAATGCACATGAAACTAGTCTTTGCCTGCCTGCTTCTCATATTTGGACTCAACTCGGTCTCCTTTAGTCAAACATACAACCAACTTTCTGCTACGGATGCAGTTAGCGGTATCCTTCAAACCTTGCCCAACTTAGCAAATGAAAAAGGAGTAGTCCTCATTTTTCATGATCCCTCCTGTCCATTTGCCAAACTGTACGAAAACCGCATCAAATCACTAGTAAATAAATTTCAAACTCAAGGAATGGGATTTGCACTTGTCAATCCACAGGCACAACCAACAGAGTCTGAACAAAGCCGTCTGCGTACCTACATAGATGAAAGCGGACTTAACATGCCTTATCTGATTGATGGAGAGCAAGAGTGGGCCCAACTTTTCCAAGTGAGTAAAATTCCGGAGGTAATTCTGCTGGTGCCAGGCAAAACTGGTCCCGAGCTAGTCTATAAAGGTGCGATTGACAATAATCCACAAGTAGAAGGGGCCGTAACTGAAAAATACCTTGAAATGGCGTTGATTCAAGTACTGCGGGGAGAAAAACCTGCGGTTCCCCAAGTGAGAGCGGTAGGATGCAATATCCGAACCTACTAATGGGCTAGAATGTCCAACAACTCCTGAACTTCATCTACTTTATCGCTTTCACCTAATTTTTCGAAAGCAGTGGCAAGATTTTTTAGGAAGCGCAAGACAATCGCCAAGTTGCTGCATGGCTCAAAAAAAGCGGGCTGTGGGTCAATTTTTAGTTGTTCCAAGAAATTTTGAATGTCTTCCCTTGAAAAAATCACCCCTTTGTTAAATGCATTGATGTAGAAACCCGAATCTTCTTGAGTATAGATCAATACAAAAAGGTTCGGGAGATTGACCCCATAAATAGGTAAATCCAATTTCTTAGCGACCAGCAGGTAGATGCTGCACAAGCTGATGGGGTTTCCTTTTTTTGATTCCAGCACCATAGAAAGCATGCTATTGCTCGGGGAATGGAAATTTTTGGTGTTTCCAGAAAATTGGAGCTGCTTGAACAAGACATGGTTCAGGATTTTCACCTGGTCTAAGGCCTGCAAGTCAGGAGAAAAATAGGTCCAAGCCTCTACATAGAGTTGATGAATAGATGCCGTCAAGGTTTCTAATTCCAAATCTGGATACTGGTAGGTATTGAGGATCCAGAGCCCTTCCAGCAGGTCCTGATTTTCGGAATCTTTCCAATCTTGCAATCGCTGTTTCACCAATCCAAACTGTAGGTCATGGACGAGATCCTCCAATTCCTTCTGTAGTACCGGGTTAAAGCTTTCCTCCCATTTTTGTTCGAGTACAGGTATCACCTCCGCACCCAAGGCAATCAATTTTTCTCGCACATGGTGCTTCACCTCCCAGTCCGAGTCGTCCAGGAGGGAAATCAATGCATCAAGTTGAGAAGGGGAAAGCATGGATTAAAATCAAGTGGATTGGATGTCCCGAGTAGAAGATTTGCTACCGGAATTGTTGGTTCAATTTATAAAAAAAACCTTCCTGAATCCAAGAAGGTTTTTTGCAAGATTACAGAAAAAATCAATTCAGTTCGATTTCATTTTTGTAGTCTTTGATGGCGCGATAAATCGCCGAAGCCATGTACTCTTGCCCTTCTTTGGTTATCAAAAAGCGCTCTTCTTCCGTATTGGATAAGAAGCCAAGCTCCACCAAGACGCTGGGCATGGAAGGCGTCCAAAGCACCCAAAATGGGCCCTGCTTTACCCCACGGCTTTTTCGGCCTACCTTATCTCGGAATTGACCTTCAATATGATCTGCTAGGGTAATGCTATTCCCCATATAGGCTTTTTGCATCAGGTTAAACATCATATATGATTCTGGAGAGGTGGGGTCAAAACCTTCGTATTCTTCCTTGTAGTTTTCCTCAAGCAGGATTACTGAGTTTTCCTTTTTAACAATATCAAAATTAGCCTCTGCATATTTTGTCCCCATCACAAAAGTTTCAGTACCAAAAGCCGTCTTGTTGGCAGCTGCATTGGAGTGGATGGAAACAAATAGATCCGCTTTGTTGACGTTGGCAATGTTGGGCCGCTGTTTAACCGTTTGGAAACTATCATCCTTTCTAGTGTAGATCACCTCCACATCAGGCATATTTTCTTTGATGTACTTACCTACCAATAAGGTTACGGCTAAGTTGATGTCTTTTTCTCTTGCTTTGGAACCAATATTTCCTGGATCGCTCCCTCCGTGGCCCGCATCCAATACGATTTTACGCATCCGAAAAGCAGGCATCATTGTATCATTCGGAATAAATCCGCCGAATAAAAAAGGAACGAGGATAAGAAACCTTAACAGATTTTTTTTGGTATTAAATCTTTCCATGAGGGCAATCGAGTTAACTTTACACGAAATTAATTTCAAAAATACTAAAAGCGAAAGCACGGGTGACGAGTTTCAGAGTTCTTTTTTTAGTCCTGATTGCAAGTTGGTGCGTCAACCTTAGCGCATCAGCGCAGCAAACTACTCGACCTCAGCGAGAAAGGAGGGCTACCTCCCCGATCGCAGCTTCAGCGCCAAGGGGAGATACCACCCTGGCAAAGCAAGATACGCTCGCACTTCTTGACTCGGCAAAAAATGTGCCTAAAAGTGATATTGAAACTGAAATTCTATATTACGCAGAGGATAGTATCATTACAGACTTTACAGAAAACAAGGTTTACCTCTACAAAAAAGCCTGGTTTGAATATGGAAAAATGCGGTTAGATGCTGACCGCATCGTCATCGACTGGAAAAATTCAGAACTCTACGCCTACGGTATAGCAGATAGCGTGGGAGTAGTTTCTGGCAATCCATTCTTCAAGGATGGCAACTCGGTCTACGAGATTCGAAAGGAGATGCGCTACAATTTCAAAACTCAAAAAGCGATCATCAAAGATGTGGTCACTGAGCAGCAAGATGGCGTGCTTCGTGGAGAGACAATCAAGAAAACTGAGGATGGTAGCGTTTTTCTAGAACATGGCTACTACACCACTTGTAAGCTGACCAAGCCGCATTGGCACATTTCCTCTTCAAAGATAAAATCCATCTCCGGAAAGCAAGTCGTATCAGGACCCTTCAACCTGTACTTTAATGGCATTCCTACCCCACTCGGATTGCCTTTTGGGTTGATTCCTGACACCCCCGAAGAGAAGGCGTCAGGGATAATTTTTCCTTCTTATGGTCGAGAGCAAGTTCGTGGATTGAGCTTGAGAGAGCTAGGCTATTACTTTGCTTTCAACGATTACATCCACCTTCGTGTGACAGGGGACGTGTATTCCAAAGGAGGCTGGGGGATAAAATCCCAATCCATGTACACCAAGAAATATCGCTACAGTGGAGGGTTTAACATGGACTTTCAAAAATTTATCAGCCCAGAGACGGAACTCATTCCGCTCAACTACAATACTTTCCGGGTACAGTGGAACCATAGTCCGATTACACGAGGAACAGGCAGATTCTCTGCTTCGGTGAATGCTGGCTCCACGAGCTACTTCAATAATGTCATCAACCCCAACAACTTCGCCAATAATGTCACAGGGGATCTAAGCTCGAATATTTCCTACTCCAAAACTTTTGCAGGCACACCCTTCTCCATGTCAGCCAACCTCCGCCACTCTCAAAGTGTGCAGACTGGGGAAGTTCGACTAGACTTACCTACCATCGGGATCAACATGAATCGACAAAATCCCTTTGAAAACGTAAAGTTTGAACCTTTAAAAACCTTAAATGTTGCCTGGAATTTTAACCTCCAAAATTCCATTACAAACCGCATCAATACCTTTGGCCAAGCCTCTCCTGTGGATGGACCAGAAACCATCCCTTTCAACTTGGATAACTTCGGTTTACTGTTAAAAAACGGCAACAATGGAGCAAGAAATACCATCCCGATAAGTTCTAATTTCTCTTTATTTAAGTATTTTACTGGTACTGCCTCTGCCAACTACACCGAACTCTGGTACATGCAACGCTACAATTACAGCTACAACTCCACCACTGAAAAGGTAGGACAGGTAAAGGAGGATGGATTTAATCGGGTAGGTTTCTACAATACCTCCTTTGCGATGAACACCAACTTTTATGGCTTTTACAACTTCAAGCCATCGGGCAAATTGCAAACAATCCGCCACCACATGGCCCCTACCTTTGCTTTCAATTTCAATCCTGACTTTTCAGATCCCGCCTACGGCTACTACCAGGAAATTCAGACAGATAAATCTGGAAGAATCGCTCGATTTTCGAGACATCAAGGCTTAATCTTCGGAGATGCACCGCTTGGAGAGTCTAGAGCCTTAAGTTTGGGTCTTCGAAATGTAGTGGAAGCCAAAATCAAAACACAGACGGACAGTACCGAAGGGGAATTCAAGAAAATTCCTTTGTTGGAATCCTTCAACTTCAATACCGCCTACAACTTTGCTGCAGACTCTTTCCAGCTCTCTCCAATTCAAATCTCTGCGCGAACGACCTTATTTGAGCAAAAGCTATCCGTCAACGTAAATAGTACCATTGATCCCTATGCTACGCTTTCTTCCCTTGAATCCGATGGAACAGTGCGCTACAGCAGTAGCAAGGAATTTGCTTGGAAGAAGGGACAGGGAATTGGAACCATTAGAAGTGCCTCCTTAAACCTAAATGCATCACTGAATCCACAAAATGGCAAGAATCCTGGTGAGGTGCGTGATGAGTTAACACAGGATTTTATCCAGCGAGGGGGTGCCATGAATGCCTTTGTCGAAAATGAAATCAATCGCATCGTAGCAGATCCGAGCCAATACATCGATTGGGACATTCCGTGGAACCTTACCGTAGGCTATAACCTTGCTTATGCCCGCCAAGTCAACAACACTACCAACATCACCCAGGCAATGAATATCAGTGGTGATCTTTCTATTTCTGAAAAATGGAAGGTCAATTTTAATACAGGATATAATTTTGACTCGAAGGAAATCACACAAACCATGATTGGCATTGCAAGGGATCTCCACTGTTGGCAGATGAATGTCAACTGGGTTCCGTTTGGAAGATTTACCTCCTACAACATTGACATACGCGTCAAGTCAAGCATCTTGCAAGACCTAAAAGTCTCCAGAAGAAGAACCTTCTTTGATTTTTAAGCTCAGAAATAAACCTTTCGAGTCCTTATTTTCGTTAGGAATACCACATCCCTAACTTCTAAAACATTTGCTATGAATTTCCGCATCCTTCCGATTTGCTTTTGGCTCTTTTTTGCAATTGTTTTCTTACCCACTATAGCTTCAGCGCAACTTAAAAAGGTGCTCGATAAGGTAAGTACAGCCACAGGAGGTTCTTCCAATCCTTCCCCAGCTGAAATGGCCAATGGCCTTAAGGAAGCTTTGGAAAAAGGAACTGGTTTGAGCGTGGATCGACTAAACTTGGAAAATGGATTTCTAGGGAACCCCGCCATCAAACTTCCTTTTCCTGAAGAAGCCATTCAAGTGGAGCGCAGCTTACGAAAAATTGGTTTGGGCAACCTCTGTGATCAGCTCATCACCAGCTTGAATAGGGCAGCAGAGGACGCAGTAAAGGAGGCACGCCCCCTTTTCACCCAAGCCATCAAAGAAATGACCTTTAAGGATGTTCAAGGTATTCTTCTGGGCTCAGAGCGTGCCGCTACCGACTACCTACAGCAAAGCACCACGGATGGATTGAAAGTTAAATTTGCACCTCCCATTCAAGCAAGTCTGCAAAAAGTAGGTGCCACAGCCCATTGGGAAACGGTCATGTCTCGCTACAATAAAATCCCTTTGGTTAAGCCCGTGAATACGGACCTAACCGCTTATGTGACCGAAAAAGCACTTCAGGGCTTATTTGTGGAGATCGCCAAAGAAGAATTAGCACTTCGGAAAAATAGCAACTTAAGGTCCAGCCCCTTGCTTCAAAAAGTTTTTGGCTTTGCAGACACGCAGAAGAAATAAACAAATACTTACCAATCAAAAAGGCCCCGCATGTGCGAGGCCTTTTTGATTTTATTGAATGGGGATTTTATTAATCCAAAAGATCTACGAGTAGGCTTTCCCCTTCTTTGGTCACTTTTACCAATCCTTTTTGGGTCAGTCCTTTGATTGAAACATCCCATTTTTTTCCACTCAAACCGCTTTCCACTTTTAATTCAGGTAAGGAAGCAGGATGCTTGGCTTTCAAGAGTTCTAGGAGTTGCTTCTCCTCTTCTGTCAGTTCAACAGCCTTTTTCTCTGCACGCATCTGAGGGAAAAACAACACTTCCTGTATGGTAGAATTATCCGTTAAGAGCATGGTCAAGCGGTCGATACCAATTCCTAGCCCAGAGGTAGGCGGCATCCCGTATTCCAAGGCACGAAGAAAATCTTCATCCATGGCCATTGCTTCGTCGTCTCCTCTAGCAGCAAGCTTCAACTGCTCCTCAAAGCGCTCGCGCTGATCGATCGGATCATTGAGCTCGGTGTATGCGTTGGCGATTTCTTTGCCATTTACAAACAGCTCAAAGCGCTCTACCAAACCAGGTTTGCTTCGGTGCTTTTTGGCAAGAGGCGTCATTTCGATCGGATAATCCGTAATGTAAGTCGGTTGAATTAAATTTGCTTCCACCTTGGCTCCAAAGATCTCATCGATCAATTTGCCCTTGCCCATGGAGGTATCTACCTCAATCTTCAATTGAGCGCAGACCTTCCGAAGACCCTCTTCATCGAGTTCACTGACATCTACACCCGTATATTCCTTGATCGAGTCAAACATGGTCAATCGGCGATAAGGGCCGGCAAAATCAATTATTTTGCCTCCAACCGAAACCTGCGTGATACCATGAATGGTCTGGGTAACTTTTTCAAGTAACTGCTCCACCATTTCCATCATCCAGATGTAGTCTTTGTAGGCCACATAGATTTCCATGGAGGTAAACTCTGGGTTGTGGGTACGATCCATACCCTCATTTCGAAACATTTTACCAAACTCGTACACCCCATCAAATCCACCCACGATCAATCGCTTCAGGTAGAGCTCGTTGGCTATCCTCAAGAAAAGAGGCATATCAAGCGTATTATGGTGCGTCTGGAAAGGTCGCGCTGCGGCTCCACCATGGACTGCCTGAAGGATTGGTGTTTCCACCTCTAGCCATCCATGGTCATCAAAGTAGCGACGCATGTTGGAGATGATTTTGGAGCGGGTTACAAAAGTCTTTTTCACATCTGGGTTTACGGTCAAATCCACATAGCGCTGTCTGTAGCGCTGCTCTGGATCGGTAAATCCATCGTAGATGGTTCCCTCCTCATCTCTTTTTACAATAGGAAGTGGTTTTACTGCCTTGGACAAAACCGTAAGTTTGGTCACGTGCAAGGAGATCTCTCCTGTTTGGGTGGTGAAGATGTACCCTGTGACACCGATAAAGTCCCCAATTCCCAAGAGTTTTTTGAAAACGGTATTGTAAAACTCTGGGTTATCCTCAGGACAGATATCATCTCTGCGCACATAGATCTGTAACCTACCCGTGGAATCTTGAATCTCAGCGAATGAAGCTGAGCCCATAATTCTACGGCTCATCAATCGCCCTGCTATGGAGATATCCTTGTAATCCGTTTTACTATTTTCATAGTTCTTGTGGATGTCATCCGCAGTAGCATTGATTACAAAAGACTCGGCAGGATACGGGTTGATACCTAAGGAATAGAGTTCCTCTCGGTCTTTTCTTCGTTCCAGTTCCTGTTCGCTTAAAAGTTGCATGGGATTGTCGGTTCTACTATTAGGTTTCTATTTCTCTATTAATTCATTCTTCTCCGCTTCATCTCTTTGCGGACGAGTTCAAACTCCCGACTGCTTTGACCTGCTATAGAGGAGTTTTCGGATGCGCGCCTACTTAGGTATGGCATTACTTTTTCTACTGGACCGTAAGGAACATATTTCACCACACGATAGCCCGCACTCGCAAGGTTGAAGGAGATGGAATCACTCATTCCAAAGAGTTGTGAGAAAAATACCAGTTCGGAGTCAGCAGTAATACCATGACGCTCCATCAGTTCGGCAAGTGCTACACTACTCTTTTCGTTGTGCGTGGCACAGACGAGGTGAATGTGGTTTTCAACCGAATATTGGATTGCTGCATCGTAATCCTGATCCGTGGCAGCCTTGGTGGGCTGTATGGGATCTAAGTATCCTTCTACTTGGGCTCTAGCTCTTTCTTTCTCCATGTAAGCACCGCGCACAGGCTTCACTGCAAATACATATCCTTGAGCTTGAGCCTCCTGATGTGCTTTTTTCAAACGAGCTAGTGAATCGTGGCGATACATTTGGTAGGTATTGTAGACCACACAGCGTTTGGTGTTGTACTTGGCCATGGCGCTATAGGCAAGGTCATCGATTACATTTTGGAACCAACTCTCTTCGGCATCTACAAGAATTTTTAAGCCCAAGTCATGTGCAGTCTTGCATAGGCGATCCACTCGTCCTTCTAGACGTGCAAATGCTTCTTGCTCAGCAGGAGTTAGTGTTTGATTTGATTGGATTTTTTCCAAGATTTTATAATCCCCAAGTCCGGTTACCTTAAACACCCCAAAGGGCATGTAATCCGTCTTGGCAGATTCTACCATGGTTTGATTGATTTCTTCTGTAGTGGCTTCAAAGCTGGCCTCATCTCCTTTTCCTTCTACGGAAAGGTCCAAAATAGAATGAATTCCATAGTTTGCTAGTTGACGGCAAGCCAAAACACATTCAGCAATAGTCTCGCCTCCACAAAAATGTCCAAACATCGTTTGTTTGAGAATCCCTTTTATTGGTAGGTGCAATTGAAACCCCAAATTTGCCAGCTTGATACCAATGCTAGAAACCAAGTAATTATTGAGAGTAGCAAAAATCAGATACATCTTACGAAGTTCTGCATTACTCTTGGAAGCAAAGGCTACTTCCAAATTCTCAAAAGAAATAGTGGGTTTGACGGGCATAGCGCGCAATTATGGGGGCAAAGATAGTAGAAAAACAGAGTCACTTAGGTTTTGTTTGGGATTTAGGTAGGGGAAAAAGATTGGATTTTTCTTAGCTAATGAAACTTTGGATGCTTCCTAGTGGTTTTTCAGGCATGAACCCAGGTATAAAACAACTTTTCCCATTCTCAGAAAATTCCACATCAGCTACCCCTTTTATCATTACAGGGCCCTGCAGTGTAGAAACTCCGGAGCAGCTCGAATCTACAGTAAGCCAGTTGGCTGATAATGGTATATCGCTTATCCGAGCGGGTGTATGGAAATCCAGAACTAGCACCAAGCCAATATCCTTAACTATTAAAAATAATATATTGAAACTATTATTTTTAATTATGGCTAATTCAAAAAATAATATTCTGCTTAACGTGAATTTATATCTGTAAATTGAAATATTGTAAAAGTTAACACTGATCCATTGAAGAAATGATAATTTTCATTGCTAAAAATAATTTTGCTTTTAAAAAATAGCCGGTTACATTTACGACATGTTCATCACAGCCGCGATCTATTTTAGCTTCTTTTACTTTTACTTTCGACAGAAGAATCGAATCGGAGCTGTGTATTGTCTAGCCAAAAACTAAAAACACATAACAACAGAAAGCCCGATTCGAAAGAGTTGGGCTTTTTTTATTTAACCGTAGGTACTATGAAGCCGCACAAGCAAATTAAAGACTGGGGACTTGGTCTCAGCAACCCAATGATCATCGGAGGCCCCTGCTCTGCAGAAACTCCCGAACAGATTGCACAAATCTGTTCCGAGATGAAGGAAAATCAATTCATCCCTCAGGTATTTCGAGCAGGGATCTGGAAGCCACGGACAAGACCAGGTTCTTTTGAAGGAGTTGGAGAGGAAGGATTGAAGTGGATGGAGATTGTTCGCGATGAGCTCCATATCCCTGTTACTGTTGAAGTAGGTAATTCCGCTCATGTGGAGATGGCGCTTAAGCACAAAATAGACATCCTTTGGATTGGGGCGCGTACTACGGTTAATCCATTTGCAGTGCAAGAAATTGCAGAGGCTCTTCGTGGAGTAGATATTCCGGTGATGGTCAAAAATCCTATGAACCCAGATTTGGAGCTTTGGATGGGGGCTCTGGAACGCATGTATGCCGTAGGCATCACCAAGCTAGCAGCGATTCACCGTGGATTTTCAGATGCTTACGACAAGCGTTACCGCAACAAACCCAACTGGTCTATGCCCATTCATCTGAAGCGGGAGTGGACAGGGATGGAAGTAATCAACGACCCTTCACACATTGTAGGACGTAGAGACGGCTTGCTAGAGGTTGCCCAAAGCGCCATGAACTTTGGCTTGGATGGTTTGATGATTGAAACCCACCACGATCCTGACAAAGCTTGGTCAGACGCTAAGCAGCAAGTAACTCCACGTCGACTGAAGGAAATGATTGATTCGATCGAATTCAAGCAGTCCTTGGAAAACATGAAGCCTGATGAAAAATTATTTGATCTACGGCGCGCAGTAGACCATTTAGACGATCAGCTTTTGGATATTTTACAAGAACGATTTTCTGTAATTGATCAGATTGGAGCTCACAAACGTGAGCATAACTTAACTGTATTTCAATCAGACCGATGGAAAGATGTGATGGACTCCAGAACTGAAAAGGGAGTCAAAAAGCAACTGAGTGAGAAATTCATGAAAGAATTGCTCTATTGCATCCATGAGGAGTCTGTAAAGCGTCAAGAAAGACAACTTCGGGAAGTGGAGCCAATCCAAAAATAAAATAACCCTTCCTCGCTATTCCATCGATAGCGGGAAGGCTGCTAATTTTACCTCCTAGACCAATTTGATCTGTGGAAACCGTACTCTTCACAACTGACATTCAAAATTCACTCGCAGAGGTGCTTCGGGCTCGAAGCTATTCCAAAGTGGTGGTGCTTACGGATGTGAATACCCGTGAGCATTGCCTGCCCTTGATTCAGGATGCTTTACTTTCAGATGTCCTCCACATTACAGTACCTGCAGGGGAGCAGCACAAAACCTTGGAAACATGCTCCATCATTTGGACAGCAATGACAGAAGCAGTGCTTGACAGACAGGCGCTAGTCATCAATTTAGGTGGTGGAGTGATTGGCGATATGGGGGGATTTTGCGCGAGTGTCTACAAAAGAGGGATTCCATTTTTGACTATTCCTACTACCCTACTTTCTCAGGTAGATGCGAGTGTTGGCGGGAAACTAGGGATAGACTTCATGGGGTTTAAAAACCACCTAGGGGTATTTCAACTTCCTGAAAAAGTCCTAATCGCCCCTGCTTTCCTTGCTACCCTTCCCCAGCGTGAACTTCGATCTGGCTATGCAGAGGTAATCAAACATGGACTAATCCGAGATGTGGTTTTCTTTAGAGCCTTGCCCTCAAAAGACTGGGAGCAACAAGACTGGACTCGGGTAATTCGGCATTCCGTAGGAATTAAAAAAGCAGTGGTAGAGGTAGACCCCAAAGAAGCTGGGCTTCGAAAAATTCTCAATTTTGGACACAGCATCGGTCATGCGGTAGAGTCCTTTTACCTCACTAGTTCCAATCCGCTCCTCCATGGAGAGGCCATTGCACTCGGGATGATCGCAGAGGGATTTTTATCTTTTGAAAAAATAGGATTAAGCTTTGAAGAACTAAACGAGCTAAGCCACAAGTTGCTCCAGGTATTTGGAAAAGTGGACTTGAACACCGAGAATCTGGATGCGATTTTAGACCTCTGTGCCCAAGACAAAAAAAACGAAGGGAATACGCAACTTTTTTCCTTACTGCCTACCCTTGGGGACTGCAGCTTCAACATCCCCGTGACCCCTGAAGAGATCAAACATGCGATCATCTACTACCAACAATTGCACTTGGCCTAATGGATTATCAAAAAATACAGCTTTTACAGCTAACGCAAAAAAGTGAGTTCTCCCGGGTCTCGATCCCCCTACCCTCCTCCAAGAGCGAATCCAACCGTGCATTGGTAATTGATGCCTTGACAGAAGGAGAAAATACGATTAAGAATCTGGCGGAGGCGCGTGATACCCAAACGATGATCCGGCTGCTGCACACCAATCCGGCTGTTTTTGATGTGCTAGATGCAGGCACCACGATGCGCTTTTTAACTGCTTTCGTAGCAGTCACCAATCAACAAAAAGTAATGACTGGCACTCCACGGATGTGCCAGCGCCCCATCGGTATTTTGGTGGATGCCTTGCGTAGCCTAGGAGCTGAGATACATTACCTAGGTACCGAGGGCTATCCTCCTCTTGCTATAAAAGGATTGCCTGAACAACTCACCAATCAAATTAGGATTCGCGGAGATGTCTCCAGTCAATACATTTCGGCACTCTTGATGATCGCTCCCCTACTTCCTCTCGGGT
The DNA here is from genome assembly GCA_945897085.1 of Spirosoma fluviale. Lineage (GTDB taxonomy): Bacteria > Bacteroidota > Bacteroidia > Cytophagales > Cyclobacteriaceae > Algoriphagus. The sequence continues at coordinate 36,037 of CAMDEU010000001.1, read as the reverse complement.
TGGAGCTTGAACTCGAGGGCAAAGTTGGTAGCCGTACCTATGTCGAAATGACCCTGCAGCTCATGGCCCAATTTGGAATTGCGTACAGCTGGGAAGGTGCTACCATTAAAATTAATTCTCAACCTTACAAAACCACCCACTTTGCGGTAGAGAGCGATTGGTCGGGAGCAAGCTACTGGTTTAGCTTGTTGGCCTGTGCGGATGAAGGATCCCTTTTCCTAGAAGGGCTGAAAGAAAAAAGTCTCCAAGGAGATGCGGCCATTGTGGAGATCATGGAGAATTTGGGTATTCGCAGTACTTTTCAAGAAGGAGGATTGCTCTTGGAAAAGAAAATGGTCAGCGGTTTAAAAAGCTGGGACTTTAGCCACTGCCCTGATTTGGCTCAGACAGTAGCAGTTACCTGTGCTATTTTGGGACAAAACACCGTATTTACAGGGCTAGAAAGTTTGCGTATCAAGGAAACAGATCGAATCCATGCCTTGCAGCAGGAATTGGCAAGGTTTAATGCCGAATTGAGAGAAATAGCAACCAACACTTTTCAGGTGATCCCATCGGTCACAATGCCGAGACTAGTGCAAATTCACACCTACGATGACCACCGTATGGCCATGGCTTTTATGCCATTGGTTACGAAAACCAAAGTAAGGATTGAAGACCCAGAAGTAGTCAACAAGTCCTACCCAAGCTTTTGGAAGCAGGTAGGGTTGGTAGGTATTTCCCAAGAATCTTATACACCAGGCATCCTATGAATATAGCTATCCAAGGAATTCCTGGATCCTTCCACCACCAAGTAGCCCTATTGAATTATGGGAAAGAGGCCCAGGTTCTCCCTTTCATGAGCTTCGAAGAGGTAGCCAAGTCGGTAGCCTCAGGTGCAGCGGAAGTGGGCATTATGGCCATAGAAAACTCCATTGCAGGTGCTATTTTACCGAATTACGATCTGATAGATCGCTATGAACTGTTTATTCATGAGGAATACTACTTGCCCATTTCCCATCAGTTCATGGCATTGCCAGGGCAAACTATTGCCGATATTTCCGAGGTTCGCTCCCATCCCATGGCTTTGCTGCAGTGCAAGACCTTCCTCTCCCAATATCCTCAAATTCAACTGATTGATGACTTAGACACCGCTTCGGTAGCCAAGCGAATCCGGGAGGAGCGACTACTGGGAGTTGCGGCCATTGCAAGCGAAATCGCGGCTGCTACCTATGGATTAGAGATTCTAGCGCCACATATCCAAACCGTACAAGATAATTTTACTCGGTTTATATTTCTAACAAAGGAAAAAACAAACCAAAAGGAAGCCCCCAACAAGGTTTCCTTCAAGATTACCATCCGCAATGAAGCGGGAGGATTGGCCAAGCTATTGACCATGCTTGCAGATAAAAACCTGAATTTGAGTAAAATTCAATCCATCCCTTTGATGGACAAACCCTGGGATTATGCCTTTTTTATCGATGCGGAATTTGCAGCCGAGCAGGCCTACCAAGAAGCAGTGGAGCAAATGAAAGCGGGATATGGTGACTTAAAAATTTTTGGAGAATATAGGAGCAGAAAAGGATGAAGGGATTTGCAACACGAATTGAAGGGGTAGATGAATACTATTTTTCTACCAAGCTACGGGAGGTCAATCGCCTGATCGCAGAAGGAAAGCCAATCCTAAATTTAGGAATTGGTTCACCCGATCTCGCACCCGACCGTAGCGTGATTGAAGCCTTAAAAATTACGGCTGACAATGAGCAGACCCACGGCTACCAAGGGTATCAAGGTATCGCTCATTTGCGAGCGGCCATGGCTGCATATTATGAAAATGCATTTGGGGTGCAGCTGGATCCCAATGCTGAGATTCTCCCTTTGATGGGTTCGAAAGAAGGAGTTTTTCAAGTCAGCATGGCCTTTCTCAATCCGGGAGATCAGGTGTTGATCCCGAATCCGGGTTACCCTACCTACGCAGCAGTCACGCAACTCCTTGGAGCAATCCCTATTTTTTACAACTTGGATTTGAGCAGGCAGGGGCGACCTAATTTGGAGGAACTCGAACAGCTAGATTTGAGCAAGGTAAAAATGATGTGGATCAATTACCCACACATGCCTACCGGAGCTGCAGGCTCGGAGGAACTACTTTTGGAACTGATTGCCTTTGCACAGCTGCAGGATATTTTGCTTGTTCACGACAATCCCTACAGCCATATTTTAAACCCCTCTCCTACGAGTTTACTAGCCCTGCCTGGAGGCAAGGAGGTAGGCCTAGAACTCAACTCACTCAGTAAAACCTTCAATATCCCGGGCTGGCGCGTGGGCATGCTCTGTGGAAAATCGGAATGGGTTGATGCTGCATTAAAAGTCAAATCCAACATGGATTCGGGCATGTTTTTGGGACTTCAAAAAGGTGCAATTGCAGCTCTTTCACTCGAAAAAGGCTGGTTTGACCGACAAAATGAAATCTATACTGCCCGCCGTAAGTTGGTTTGGACTCTTGCTGATCATTTGGGATTGACCTATGATCGAGAAGCTGCTGGACTATTTGTCTGGTGCAAAATGCCGGAAGGAGCCTCTGCTGAGGAATTGGTGGACCAGTTGCTGTATGAAAAAAGCATCTTTATTACGCCAGGGAAAATTTTTGGGACAGAGGGAAGTGCCTTTGTCCGAATTTCCTTATGCCTCCAAGAATTTAAAATTTTAGAAGCCATCAACCGCATCAAACCTACTCCCTAGCATGAAAAAAATACATTTGATTGGATTAGGCCTCTTGGGAGGATCCTTTGCCCTCGCTGCCAAACAAAAATTCCCAGACCTCCTGCTTACTGGTCAGGATACTAACCCCCAGCACCTCCAAGATGCGCTTGCATTGGGCATCATTTCAGAAGTGGCTTCCGGACCCGATACCGATACAGACCTGGTGATTTTAGCTACCCCAGCCAACAGTCTAGGGGATTTACTTCTGAAGACCTTAGATCAAATCGGTCCAAACACTTTAGTATTTGATTTGGGATCTACCAAGTCAAAACTTTGCAGTTTGGTAGCATCGCACCCCAAAAGATCCCAGTACCTCGCTGCTCACCCCATCGCGGGAACTGAATATTCAGGTCCTAAGGCAGCAAATGCGGAGCTTTTGGATAGAAAAGTGATGATCCTCTGTGAGATGGAAAAGACAGACCTGCACCTGAAAGAAAAAGCTTATCGCCTCTTTGATGCCCTAAACTTGAAACTTCGGTTTATGGATCCAGAAGAACATGACCGGCACTTGGCTTATGTATCCCATCTTTCTCACTTGACTTCCTTTATGCTGGGAAAAACCGTACTCCAAAAAATGGAAGACGAGAAAAACATATTTGATATGGCGGGGTCTGGATTTTCCTCCACCGTTCGCCTTGCCAAATCTAGCCCTGACATGTGGGCACCCATTTTTATTGAAAACAAGGAGAATGTCTTGGCTTCTTTGGATGGATATATTGCAAATCTCAGTGCCTTCCGTGAAAAAATCGCTGCGGAAGATGGCGAGGGGTTGAAAAAAGAAATGGAAGAAATCAACGCCATACGTGGGATTTTGGATTTCGGAAAGTAGAAATCCTTCTTGGCATTGGTTCAAAAACAGATCAATTTAGGTTTACTTGGCTGGTTAGGTTTCGTATAAAATCTTTTCATAACTTGATCACCTAACCTATTTTATTGCCATGCTACGATTCATTTTAGTTTTTCTTTTATTGGGCTCGCTTCAAGCGGAAGCTCAGGACCTTTGGACTGCTGTATCTGCAAAAACCGAGGCCATTGCTCGACATGAAAGTTCTTTTGTGGCCTCTGGAGGTAAGTTGTATGCCTTAGGAGGACGGGGAGTTCGTCCGGTCGAGGAATATGATCCCCAAACGAATACCTGGGTGAAGCTGGCAGATGCTCCCATGGAAATACACCATTTTCAAGCAGTATCCTTTCAAGATGAACTCTGGATTGTAGGCGCACTAACTGGCAATTATCCGCATGAAACCCCAATTCCAAACATTCTGATATTCAATCCCAAAACCAAAGCCTGGCGAGAGGGACCTGCACTTCCAAAAAACAGGGAAAGAGGTTCTGCAGGAGTTGTCGTTCGCCAAAATAAAATCTACATGGTTTGTGGAATCCAAGACGGGCACTTCGATGGCTTTGTACGCTGGTTTGATGAGCTAGATCCAAAAATAGGAACTTGGAGATCTCTACCGAGTGCACCAAGAGCCCGAGATCATGTCAGTGCTGCATTGGTAGAAGGCAAACTTTACCTCGCTGGGGGACGAACCTCCTATGCCAAGATTGGCAAGGTGCTTGAGCTAACCAACAAAGAGGTGGATGTTTTTGATTTTAAGACAGAAACTTGGTCCACTTTGGAAACCGAGCTACCCACACTGCGGGCTGGAAACTCCAATTTGGGAATTGGTCCCTATTTGGTGGTCATGAATGGTGAAAGTTCTGCTCAAGGAACCTCTCATGCAGAGGTAGAAGTTCTTGATACCCGAAGCAATACCTGGAGCAAGCTACCCAATCTCCTACAGGGTCGACACGGCACAGGCACCGCGTATTTAAATGGAAAAATCTGGGTTCATGCCGGTTCTGCCAATCGAGGTGGAGGACCCGAACTGAGCAGCATGGAAGTGCTGGACTGGAAGAAATAAGTACTTCAAAAACAAATCTTGATCTTATCAGCTCCATTATTCTTTAATTTTCAAGCGTAAAACCGGTTTAAGTGACCCCATCCCCACCTGATACATCTGGCACTGAAGAAAAGCTCCCTCGAAATCTAGGGCTTTGGGGTATTTGGATGCTTGTAGTCAATGGCTTGATTGGAGCTGGAATTTTTGGCTTACCCAGTGGGGCAGCAGCCTTGGCTGGAGAGTACAGCATACTCGTCTATGCATTTTGTGCGCTCTTGATCTTACCGATTATTTTGTGCTTCGCTGAACTGGGAAGCTATTTCCGAGGCACGGGTGGGCCGATCCGGTACGGCACCTTGGCATTTGGCCCTTTTGTAGGGTTCCAAGGGGGCTGGCTGTATTACTTGGCCCGATTAATTTCCTTCTCTGCCAACACGGTACTGCTTACTGATTCCATCGCCTATTTTATTGATGGGGCAGGTACGGGTACGGGAAGGATTATTTCTTTAGCGGTGATTTGTGTGGGACTGAGTGTGATCAATGTGCTTGGGTCGATCGAATCGATACGCTCCATGACCCTGTTTACGGTTATCAAGTTTGCGGTGCTGATCCTCCTTCCGCTCGGAGGGTTTATCCTTTTGGGTTCGGAAGTGATTCCTAGTTTTGAGAGTTCCATCCCAGCCTCAGAGAATTTGGGAGCTGCTGCCTTACTTTTAATCTATGCCTTTGTTGGATTTGAGGGAGCGGTAGTGCCCGCGGGTGAGGCCAAGCGTCCCGAGCGCGACATGCCTTTGGGATTGTTGCTGGGTTTGGCCGTAGTGGCTGTCTTGTACATGATGATCCAACTCGTATCGCAGGCTGCGGTGCCCGATCTTGCCAACTCCAAAACTCCCTTGCTGGATGTGTCAGCAACACTTTTTGGGCCTGTCGGTGCTATTGTATTGATGGTAGGGGTTGCCGCTTCGGTACTTGCCAACTTGGTCAGCTCCATGTTTTCCGCTACCCGAGTCACCTATGCCCTATCCTTGGAAAAATCGCTACCCCGCTGGTTTGGAGAGGTTCACAGCCGGTATTTAACTCCTGCTAACTCGGTCGTGTTTTTTGGTATTGCTGCCTTTTTATTGGCTGCATTTGGTTCGTTTACTGTGTTGGCCGCGATGACCGTGCTGTCCCGATTATTTTTGTATGGCATGAGTTGTGCGGCTATACCCAAACTCAGACCTCAGTTTCGTGGGGAAGGAAGATTTATCTTGAAAGGGGGCTATGCAATTCCTGTTTTGGGGATTGGGGCATGCCTTTGGCTCATGCTCCAAGTAAGTAGCCAATCGATTTGGATGACGGCTATTTTTGTAGGGATCGGCTCTATCTTGTATTGGGTAGGAAAGCGGCAGAGCTAGTTTATTTTTTGATTCATTCGTACCGATTTTTCCAAGCTCCAATTCTCTTTAATTTTGATTTAAAGCATTTTTAAACGATTTTAATTACTTATCTCGCAGTTTTTGTAAGATTTCTTTTCGAGTTTAGTGTATTAATTTTTCAATCTAATCCGCTTAAGGATTGGTCATGTTTCACCTCAATTTTTTACTACATGAATGCATTAAAAAACAAAGTTCAGTTGATCGGGCACTTGGGTGCCAAAGTAGATCTCAAGCAGCTCGAGTCGGGCAAATTCCTAGGTCATGTGTCGCTTGCCACCAATGAAAGCTACAAGACCCAAAAGGGAGAGCGGGTAGAGGAAACCATTTGGCATAACCTGGTGATTTGGGATAAGCCTGCGGAAAACCTAGCCAAATTTACCGATAAGGGATCCGAAATTGCGGTGGAAGGCAAGTTGACCAACCGGAGTTACACGGATAAAAATGGAGATAAAAAACTCATTACTGAGGTGATCGTCCATGAGTTTCTCCTCTTAGACAAGAAACCAAAGGAACTCTAGGATGGGAATACAATGGCCCTTAACTTGAAGGGAAAGCATCCCCTTCAAGTCAAGGCTTTTCGTGGATTGCGAAAATGCCCCCTCAGAAATGTGCTTTTCTTATCTAGGAACCGAGATCCTTTCAAATTAAAGTGAAAAGCTTTGCCCTTCGAATGGAAGGGAGAAGGGTATGAATGGTAATTTTTCCCCAAAATGGATGCTAAATTACTTTCTAAAGAGAGTTTCAAAATCTAGATATAACCTTAGGCCAGGAAACTATTTTGAAAAAAATGAGTTCAGCCTCTTTACTTTTCCAAGGAATACGCGCGCATATTTGTTCGCTCCACAAATCCCAATCTTTGATACAATCGGTAGGCAGGTAGGTTGTCTGGGTAAAGTTGAAGGTAAGGGATTTGATGGCGTTGCTGGATGTAATTCACTACTTGGGGCAAAACGAGTTTCGCCAATCCCCTCCCCACAAACTCGGGATGCGTGCAAACTGCACTCACTTCGGTGTAGGGACCTGCCGCCAAGCGAGTTCCTGCCATGGAAACCAGTCTTCCTTCCACAAAATACCCGAAATACCCTCCAAAATCGATCGTGTTTTCTAAAAATGGTCCAGGCTTGGCCAACTGAGTTAAGGCCAACATATCGGGGACATCTGCCGCACCAAGTGCCCGAATGTTTGAATCTAGGGGCAAGTTGATTGAAGGACTTTCGAAGACCATCTGCAACAAGGCATTGTCATTGCGCACCTTCCATTTGGCATCAAATTCCAAAAAATCAGGCGTAAATAAGATCACCCGCATCCCTGGATCCATCACAGCATACAACTGATCCAATTGCTCGACCTCATAGCTGGGAAGCCCAGCAAAGAATCCCATTTTTCGATCAATAAACACTGCGTTGCCTCTCCGGAAAACATAGGGGACAACACCTGAATTCAAAGCTGTCCAAATTGGATTGTCTAAAGAGTGATTCATCTGTGCAAATTTAGCGTTCTATAAATAAAGGTTGCCAATCAAAAATGGAATAATACTTCTGAAAGGCATCCATCATGAAACTTAATTCCTTGTTCACATAAAGTAAACAGTGATTGCCTAGGTTTGACCAAAATCATATGGCCATGAAAAGTTTCCAACTTACAGTATTCGTAATTTTTCTTCACTTTTCCACCCTTTCCATGGGTCAAACCCCTAGTTGGGAAAAATGGTTTTGGCCCAATCCTGGCCTGCCAAGGAATGCACAAAGCCCACTTTTTCAAGATAGCCTAAGCCTGCGGCCTTTTGAAAACAGGCAAGCGCTACCCCTGGTTCCGAGGATAAACCAGCGCCTCTCCGCCCAATATCAATTGCCTACCGATTCCCTAGTAACTGGAGCATCTACATTTACACTAGAGTTTTGGCTGATGCAGCACATCAACCAACCCATAGGTTTTGAGGTTTTTTTAGGAAAAAAGTCACTTCTTGGCCATTGGAATGAAAAATGGAACTTAGACAACCGAGAAGTAGCACAGCAATTTTGGGAAGAGTATTTCACTCATTTAGTACTTACCCTTGAAAATGGCAGGCTAACGGTCTGGGAAAATGGAACACAAATCTCACAAGAGCAGCTCTCTCCTGAGAAAGGTAAGCTCCTGCTTCAATCCTACCTTCAGCAGGAACCACAAATGAGTCTAGACCATTGGGTGAAGCACCTTAGCTACTTTGAGCTTGCGCTCACCGAGAAGCAAATTCAACAACGCTTTCAAAATCATCAAGAGTGGAAAAAGAAAGGCCTTCGCTTTCCAAACAGCTTCCATTTTCTGGCTGAACCCTACCTTTTCCCGCTCAAGAACACAGGGATGCAAATCACCTTTGAATTGGATCGAAAAGCACAAGTATATCTTAAATACGGTACTTCCCTACCCCTAAAAGATTCGACCTTCCTTTTGCCTGTAAAAGAAAATCTATATAGTCCTCAAATCGAAAACCTACAACCAGGTACCCCTTATTTTTATCAACTACACGCACAAGACTCCTCCGGGAAAATTCTAAAGTCCGGTCCTTTGACGTTTCGGACTGCTCCTTCAACACACCAACCGATTGTTTTTGGCGTAGTCTCCGATACAGAAGCTCGCCCACAAATCAATGAAAAAATTGGCTCCCTACTTTGGGACGAGCGCGTAGACTTTACAATCCACCTCGGTGACCTCACTGACGGGGGTCAGAAAAAACAAAAGTGGCAGTGGACCCAAGAATTTTTTCCTGGGAGCTCAGCACTCTACTCTAGAATCCCTAACCTACCTGTTCCTGGAAATGGGGAAGGAGACTTGCACTGGTTCAATTACTACCATCCCCAGGCGGAAGAAAAAGGATATTATGCACTTAGCTATGGGCTTGGAGATTTTTTTATTCTAGATTCAAACCAACCCAAAAATCTCCAAAAAGGAGGTAGCCAGTACATTTGGTTACAAAATGAACTTCAAAAAAGTATTGCTCATTGGAAAGTGGTGTTGATGCATCACGCGCCATATTCTGCAGATGAAGACGATTATGGCAACACTTGGAGCGGCCCAAGTACCTATGGCGATCGAAAGTTTCAAGATTTAGTATCCCTTCTTGAAAAAGAAGGAGTAAAAGTGTTCTTTTTTGGACACCTTCATACCTACATGAGAACCTTTCCTATTTGGGAAGATCAGGTAAACACTGCCAAGGGAATTACTTACTTTCAACTTGGGGGAATGGGAGGAAATCTAGAGGATTTCGCGCCTAACCGAGTTCCATTTAGCGCAAAAACATATCGAGGACATCATTACGGTACCGTTACCTTAACCAAAGAAGTATTCGAACTCCGAACCTACACCTTGGAAGGAAACTTGATCGATTACCATCAAATAGACTATAAAGCTCCTACTGATTTAAAATAAATATGATTAAAGCAGGTTAAACCCTCCCTTTACCAAGATTACAGCTGTAGAATCTAAGGCTGAGGCTGTGGAGATTGCTCGGTAATGCTTGCCTTTGGCTCCAGGAATAACCTTTATTTTCTGCAAAGTATAGGAATCATTAGATTTCGCTTTTTGAATCAATATATAGTGGTCCTTCCCTACTTCAATGATCGATTCTTCAGGAACAGCCAAAGACCGTTGGGGATCAAGTTGAATTCTAGCTTGCAAAAACATACCCGGGGTCAATTTTGCTTCCTCCTTTTCATCCAGCAGGTCCGCATGCACGTTGATCTGTCGTTGGGCATTGATGGACTTGCCTACAACTTTTATCTTTGCCTTGAGCACCTCATCCGGGCGGTCAGGACTGGTAAATTCAACTACTTGACCCATATGAACCTTGCTCGCGTCCTTCTCAAAAAGTACCAACTCCACATGAATATGTTCCTTACTGATCAAGCCAAGAGCCTTGGCTGCTGAAGGTAAAAATTGTCCTGGAACAGCCACTACCTCCACAACAAATCCCGAGATTGGAGAGGTAACAGAAATTTTACTCCGCATGGTAGCTGGTGTCAACCCATCCGAATTGATCCCAATCATCGCCAATTGCTTTTTCAAACTTTGGGTTTTAGCCAAAGCAGCTTCGTAGTCAGCCGCAGCTTTTAGGAAGTTTTTCTGCGCCGAAATCTGTTCCTGCGCCAAGGTCTTTTGTCTGTCCCATTCTGCTTTGAGGTAGGCCAATTGACTATTTATCTCGAGAAAATCTTGTTGCAAACGAAGAAAATCAGGATTCTCCAAGGTAAACAACACTTCACCCTTTCGGACTTCCTGCCCTTCAATCAATTTCAGATCTTGAACATAGCCTCCAAAGTAGGTTGTGATTTCTCGCATCCCTTCCACTGGAATTTGTACGGTGCCCTGCACCTGAATTTCTTCTGAAAACTCTCCAGTGTGCAATGGGCCCCACTCCATCTTCATGGTTTGAAATTGTTCCTCCGTCAGTTGAATTTCAGTGGATTCGCTTGGTGCTTCACTCACCTCAATACCATCTTCCTTTTTGGTACAGGAGGTCAGCAGAAACAAAATCAAAACAGGCGTTAAAAGTATTTTTGAACTAGATTTCATTAGGGATTTAGGTAAATAAGTTCGAGTTGAGTGATTAAATAGTCCCGCTTCGCTTGTAAGTACTGGAGACGAATGGATCGTGAATTTTCTATCAATTGCACATGCTGTAGAAAATCGATTTCTCCTTCTGAAAAGGAGCGAGTGGCTTGGACCTGCAATTGATCTGCGAGTCGCATGCCCTCCTGCTCAAAGTAGTGGATTACCTGTCCCTGTTGTGCCAACTTATTTTGCAGGATTGCAATTTGATTGTCCAAGCGCAATTGAAAATTGTCTGCTTCCAATCCTACTTGCTCCTGAACTAGTTTTCCTGCCTTTATCTTGGCGGCTTGGGCTCCAAAAAACAAGGGAATGCCCACTCCTACCTCAAAACCTGGATAGATTTTGGAGCCTGCTGCTAAATTGGTGCCTCGAAACAAGTTCATATTTACATCGGGCAACAAGTACTGCTGCTCCACTTGGGTCTGGTACTTGGCTTGCATTTTGGTTGCTTCTATCCAAGAAAGGCCTGGATGCATGTCTTGAGGCATTCCTGAATTCAATACCACCGGAGTAGTAGAAATCTGAATTTCACCCTCCATTCCCAACAGGCTTGCCAATCGCATCAACGCATTCGATTTCTCACTTTTTGCTTCCTTGCTGCGCAACCCTATTTCCAACTTCTTGCTTTCCGCAGATAGCTTTTCCAATAAGGAAACCTCACCGGTCTCGAGTTGACGTGAAGCCGCATTTGCAAAAGCCGAGTAGAGACTGTCCAAAAAATTGTAATTACCTTCCAACTCCATCCAATACTGCGCGTTTACAAAAGCCAAACTCACTTCCTTTTTTAAGTCTCGAATATCCAATTGCAAGCGTGCCTCCTCCTGATTCTGTACTGTTTTTAGTAGGTTTTTGGATGTGCTGTAAACGGTAGGCATCTCGAATCGCTGACGTACACCCCAAACACGGTTGAATACTCCATTTTCAGCAATGTCGTTCTGGTCTTGAGCATGATATACTTGTGTTTTCTCCAAGGTCCATGCGGAACCAGTCAGGGCTTCTGCAGCCGCTAACCGCTTTTGTGCTGCTTGGATACCCAAGTTTTGCTTTTCTGCTAATACTAATGCCTCCTCCAAGGTCAGGGGGCTTGCTTGTTGTGCCCAGGATGCGACGATGGGGCATAGTAGAAATAGGAGCAGCAGGCTTATGCCTTTCTTGAGAAGATTCATTGGTTGATTTTTTTATGGTTGCTGAACCACACATACAGTACTGGCAGTAGCAACATAGTCAAAAGAGTAGCCGAAATCAAGCCCCCAACCACCACTGTAGCCAAGGGACGCTGCACTTCCGCACCGGCAGAACCAGAGAGCGCCATCGGTAAAAATCCCAAGGCCGCAGCCGATGCCGTAAGAAGGACGGGACGCAAACGCTCAGCAGCCCCCACCATCACCAATTCTCGAACTGAGGTAAACCTCCCTGCCATGGATTTGAAATGTTCAATCATCACAATGCCGTTGAGCACCGCAATGCCAAAAAGTGCAATAAATCCTACGCCAGCAGAAATACTGAACGGCATATCCCGAAGCCAAAGCAATACCACTCCTCCGATGGCTGAAAACGGAATCGCCGTGTAAATCATAAAGGCATCTCGAGCGGAAGAAAAAGCGAAGTACAACAACACAAAAATTAGGATGAGTGCTACTGGAACTGCGATTAGGAGTCGGTTTCTTGCCTGCTGCAAATTTTCAAACTGCCCTCCGTAATCCACTCGGTAGCCCTCCGGAATGGTGACTTTGGTTTTTACAATCGCTTGTATATCGTCCACCACAGATTGAAGATCTCGATTTCGGACATTCACTCCCACCACTACCCTGCGCTGGGTGTTGTCTCGCGAAATTTTAGCAGGACCCTTGGTATAGGTGATTTTGGCTAATTCGGAGAGGGGAATACTTCCTCCCATGGGCAACTGAATGGCTGCATTCTCGATGTGTTCGATATCTTTTCGGAAGGGCTTATCAAAGCGGATCACCAAATCAAATTGCTTCTCTCCCTCAAAGACTGTTCCTGCACTGAGCCCCGCAAAGCCCATGGTAACTACCTGGTTGATTGCCTCCACATTTAAGCCATACTTGGCTATTTTGGCGCGGTCGTATTCGATTTTCATCTGAGGAAGTCCATCCACTTTTTCAAGAATGATATCTGCAGCTCCTTCTACCCCCTGGATAGCGGATTCAATTTCCTCAGCCGTCTGCAACAACACATCGAGATCTTCTCCAATCACTTTGATCGCTAAATCAGCTCGTACTCCAGTAATCAACTCGTTGAAGCGCATTTCTATTGGCTGGGTAAACTCGTAATCCAGACCAGGAATCGCTGTCAGAGCCTTTTTAAACTCCTCGGCCAACTCATCCTTGGTCTCGACAGTGGTCCATTCGCTAGGAGGATGTAAGGTGACAATCACGTCACTTTCTTCCATAGACATGGGATCAGTTGGAATTTCTGCTGCGCCGATACGTGTCACTACCTGCTTTACCTCAGGGAATTTCATAAGAATTCGCTCCATCTCGGTAATGGTCTCTACCGTATTGGTTAAGGTAGTTCCTGTCTTCAATACAGGCTGAATTACAAAATCTCCTTCGTCCAAGGTGGGTACAAACTCCGAACCCATGCTTGAAAAAATGAGTACAACAGCCACTAGAAGGCTTCCTGCAGCTATAAGTACTGCTTTGCTGTGGTCAAAAGCCCAATGCAATACCGGCTTATAGACTTGATTTAAAAAATGTAGTAATCGGACCGAGATATTTTTGGGACCTGGAACGCTCGATTTGAGAAAAATTGCAGAGACTGCTGGCACATAGGTAAGTCCCAAGATCATGGCTCCGATCAAGGCGAAACTAAATACCTCTGCCATGGGACGAAACATTTTACCTTCCACCCCTGAAAGGGAGAGAATGGGAATGAAGACAATGATAATGATGATCTGCCCAAAAATAGCCGAATGCATCATTTTAGAAGATCCAGTGAAGGAAATTCTATCTTTTTCAACCTGCTTTTCTTGTTTAGTGAGCCCCACGAAAGCTTCCGATGACTTGCTAAACTGGTAAGCGATGTACTCTACGATAATAACTGCGCCATCGATGATGATACCAAAGTCAATTGCCCCCAAACTCATCAAGTTAGCATCCACGTTAAACAAATACATCATGGACAAGGCAAACAACAAACTCAAGGGGATAACTGAGGCCACTACGAGCCCTGAGCGAAGGTTGCCCAGCAACAAGACCACTACAAAAACCACGATGAGGCAGCCTAAAAGCAGGTTTTCCACGATGGTGAAGGTCGTCCGGCCAATGAGTTCGGAGCGATCCAAAAATCCGTTGATAACAATCCCTTCTGGAAGCGTAGTTTCCATTTCTGCAATCCTTGCTTTTACTCGGTCAATGGTCCCTTTGCCATCGGCACCTTTGAGCATCATTACCTGTCCCAGCACTTTCTCTCCTTGGGCATTGGCTGTAACGGCTCCAAATCGGTTGGCATATCCAAACTTTACTTCAGCCAGATCTCGTACATAAATGGGGCTCCCATTACGAAGCTCCACCACGATGTTTTCGATGTCCTCCAAACTCTTGACTTGCCCTTCTCCACGGATAAAAAAGCTCTCGTTGGTTTTTTCAATGTAGCTACCTCCAGCAATGGAATTGTTTTGCTGCAGCACGGCATAAACAGCTGCCAAGTCTACCTCCATGGCCTTGAGTCGTTCTGGATTGATGGCCACTTCGTACTCTTTGAGGTAGCCTCCCCAGGTATTGACTTCGATGACCCCTTCGATGCCGGACAGGTTGCGGCGCACTACCCAGTCTTGAATCGTACGCAGGTCAGTGATGCTGTATCGGTCTTCGTATCCAGGCTTGACGTCGATGATGTATTGGTAGATTTCTCCAAGTCCTGTGGAAATAGGACCCATAAAGGGTTTGCCAAACCCTGCTGGAATTCTTTCTTCAGCGATCTTGAGGCGTTCTGCAATCAATTGCCTGGGCAAGTAGGTACCTAAATCCTCCTCAAATACCAAGGTCACCACCGAAAGACCAAACTTGGAAATGGAACGAATATCCTTGATTCCTGGAAGGTTGGCCATCTCCAGTTCGATAGGATAGGTAAGAAATTTCTCTACATCTTCCGTGGCCAGATTTCTAGAGGTAGTGATGATTTGAACCTGGTTGTTGGTCACATCAGGTACCGCACCGATGGGCAAGTTGGCTAAGGCATACAGCCCGAATCCAATCCAAGCTGCAATAAAAAGGGCAACGATGAATTTGTGTGAAATACTCCACTGTATAATCCGGTCAAGCATAGTGGTTAGGTTAACTACAATATTGAAGAATTTAGCCTAGTTCTACCTTAATCTATGCTTAATTTTTTCTAAAAGAGGCTTATTACAGTCCAACCGGAAGCCACTTTCCTTCTCCTTCTCACTCGTAAAGGATTATTCATTAACGAATTCTTGAGTCAATTTTTTATGACTTGCTGAGGCCAATCCTATTCCGGATATCCCCTTTTTACCTTCTACTACGAGAATTCTCATGCTGTAAATTTTCCTTATTTTTTGGGAAATTCACGATATCCGCTAAAAAAAAGAGCTGATCACCTGCCGCCAAGTAAGCCTAGGTGGACTTTGTCTGCTAGCTAGCAAAGGATTTACTTGGGTTATTGCTCGCTTTTGGCTCCTATCTTTTTCTTTCGCTTGTTCAACCAGATCATGGTTCCTGTAATGGGAAGTGAAGTCGCTATTGCACAGGCTAAAGCCCAAAGGAATTTGGTGAATTGGCCAAAAATCTCTCCCGTATGCAAGGCCTTCACAGACTTTCCAATCTGTTGGCGAACCGGAAGTTCTCCAAATAACACCTTCTCCTTTAATTCCAAGGTTTGTGCATTTAACTTCAGTTGATCAGCTCCGGCTCTCGCAAAAAAGCCTGTTCGAGACTTACTTATCGCTAAATCGCCCTGTGGCTCCTCTAGAAAAGTAAGTTTGATCACGCCAGAGTAAGACAAGTGCTGATTTGCTGCTGCGAGGACTTCATCAAGAGAGATTACTAGGGGTTCAGGAATAGCCGTAGAATCTTCTACAACCTGCTCGCTGGTACTCGATTCTTTGGATTTATCCTCCTTCTTCTCCTCTTTGGGAGCTTGGTAGGTGTCCCAGGTTTTTTGCCAAGCGGTCTTGTACCATCCAAAGGACCAGAACGGACCCGTCACTGCCATGATAAATAGTGCAATGAACGAGTAAAAAGCCAAGGCATTGTGCAGGTCATGGTTGATTCGCTTCCAATTACCAGACCATTTCACAGTCAATCCTTGCTTCCAATTTTTTGCTTTTTTGGGAAGCCAAAGGAAAATTCCCGTAAGCACTCCTAACAGAAACAAGGATGTCGCTATTCCATTGATCAAGCGACCCAATTCTTGGTTGGTCATACTTTCTAGTAGGGGTGTCTCCACCTTATCCAAGAGAAGCCAGCGATGCATTGAAAATACGTAGCCCATCAGCTCTTCGGATGAGGTTTTCTTGGTGTTGTCTGCCAAAATTTTCCCAGTATAGGGATCTACAAAATAGGTAGTTGCTTTCTCCTCGCCTTCCGCTTTCACTTGAAACTGTACTGTCCTATCGGAATCCTGGTATTTCGTGACACCGACCAACTTGCCATGTTCAAGCGGTTGAAGGCCAGATTTTAACTCCTCTAGTGTTTTGAGGTTGCCTTGTCCTGAAACAAAATACCTCTCTGAATCAAAAAATTCGCGTATTTCTGTGTTGTAGACGTAAAGTGTACCCGTAAAACATACCGCAATGACTACTACTGAACAGAGCAAGCCAGCATACAGGTGAATGTCATTTAGGAATTGGCGGATTTGCTTCCACATAAGTACTTATTTTTTATTTGGAACAAATCTAAATAAGATTTTTATTTCTTCGAATACCTCCCCTACTTTTTTTTTAAATTTGCTCCCACCATAGGATAATCACGAATCAAAATCGATGAACATTTCCCTGTTTTGGTATATTTAGAAAATTTTACCGCTATGAATTTGTCTAAAATTCTTTTTCCAGCCTTCCTTCTTTTGACGCTATTCTCCTGTGAAGAAAAAAATCAAGGGCCTGATCCCCGACTGCAGCAGCCCGAACACTTTAAAAAACTTTTGGAAGCACACGGAGATTGGAAACAGTGGGTGGATGCCAAGTCCTTATCCTTTGCGATGGTGCATGAAACTACCCTAGAATGGGAAAATCATTACCTCGATCTCCGAGAGGGTAAGGTGCGCATCGATGCAGACCTTTTTCAAGCCGGAAATGACGGTGAAAAAGTTTGGATAAGCCCCAATCGTCAAGCCTTTCCCGGAAATTCGGTCCGCTTTTACCACAACTTGTATTCGACATTTCTCAGTATCCCCTATACGCTTACCGATACCTTGGTGACCATCACCCCATTGGATAACAGAGTATTCAATGGAATCAGTTATCCAACACTGGAAGCAAAAGTGAAAGATGGGAAACTATTAGGACCGTCAAACCGATATGAACTTTTGATCGACCCGACTACTGGCCAGTTGGCCTGGGTGCTATTTGCAGTGACTTTCTACGACAAAGGCAATCAGGTGCAGGAAGCCTTGAAATACGAAGACTACCGAGACGCAGGTGGCTTGATCTTCCCAAGAGTGATCACCGGTTTCCAAATCGAAAATGACTCCAGTAAAAAAATACGCTACCAAACTAGCTTTTCAGATGTATTTTTAGTCAAAGAGGAACTCGATTCTGATCTATTTGAAATGCCTAAAGGGGCTGTGAAATCCAATTAAAGTCTAAAAAGGATAGAAAGCTCACCTTGATACACACAAAAAAAGGAGACAAAGAACTTGTCTCCTTTTTTTGTGCCTTGCTACTCCTTAGGAAATTACTGATCCTGGTGAAGTACCCTCATGCGGTTGGAGCAACTTGAGTTTTCCATCCTTATCTGCGGCCATCAAAATCATTCCCTCACTATCGATTCCCATCATGTTTCGAGGAGCCAAGTTAATCAACATGGTCACTTGCTTGCCCACCAAAAACGCGGGATCAAAATGCTCGGCAACACCGCTCAAGACAGTGCGGTGCCCTAAGCCAATATCCACTTTCAACTTCAACAACTTTTTGGATTTGGGCATTGCTTCGGCCTCCAAGACCGTTACCACTCGCATATCTAACTTTGCAAAATCATCGTAAGTAATCAGCTCCTTCATCGCAGGAACTGGGAGGTCTGCAGCTTCATTCATTTTTTTAGCGTTTACAAGTTTCTGAATTTGTTTCTCGACTATTTCATCTTCAATTTTTTCAAAAAGGAGTCCAATCACCCCCAAAGCTCGATTTGATTGAATCAAATTTCCATTTCCCGCATCCGCCCAGGTAGTGGCTTGCATCCCAAAGGTGCGGTACAGCTTTTGGGCGGTAAAAGGTAAGAATGGTTCAGATAGGATGGCCAAATTGGCCGCTACATTGAGTGCAATATTTAAGATGGTTTCGGTTCGAGAAACATCTGTTTTTATTTCTTTCCAAGGTTCGGTATCTGCCAAGTACTTATTTCCCATTCGGGCCAAATCCATCATCAAGCCCTGGGCTTCTCGGAAACGAAAACGTTCAATTGAAGCGGCTATTTTTTCTGGAAAACCTTCAAGCTCCTGGATAACTTCCAGATCAATCCCTCGCAATTCTCCGCGAGCAGGCACAATCCCGTCAAAAAACTTTTGCGTGAGCACCACGGCCCGGTTCACAAAATTGCCATAGATAGCTACCAATTCCGAATTGGTTCTCGTTTGAAAATCCTTCCAAGTAAAATCATTATCCTTCGTCTCAGGTGCATTGGCGGTTAGCACATACCGAAGTAAATCCTGCTGCCCTGGAAATTCTTCCAAGTATTCATGGAGCCACACAGCCCAATTTCGGGAAGTAGAGATCTTGTCTCCTTCCAAATTTAAAAACTCATTTGCAGGTACATTGTCCGGAAGAACATACCCTCCATGGGTTTTTAAGATAGCCGGAAAAATGATGCAGTGGAACACAATATTATCCTTGCCGATAAAGTGAACTAGTTTGGTATCCTTGTCTTTCCAGTAAGGCTCCCAATCAATTCCTTTTTCTTTTGCCCACTCCTTGGTAGCCGAGATATAGCCAATCGGAGCATCAAACCAAACATACAATACCTTCCCTTTGGCACTAGGAAGAGGAACTGGAATACCCCAATCCAAATCTCGTGTCATGGATCTTGCTTGGAGTCCATCTCCTGCTTCTAGCCAAGAGCGGCATTGGCCCAAGACATTGTTTTTCCAATCGTCCCCATGCTCTTCTAAAACCCATTTTTTCAAAAAATCCTGGTAGCGCGCCAAGTCCAAAAACCAGTGGGTGGTTTCCTTTAGAACTGGCGTACGCCCACTCAATTTCGATTTGGGTCGAATTAAATCAGTGGGACTCAAGGAGGTGCCACATTTTTCGCACTGATCTCCATAGGCGTTTTCGTTGCTGCATTTAGGACAAGTGCCTTCGATGTAGCGGTCAGCAAGAAACTGATCCGCCTCCTCATCGTAATATTGAGCGGTGGTCTGCTCTAAAAATTCTCCTTTCTGATGCAAATTCGTAAAAAATTCCTGAGCCGTCTCGTGATGGATGGGAGCAGAAGTACGGGAGTAATGGTTGAAGCTAATCCCAAATTGCTCAAAACTCCCCTTCATCATCTCATGGTAATAATCCACAATCTGTTGAGGCGTCTTTCCCTCCTTAGCTGCCTTGATCGTAATCGCTACGCCATGCTCATCGGAGCCACAGATGTAGGCGACATCTCTTCCTTGGGACCGCAAGTAGCGTACATAAATATCAGACGGAATATAGCAACCTGCCAGGTGACCAATGTGAAGTGGTCCATTCGCATAAGGCAATGCTGAGGTAACGGTATATCGTTTAAATTTGGTGTTGCTCATGTAGGTCTTGTATCGCTCCCAGAAAAAACAAATTCTTTTTCTAAAACTAGCCCACAAAGATAGAAAATTCAAGGGAAGCCTGTAAGTCTTCCTGCTGATAAAATCCCTACACAGACAATTGTTGTCAATCCAATAATTTCTTCAAAAAAATGAGGTGACAAATAACTTCAAACACCTTTTTCTTTCCTCTTTACCCTTATTTTTACCCAAGCAATTTTATTTGTCCATGATCCACGCTGAAGCCGCACATCGTATCCAAGAACTTTCACAGCAGCTCAATCACCACAACCAGCTATACTACCAAGAAAGCCGTACAGAAATTTCTGATTACGATTTTGATCAGCTGCTAGAAGAGTTGATTCACTTGGAAAAAGCATTTCCTGATCTGCTGCAGCAAGATAGCCCTAGTCAGCGCGTAGGTGGCACCATCACCAAAGAATTTCAGACTGTTGCCCACGAGTCCCGCATGCTTTCCTTGGGCAATACCTACTCGGCAGAGGAATTAACCGCTTTTGATGAGCGAGTTATCAAAGGTTTGGGCCATGAGAACTACGACTATTTCTGTGAATTAAAGTTTGATGGGGTAGCTATATCCCTAGTTTATGAAGACGGACACTTGGCGCGAGCCGTGACTCGGGGCGATGGCACCAAAGGGGATGATGTCACTGCCAATGTGAAGACGATCCGAAACATCCCTTTGCAGGTCATAGGAGCCTCCATTCCAAGTCGTTTTGAGGTTCGGGGCGAGATTTTTTTACCCCTCAAGGAATTTGAAAAAATTAATGCGGAGCGGGAAACAAAGGGCGATGCTCTTCTTGCCAATCCTCGGAATGCCGCCTCTGGAACTCTCAAAATGCAGGACAGTAGTGTGGTGGCCAAGCGACGGCTCAACTGTTATTTCTACCAGCTACTGGGAGATGATCTAGAAGTAAATCAACATGACCAAGCGATTCACCTGTTGGAAAAATGGGGATTTAATGTGTCCCCCACCTATTTCAAGGCTAAAAATATCGAAGATATATTGGGCTACATCGAATCCTGGAGGGAAAAGCGCTTTGAATTGCCCTTAGATACCGATGGGGTAGTGATCAAGCTCAATGACTACCAACAACGGGAAGAGCTCGGGTTTACCGCTAAAAATCCCCGCTGGGCCATCGCCTACAAATACAAGGCAGAAAGTGCGGAAACAGAGTTGCTTTCCATCACCCACCAAGTTGGGCGAACGGGTGCCATCACCCCTGTGGCCAATCTAGCGCCGGTACAACTTGCGGGTACCACCGTCAAAAGGGCTTCCCTACACAATGCAAATGAAATCGAACGGCTAGCTATCCATGAAGGTGATTTTGTGATGGTGGAAAAAGGAGGCGAAATTATCCCGAAGATCACAGCAGTTATTCCCGAAAAGCGAAGAGCTAGCGCTAAAGCAATTACTTACATCAGCCAATGTCCGGAATGCGGCAGCACTTTGGAACGGAAAGAAGGGGAAGCGAAGCATTATTGCCCTAATACTTCTGCATGCCCACCACAGATCCTCGGGCGTATCGAACATTTTGTAAGCAAACGAGCCATGGACATTGATTCCATGGGAACGGAACGAATTCGAGCCTTGATCGACCAAGGATTCATTCGCAATTATGCGGATATCTACAGTTTAGATGGCCAACAACAGGAGCTTTTAGGTCTAGAGATGAGCCAGGATCAATACGAAAGGGAAGTGACTGGCCTCCTTTACATTTCCTTAGAAAAAGTCTTGTTTGCCCTCACTGAGGGGATTTCTCTCAAACAAATTCAAGACTTTCTTCTGGAAAATACCCATCTCCCCCTTCGAGATCGGATCCGCGCTTTTCAGGCGCAACTCAAAGCTTGGAAGAAAAAAGTCCCTTCTAACGTAGGGATGGTTGACTTTTTGCTCCAAAATTTAAGTGCACATCCAGATTTGATGAAGGTAGAAGACTACATCCCTGTCGCAGTGGTCTTGGAGATTTTCCTCGGGAGAAGGATAGAATTTGAACGGATCTTAGCAGCCACCAAAAAGCATGGCACCATCCACACCATCCTCCTTGAACTCCAGCTCAGCCTTCCTGACGAACTTCAAGAACGAATCAAAAAACTAAAAGCGAATACCTTCCAGGAAGGAGTCATCAGCAACATGATGGAAGGAATTTTTGCTTCCAAGTCACAGGATTTTGACAAAGTTCTTTTTGCCCTAGGCATTCGAAATATCGGTGAAAACACGGCCCAGCTACTTGCAAAGCATTTTGGAAATTTAGAAAAACTTCAAGCCGCTACCGCGGAAGAATTGCTGGAAATCAATGGTGTGGGTGAAACCCTCGTTCAAAGCCTCCAAGAATTTTTTGCACAGCCAGCCAACCTAGAAATTATAGCCCAATTAAAAGCGAAGGGGCTGAATTTCGAAATGCAAGGGGGAGAGATTGTGGCTCTTGGCAATGCACTAGTCGGTAAAAAAATCTTAGCCTCAGGTAAATTGAATCACTTCAAACGGGATGAGATTGTCACCTTTGTTCAAGCCCACGGGGGACAATACCTAAGTTCAGTATCCAAAAGCTTGGACTTCATCATCGAAGGAGAGGAAATGGGACCTAGCAAAAAAGAAAAGGCTCAGAAATTGGGTATTCCTTTGGTTTCTGAAGCCGAGTTTTTGAAACTGGTGCAATTTTAAATCCAATACAAGGGATCTTTAAATCCAAAAAAAAGAGGCTAGAGAAATTCTGAAATCTTTAGATCCAAAGTGTTTTGAGGATTGGTGCCTTAGATCCGGCTTACCAGCACCTTATCGATCCGTTGCCCGTCTTTATCAATGACCTCAAGCCGAAGTTTCTCTACGACAACAGTATCTCCCACATTCGGAATGGACCCACTTTGATGAAGGATTAAGCCTGCTAAAGTGGTAAAATTTTTGTTTTGATAGGTTATTTCAAAATCGAAATACTTCTCAAAATCGATTAAGGAATACTGTCCATCAATCAACCAAGAACCATCTTCTCGCTCCACGATTTGGTAATCCGTTTGGTCCAATTCCGTGGCCTCCCCTACCAGGGCGTCCACCACATCATCCATGGTTACCATCCCCACAGTGACCCCGTACTCATCGATCACCAAACCGTAATGAAGACGATGCGCCTTAAAGGATTCCAAGGCTTGGTAAGCAAACATACTTTCATTCAAAAAAAGTGGGGGCTTCGCAATTTTTTTTAATTCAAACTCTTCCTTAAGACTGGAATCAAAAAGGTCCTTCACCAGCACAATCCCGATGATTTGATCCAAATCACCTTCCTTGCAAAGCGGATAAGCGGAATGTTTTTCTTCACTGATTTTCTTCCGAACCATCTCTTCCGAATCGGTGCTGTTAAAAAACACCAACTCACTGCGGTGCGTGAGTAAGGTATTGATTCTTCGGTCCCCCAATTCAAAAACGCGCTCTACGATATCCTGTTCAATATCCATAATTTCCCCTCCCTCTGCACTTTCTTTGATCATCGCCTTGAGCTCTTCTTCGGAAATTTTACTGTCCGAAGTTCGCTTGATTTGAAAAACCCAAAGTAAAAAATCATTGGAGATTGTCAGTAGCCAAACAAAAGGGCTGGTTAACTTGGACAACCAGATCATTGGCTTGGACACACGTATTGCAATCTGCTCTGGAAAGGTCATCCCGAGTCTTTTAGGAAACAACTCACCCAGAACAATGGAAAGGTAGGTAATCAACAACACCACCAAACCTACTGCCAGGGTATTCGCATAAGGCTGCAAAAAGGGGATCTGTTGCAGCATGGATTCCAAGTCATCCGTGATGTTTTTCCCCCCGTATACACCTAATAAAACGCCAATGAGCGTGATTCCTATTTGTACCGTGGATATGAATTTGGTTGGGTTCTCTGAAAGAGCCAAGGCCTCCTTAGCACCCAACTTTCGCTGCTTCTTCAGGCTCTCCAACTTGAACTTTCGCGAGGAAACAAGGGATAGCTCGGCCATGGCAAAAATGCCATTTAACAATACAAGCAATAAAATAATTACAATTTCCAAAGCCTTTTAGGGAGTATTTAAAATCAAACTTAACTAAAATTTAGGGCATTTATTCCTAAAAAAACGAATCACAGGCTTTAGTAGCACCTGCTTATTTTTTTTTCGTTCCAATCTACATTTTTCAAATCCAATCATTATTAACATCTTGAGCTTTTGAAATTTAAGTAAAAAAAAGTGCTTGACTTTGTTGCTAGGATAGAACTAAATCTGAACCTAAAATGCAAAATAATTTTTGGGAGAAAGAACTCCTCTTTAACACTATATTTGTCAAGTCTTTAAATTCATCTAAATGAACGCATTCAAAGGTATTGGAGTAGCACTTGTCACCCCCTTTCTAGAGGACCAACGCATCGATTTTGAAAGCTTAAAACGCCTCATCGATCATGTCATCTCGGGCGGGGTAGATTACCTTGTTGCCCTGGGCACCACTGGCGAAGCCGCCACCTTGAGTACCTCAGAAAAAGCTCAGGTTCTTCAAGCTTGCGTAGAATACAACAGCGGACGCGTACCTCTCATGCTAGGACTCGGTGGCAATGCCACCCAAAAGCTTCTGGAGGAAATCGAAGCCACTGAATTTTATGGAGTAGCAAGTATTCTTTCCGTAAGCCCCTACTACAACAAGCCTACCCAAGATGGGATTATTGCCCACTACAAAGCCCTGGCCGATGCTTCCCCAGTACCGCTAGTGCTATACAACATTCCGGGTCGCACCATGTCCAACTTGAATGCGAGCACCACCCTTACCCTTTCGCACCACCCAAATATTGTAGGCATCAAGGAGGCAAGTGGAAACTTAGAGCAATGCATGCAGATCGCCGCCTCCATGCCGAAGGATTTTTTGCTCCTCTCCGGCGATGACCTCCTCACCAAGCCCATTTTAAGCATCGGTGGAAGTGGGGTGATTTCGGTCTTGGCCAATGCCATTCCAGCTACCTTCAAGATACTGATCGAAGGAGATCCTAAAGCCTCTATGGAAGCTGCCTACTCCCTTTTGGAACTGAATAGCCTGATGTACCAAGAAGGAAATCCCGTTGGTTTAAAAAATCTTTTACTTCACCAGGGTATTCTTAGCTCGGATCAGGTAAGGTTACCCTTGCTTCGAGCAAGCAAGGATCTCAGCAATAAAATTCATCAGGCGCTACCACGCTAAGTTCATGCCCTCACTATCCGTTCTTCAACTCACCGAGCACATCCAGCAGGTACTGGAAACGGAACTCGAACCGGTCTACTGGGTAGTGGGTGAACTGTCGGATTTCAGACAAGCGCCACAAGGACATGTCTACTTTGAATTAGTAGAAAAACAAGGCACACAAATACAAGCAAAAATTAGAGCCAATCTCTGGCAGTTTACCTACCGAACTGTTGCGAGTAAATTTGAATCCGTCACCGGAACTACCCTCAAAAACGGAATGAAGGTTTTGGCGCAGGCGAGCGTGACCTTCCACCCTGTCTATGGCCTAAGCCTCAATGTAAAAGACATCGACCCCTCTTTCTCCTTAGGTGAGCGTGCTCGTTTGCGACAAGAAACCATAGCCCGCCTCAGTAGCGAAGGATGGATAGGACACAATGCCAAATTACCCCTACCTCCTGTAATCCAACGTATCGCAGTGATCTCGAGCGCCACGGCAGCGGGATACGGAGATTTCATCAATCAACTTGAGGAAAACCCCTACCACTACCAAGTCTACCACAGGCTTTTCCCTTCGCTCATGCAGGGAAATGAAGCGGTAACCAACCTTATTGCCGCATTGGAACAAGTGGGGCAACAAGCAGAGCGTCTGCAGCTAGATGCTGTGGTGCTGATTCGTGGAGGTGGGGCACAGCTAGACCTGGACTGCTTTGACGACTACCAACTGGCTGTAACCATTGCCAAATTTCCTCTCCCACTATTTACAGGCATAGGCCACGAACGGGACGAAACCATCGCCGATTTGGTGGGGCATACCAGTTTAAAAACTCCAACCGCAGTAGCTGAGTTTGTACTTTCCAGCTTTCGGGAATTTGAAGAACAACTTGGACTTGGTGCCCAGCGCCTCGATTGGATAACTAGAAACACCTTCAAGGAAGAAAATGCCAAAGTCCAGGAGGTAGCCTTGCAAATCAAAGGACTAGTAAAGCAGCAGCTATCCCGAGAATTAGACAAAGTCACCAGCTACCAAGCTAGAATGCTTCACTCGGGGAAAAGCCACACCAAACATGAGAATGGAGATTTGGATCAGAAAATCGTGCTCCTAAAGAAAGAAATGCAACGCTTTCTCAAACTTCAGCGTGAAAAAATAGATCACCAGGAAATTAGCATCCGCCAATTGGATCCTATAAACTTATTTCAAAAAGGATATACGCGAACGGAATCAAAAGGACTTCCAATTCAGCTCATTCAACTCGAGGAGGGAGATTCCTTAACCACCTATACGCAGCATCAAAAAATCAATAGCACCATCACTCAACTAGAAAATAAATGAAAGACTACACCTATACCCAAGCCATGCAAAGGCTGGAGGCTATTTTGGCACAGCTCGAGGAAGGAAGCAGCAATGTGGATACACTAGCTGAACTGGTAAAAGAGGCTGCTGAACTGGTTAAGTTTTGTAGAGCAAAGCTCCGAAAAACTGAGGATGAGGTACAGAATGCCTTTGAAGGCATGGGCTGAAAAATCTTTAGAATTAGCTAAATCCAGCTATTCCAATGCAAGCTAAAGTAAGCCTGGTCCCGTTAGCCGATCACCTGCTCTTGGATCACCTGCAAAAACTTACGCGGGATGCTCACCAACAAGTTTTGGTAAATGCCCGGAATTCGAATTAGGAAGTAATCCTTGTTTCCTTTTTCGATACACTCCCCAACCATATCCTCCAGTGATCCGCCAATCACCTTTACTTTTTCTCCTGGGCTAATCTCCGAACCGTCAGTTTCTATCGCCACACCCGTAGCAACGACACGTTGGATGGTTTCAAGATCCTCGTCACGAATGATCGCATGCTCTCCAGAAAAGTGAACAAATTTCACTGCTCCAGGAATTTTTAAGCAGTTCCAAAGGTTATTCCGATTGGTTTTAACAAAAACATAGCCGTTGAATAAGGCCTTCTGCACCTTTTTTTTCCGGTCAGACCATTGTCTCAGTACCTCCACCATGGGTAAGTACACTTCTACCCCTTCCTCCACCAGCATGTCGGCAACTTTTTTTTCCGCCCGAGAACGGGTGTACATCACATACCATTTTAATTCTTGCATCTCTTTTGGGTCTATGGAGTCACAAATCTAAAAAAATAGCTCAGTTTTTAAGAAAAAAACGAAAAAACCCCTGAAACAATGTTCCAAGGGTTTGATCAAAAAAACCACCAACCTAAACAGGGATGATTAGGACCTACGAAGCTTAATAGCAAGCTTATCCGTAAGCAAATACATCACTGGAACTAGTACTAACGTAATGATTGTCGCAAAGGTTAACCCAAATATTACGGTCCATGCCATAGGTCCCCAGAAGGCTGCATTATCGCCTCCTACATAGAACTGGGGGTCAAATTCGCTGAGTAGGGTCGCAAAATTAATATTCATTCCAATAGCCAACGGGATCAATCCTAGGACCGTCGTGATGGCGGTCAAGAGTACAGGACGAAGTCTTGTTTTTCCAGCCTCCACAATACTTGCCACTAAATCAGGAAGTGCTAGGTAATTTCCTTTTTGGATACCTAATTCCTCGCGCTTTCTTACCCGAACCAAGTCAGTGTAATCAATCAATACAATCGCATTGTTTACCACCACACCTGCCAAGGAAATAATTCCAATACCGGTCATGATGACTACAAAGTCCATGTTGAAAATCACCAAGCCCAAGAACACTCCGATGGTACTAAATAGAACCGAGGACATGATGATAAAGGGGCTGACCACAGAGTTGAACTGAGCAACAATGATTAAGAAAATCAATGCAATTGCGATTCCAAGAGCACGCAGCAAGAAAGCTTGTGACTTGGCTTGTTCCTCCTGCTCCCCGGTAAACTTCACAGTAATCCCTTCTGGTACAGGAAAAGCTGCCATCACATCCTTGATTTGGCCGTTAATCTCCGTAGGATTGTATCCATCTAGCACGTTGGAGAACATGGTTACTACTTTCTCCGAGTCCTTTCTTTTCACCGATCCATAAGTAGAGCCATACTGAATGTCTGCTACTGCAGAAATCGGAACTTCACGCTTGTCTCCAAATTTGTCTCGAAACCCAATTTTCTTGTTGATCAAGGTATTGATATCGTAGCGAGAATCTTGATCCAAACGAAGGGTAATGGGATAATCTTCTTCCCCTTCCTTGTACTTCGATACCTCAGCTCCAAATAGAGAAGTTCGTAACTCCATTGCTATGCTTGAAGTTGACAATCCAAATCTTTTTGCCTTTTCGCGATCGATACGAACCACTACTTCTGGACTTCCCAACGACAGATCCGTCTTTAGCTCTTCCAATCCTTGAATAGAGTTGGACTCCAAAAAGACCTTGGATTCATCTACATAAGCAATCAGTTGGTCGTAATTCTCGCCCACAAACTCAATGTTTACCGCGTTTCCTACCGGAGGACCGTTCTCTTGTTTGTTTACAGTTATGAGTACCCCTGGATAATTTTTAACAAATTCACGAATCACCTCCATAGCCTCATTGGTATCAATTCCTTCACGGAAGATGTAGTCAACAAATCCAATGGTGATTTTTGCCTTGTGCGGCGTAGATTGAATGCTTGGTCCTTGCGTCGGATCACTGGTACCCACTCCTACTTGGGTGATTACCGATTCAATAATCCCTCCATAAGGTTCCAATTCTGTAACCACTTCATCCTCCATTTTATCCACAAAGGTATTGGTAGCTTCGACACTCGTTCCCATCGGAAACTCAACGAAGACATTGACCAATTGGGGTTGATTGTCAGGAAAGAATAGAACTTTTGGAGATCGGATCCCAAACAATACAATGGATAGCACAAAAAGGAGTAAGGTCGCCAAAAGAAACTTAGTGGGGTTTTTCCCTTTCAGAGCAAAAGTCAATAGCGCTTCATAGCTATTGTCAAGCTTCTCTAAAAATACCGCTTGAAACCATCCCACAGCTCTTCTTAGATAGGAGATATACAATAGTGTTAGCAAAGAAGATACAATGGAAAGTGATCCAAGCGTATTCCAACCCATCAGGTAAAATACCAATGCGAGTAGGCCCAGAAATGCAACAATTCTCAAGGAGTTTTTCCTTGGCTTTTCCTGGGTCATGTCTTCAATTTTCATGAACATCGCCGTCATCACAGGATTGATGACCAGGGCTACAAACAAGGATGCCGACAAAACAATGATGAGGGTAATGGGAAGATACTTCATAAACTCCCCAATCAAATCATCCCAAAATATCAAGGGTAAAAACGCTGCTAGAGTAGTTAATGTAGAAGTAATGATAGGCCAAGCTACTTCCCCAACACCTTCTTTAGCTGCTTGGACGGCTGGCTTGCCATCTTGCATCATGCGGTAAATATTTTCCACCACCACGATTCCATTATCTACGAGCATTCCTAATGCAAGAATGAGAGAGAATAGAACCATCAAATTCAAAGAAATACCAAAGGCATCTAGAATTAGGAAGGAAATAAACATGGACAAAGGAATGGCCGATCCAACGAAAAGGGCATTTCGGAAACCCATAAAAAACATCAATACCAAGACCACTAGGATGATTCCAAAGATAATGGAGTTTTCCAAGTCACTTACCTGAGTTCTGGTTTGCTTACTTTGATCGTTGGTAATTGAAATCTCTACATTTTCAGGGAATCGATTGGCCTTCGTAGTCTCAATGATCTCTTTGATTTTGTCTGCAGCATCCAGCAAATTTTCTCCACTTCGCTTGACCACGTTGATCGTGATCACAGGAAGATTTTTGCTACGCGCATAAGAAGTCCTGTCTTTGAAGGTATCCTTGATCTCGGCTACATCCTTCAAATACACAATTTTCTGCTGGTCTGTTTTGACGATAATTTCCTCCAAATCCTGTGGACTGGTAAATTCTCCATCTACGCGAAGCGTGCGTTCAAAGTCTCCATTCTTGATGCTACCGCCAGAAGCGGTCAAATTTTCGCTCTGGATTGCTCCAGAAATATCACCAAAACTTACTCCCATGGATTCCATTTTGTAGGGATCCACATTGATTTGAATCTCACGCTCTACGGTTCCCGCAAGGTCTGCCTTGGAAATTTCTGGGAGCTTCTCGATGGCATCTTCAAGATATTCCCCATAACGCTTCAATTCCTGCTCTGAATAGGGTCCAGAGATATTGACGTTCATGATTGGAAAGTCGGAGGTGTTGACCTCCTGCACGTTGGGTTCCTGATCCAGGTCGGTTGGCAATTCACTTTTTGACTTGTCTACCGCGTCTTTTACGTCTTGTATGGCTTTGGCAAGCTCTACTCCAGGGGTAAACTCAACCACAATGGAGGAGAAGTCCTGCACCGAGGTAGACTTGATGTCCTTCACATTATTCAAGGACTTCAACTGCTTTTCAATAGGTCGTGTAATCAGGTTCTCCATATCCACGGGCGAGTTGCCTGGATAAGGAGTGCCTACATATACTGTTGGGATGACGATTTCCGGGAAACTTTCCTTGGGCATGGTGCGGTAAGCACCCAAACCCAATACCGTAATGATTAACGTCAGAATGATGACCGACGTAGAATTGTCCACGCTAAAGCTGGACAATCCAAACTCACGGATTGTTTTGGATTTTTGAGGGATATCCATGTTTACTGCTTAGCTACGTTTACACTAAAATTATCTCCCACTTCACGGAATCCTTTGTCTACCAAAACCTCGGTACCAGTCAGGCCTTCCACGATTTCTGTTTGATCTCCTGAGGTATAACCTCGCTTCACATACTTTTTCTTTGCTACCCCATTTTCAACTGCAAAAAGGTAGTCTCCTTTGGTATCAGCCAAAATCAAGTGGGATGGAACGATAACGCTCTCCTTGTTTTTATAATCCTGTATTTTCAATACGGAAATCATATTGGGCTTCACCTCTGGAAGGCTAGGAAGAAACACCTCCACCTTGAATGTTCGGTTGTTGGGATTGATAATGGACCCCGTAGCAGACACCTTAGTAGTGATGGTTTTTTTGATGGAGGGGAAGGTGATTTCTACTGAATCGCCCTTTGCCAATACCCCAATATAACTTTCAGAAATGTCTGCCTCAATAAATAAATCACTCTCGCCTACAAATTGAAACATCTGTGAACCAGGCTGCACCAATTCACCTACGCGAACGCGAACTGTTTCAACGGTACCATTGAATGGAGCACGAACCGCAGCTTTAGCCATTTGAGTTCGCAAAGAGGCTAGACTTTTTTCCAATCCCTCTTTTCGACTTTTCGACTCCAAGTACTGGATTTCTGTACCAATCTTTTGATTCCATAAGCGATCCTGCTTTTCAAAAACTGTCCGCGCAAGGGAGAGGTTATTCTCTAACTCCTCAATGCTTCGTTGAATCGATTCGGAATCAATTTTAGCAAGTACCTGTCCTTTGCTCATACGCATTCCTTCAATAGCGGGGATATCGAGGATTCTACCGCCTGTTTCGGCGCTTATATTGACATTTTTCTTGGAGAGCACTGAGCCGGTAACTTCCACAAAGTGGGTAAAGTCTCCCTTTGTAGCAGCCACTGTCGTGATTAGCAAGGACTTTTTAGCTGCAGCAGCAAAGGCTGGATCAGCTGCAATTAGCTCTGCTTCCAAGGCCTTGATTTGAGTAGTAATTTCTGAAAGTTGACTTTTTAAGCCTTCCAATTCAGCTTTCTTTGCATCAAGGTCGTTGCCTGTGCAAGAGGCTACTCCAATGGAAAGGAGCAGTAAAGAGGCAAAGGTTAGTAGTGATTTCATAGGAATGAGTAATAAAGGAAAATGTTGGTTTAGTTAGTCAAATCAGTCTGCAATACCCCAAGGGCTTTTTCAAGATTTATTTTTGAAATCAATCCATCGTAGAGTGCTCCGAGGTAATTAATTTCTGCTTCTATCAAAGAGGCATCGGCATTCACCACTTCTAGGTTGGAACCAATCCCCTCTTTGTATTTGATGCGCGCAATTTGGTAGACCTCTGTGGCCAATTGCAAATTGGCTTCTTGCACCTCCAGGATATTCAAATCGTTGCGAAGATTTGCTTTGGCTGCATACAATTCGCTATTAAAAGATTCTTTCAAAAACGAGCGTTGGTTTTCAAGTTGGGTGAGCTGCACGCGATTTTTTTGAATTCGAGCTGCCTTGGAAAATCCATCAAAAATGGGCACCGACATGCTTACACCCACCAGGGAGCTGCCAAACCAGTTGGACTTATTAAAGACCCTATCCAGTTCATTGCCCGCCCCGCTTCTACGTGCATTTCCTATAAAATTAATCTTAGGCATGTACTGGCTGACATTATTTTTCAGGTCTAGCCCCACTAGCGTAATTTGAGTGGCTACCTGTTCAATTTCGATGCGGTCGGATCCCTCCTCTCCCAATAATTGAACAAGTGCCTCCTTGGTAGACAAATCTTGCAAGGTTTCTACCAGCTCAACCTCGTATTCGATGGGGATGCCCATCTGTAGCTTCAATATTTGTTTGCTAATTTCTAAGGCCGTTTGGCTACGCTGAACCTGAGTAAAGGTATTGTTACGCTGGACCTGTACTCGAGAGACATCTATTTTTTCTACAAAACCAGCTTCGTTGAGTGCAGTAGTTTCTTTGAGCAGGGTATCGATACGGGATAAATTGGCTCCTGCAAGACGAATTCGCTGCTGGTTGACCAAAACCCCAAAATACGCCTTCTTCACGTTCTCCACTACATCAATTTCTGCCTTCTTCAGATCCTTATTAGTCAATTCAAGGAGGGTTATGGACGCGCGTAGGCCTACAAAAAAGGAACCATCAAAGATCATTTGGCTTACAGTTACCCCGAGACCAGAAGAATAACTCACTCCAAATCGAGCCGGAATCACATCGCTAGGATTAGATGGATCTCCAAACGGAGGCTGGTTTGGTAGGAAAACCACTGGGATTTTAGGATTGTAATCCAAATTGTAAGCCCCATTGATCTGAGGCAGGCCTCGGGCTAACGTTTCCTTAATCGTAGCCTTGGAAATGAGGAGTTCCAATCGGGCATTTTTAGTAGCCGGATTGTTTTCCAAGGCATAGTCTACTGCTTCAGAGAGACTAAGGGTAACTACCTGCTGCGCTGCAACAGGAGTACCACTCAGCCCTAAAAAGAGCGTTAGGAGAAGGTAGTTTTTCATATACTAGTTGGTTTAATTCAATAGGTCTTTTTGTACTAAAAATGCTTGTCTTCCTTTATCCGTAAAAATGCCATGAAGAAAGTGGTCCAGAATTACCAGTTGCTCTTCAAGCAGGTTGTATTCTGGATCTGCAAAATTTCTCGGGTCAAAGGCAGTAGTGATTTGGCTCAATCTCACTTTGGCCAGCACGCGAGAATCAATTTCGGCTCGGAAATACCCCAGCTTTTTTCCAAGCTCCAATACGTTGACCAAGTCTTTTTGAATCGTTTGATCCTTAAAAGATTCAAAAAGCTTCCAGGCCTCTGGATAATATTTCTGTACCTCTAGGATCACAAGTGGATTGATTGAGGTAAGCCGATCACGCATCATTCGGGAGGTCTGAACCAGGTGCTCGATGACGCCATCTCCCTGTTCTAAGATAAAAGAAAGCTTCTGCTGATCTTCTTCCAAAATGGAGACAAAAACAGCATTCACTAAATCCTTCTTGTCTTCAAACTCTTGATAAATGGTCTTTTTAGAAATTCCCGCCTGCCTCGCCAGGTCCTCCATCGTAAACGTGCGCACACCAAAGCGTGCAAACTGCTCCGTAGCTATCTCTAAAATTCGTTTCCTTGTCTCCACTACTTTCTTCATTTGAATTATAAAACTAAGGAAACTATTTTTATGTTTAAAGTTTCCATAGTTTTTATCCAAAATAAAATTCTAAAAATATGTCTCTTAGGTATATAATTTGGTTTTTTATTCTGTTTAAAATCTATTTTTAAAATTTAAATACGTAAAATCATTTTTTACTAAATAATTATTTTGAATAAAAGTTGCCTTACAAAATTTTAGTTCAACAGATGGAATGCTCCAGAATGAGTAGTTCAACCCAAACATTTCTTCAAAAAATTTCCTTTTGAAAGGCCAATCAAAAAATATGAAACTTAGCAGCAAATGAATTTCAAAACTGCCCCACCGAAGTTCATCCTTTAACCTCTGGAAAACCCATGTCAAAAAGTAAAAACTTAGCCCTACTTTTTACGATCTAAAACCCAAATTCTTACCTTTGCAACTTACCCGCCCAAGGATATGATTTTCTTCTTTGAATCCCCTCAAAAACTCGTATACGGAGTTCAAGCACCTCAACCGTTACACGCAGAAGACCTACACAAACTTTGTTGGCTTTTTGGTGAAGCCAAGGCGATTCAAGACACAAGGTTAAGCGGTCTCTATTCCGGCCCCCGAAAGGAAATGATTACCCCCTGGTCTACAAATGCGGTAGAAATCACAGGAAATATGGGTATCCTAGGAATTCAGCGAATCGAAGAATTCATTCCACTTCACCCAGGTGAGCAGATCGATCCCATGCTCCAAAAAGCCTACGAAGGCTTGGATCAAGCGGTTTTTGACATTCACCTCCAACCCGAGCCAGTCAAAGCAATTACAGACATTGCTTCCTACAACAAAAGTGAAGGCCTTGCACTAAGCCAAGAAGAAGTGGATTACCTCAACCAGGTTGCTGTACAACTTGGACGATCGCTCACCGACTCGGAGGTATTTGGCTTTTCACAAGTCAACTCCGAGCACTGCCGACACAAGATCTTCAACGGTACCTTCATCATCGATGGAGAAGAAAAGCCGATGACACTTTTTCAATTGATCAAGGAAACCTCCAAACGACATCCCAATCGGATTGCTTCGGCCTATAAAGACAATGTGGCATTTGTACATGGACCACGCATTCAACAATTTGCTCCTAAAACGCAGCATCAACCTGATTTTTTTGAACCTCGAGAAATCGACACCGTCCTTTCCCTCAAAGCAGAAACACACAACTTCCCCACCACAGTGGAGCCCTTCAATGGTGCCGCTACGGGTGCAGGTGGTGAAATCCGTGACCGCCTTGCTGGAGGCACGGCTTCAATCCCACTAGCCGGTACAGCGGTATACATGACTTCCTACTCTAGGTCAGAAGCAGGACGAAGCTGGGAAAAAAATCTCCCCGCACGCCCTTGGCTCTACCAAAGCCCGATGGACATCCTGATCAAAGCCTCCAATGGAGCCTCTGACTTTGGAAATAAATTTGGCCAACCCCTCATCGCTGGCTCAGTACTCACCTTCGAACATGAGGAAAACGAGAAGCAACATGGCTTCGACAAGGTCATCATGCTTGCAGGAGGCGTAGGATTTACCAATGCCAAGTACGCCAAGAAAGCGGAACCCAAAGCCGGTGACCAGATCGTCATCATGGGTGGTGACAACTACCGCATCGGGATGGGTGGATCAGCAGTATCTTCCTTGAATACGGGTGAGCTATCCAATGCCATCGAACTCAATGCCATCCAACGCTCCAATCCGGAAATGCAAAAGCGCGTTTCCAACGTGATTCGTGCCATGGCCGAAAGCGAAAACAACCCCATCGTCTCCATCCACGACCACGGCGCTGGTGGACACCTCAACTGCCTCTCCGAATTGGTCGAAAGCACAGGCGGCACCATTCACATTGATCAACTCCCCGTAGGCGACCCTACCCTATCAGCCAAAGAAATCATCGGCAACGAGTCCCAAGAACGCATGGGTCTAGTGGTAGGTAAAAAAGACATCCCCTTATTGCAACAACTCTCCGAGCGCGAGCGTGCTCCATTCTACGTGGTGGGTGAGACCACAGGAGACATGCACTTCAAATTTGAAAACCAGCAAACCGGGGAAAAGCCTGTAGATTTGAACTTGAATTATCTATTTGGCTCCTCCCCAAAAACCATTCTTGAAGACAAAAGTGGAAAAGGATCAAATTTTTCCGAACCAGCCTACCAAGAGGAGCTGCTTACCACCTACCTCAAAGAGGTCCTTCAGCTGGAAGCTGTAGCCTGTAAGGATTGGTTGACCAACAAGGTAGATCGCTCCGTAACTGGACGGGTAGCTACCCAGCAAACCGTCGGTGAGATTCAACTACCCCTCAACGATGTTGGGGTGATGGCGCTAGATTTCACAGGCAAAAAAGGCATCGCCACCTCCATCGGTCATGCCCCTGTGGCTGCATTGGCCAACCCAGAGGCTGGCAGCCGATTGGCCATTGCCGAAGCACTGACCAATTTGATCTTTGCCCCAATCACAGATGGATTGAAGGGAATTTCCCTTTCTGCCAACTGGATGTGGCCCGCAAAAAACAAGGGGGAAAACGA